>JBILUQ010000056.1:0-17260 GCA_044370935.1 Chthoniobacteraceae bacterium
CGCAAGGGCTTTCCGACCTTCATCAAAACTCATCGGTGAACGTTTTTGGCCGATTTGGATCAACTTACGCCTCTTTTCTTTAACTCGCTGAGCGGAATTCAACTCTTCCACCTTCAATTGGAGGTGACAGGCGTGAAGAAGTTCCGCAGCCTTATTGGCAAGTTCCTCGGGTGATAAGCCAGAAGACTCCGGATTCAATGAATCCAAAACTTTTAAAAGCGCGGTACAATGCACGAGCATTTTCAGAGCGTCGGCGTGCGTTGTCCATGACTCCGTGATGTACTCGGGTACACATCGATTAGCTTCGTCCGTCGCTGCACGCTTTGCGACGTTTACAGTCTTTCGAGAAGGCGCGGCTTTTTTGGGCTTCATTGGAGAACGTATGCAGCTAATTCGGGGTCAACGCCAGCAGCGGAATTACAACCCCAAAAGACGGCCTTGGATAAACTGGAACGTCGGCGGACACGGTCTTAGTTTAGGTCTTAGAAGAGACAAGCGAAAATCCTAAGTACATGCAAACCAAAGTGGTCGGGCCGGCGGGATTCGAACCCACGACCTCTTGAACCCCATTCAAGCGTTCTACCAAGCTGAACTACGGCCCGACGAAGAGGGGCGATAGATTCCGAGGACAGAACCCTTTTGACAAGCGTCTTTTGTGGAAAAGAGATAGATGAAAATCGGTGCGCCTTCGGATTCGCTCAAAAGGTAGCTGTGGAAAGCGGTGCGGAGAATTCGGGCAATATGCGGCAGTAAAAATAATGGCGCTCTTGAGCGTGAATATCCCCCGGTATTTAGTCAGGATATATCTGCTGAGAGTTCGTTGAAACTGCGGCCGCTCTCCTAAAAACTGGGAGGTGAGTCTCAGCACGATGCCGCGCTTATGCGAGGAACTCTGAGGAACCGAGGATTGCACGTTTCCGCGCTTTTCTTGCGTTTTTTCCGCGCTCCTCGCAACGGACTGCTCAACAAGCTGAGAACCCATCCCTCGGCTTGAGGTTTAGGGTGGTGCTCACGAGAGGACTCGAACCTCCACGGGTTACCCCATACGGTCCTGAGCCGTACGCGTCTGCCAATTCCGCCACGTGAGCCTTAAATCTGTCCTGCGCAATGACGCGCAGTTCGTAGAGAGTAAAAGTTGCAACCCTCAGCGCAACCTAAAAGTGGATCGGTTCCAAAGAACCTTCCACTCAGCCCACGCGCATCGGCATCAGCACGTAAAGGAATGGGCTTTGAATCTTAATCACCCCGGGGCTCATTTCATCGATCAGATCGAGAAACACCTCGTCATTGGGCAGGGCCCGCAGGGGCGCCATCAGGTATTCTGGGTTGAAGGCGATCGTGATATCTTTGCCTTTGTAGACCACGGGAATTGACTCGCGGGCTTCGCCCACGTCCGGCGTGTTTGCTGCAATCTCCAGATTGTTTTTTGTAAGAATCAACTTCACCGAGTTGCTCTTCTCGCTCGCAAGCAGCGACACACGGTGTACAGCAGCGAGGAAATTGACCCGCTCCAAGGTGACGCGCTCGCTAATTTCCGTTGGAATCACCTGCCGATAATTCGGGTAGTTGCCGTCCACCAACTTTGAAACGAGCCTTGTGGAGCCCACGTCGAATGCGATTTGGTTTTGGCCCACCATCATCTTCAGTTCGCCATTCTCGCTCACGAGACGGGTGAGCTCGTTGATGCATTTTGTTGGGACAATAATCTCAACTTCATCGCTTTGCGGGAACTCGACCTCAAGGTCCACCAGCGCGAGCCTGCGTCCATCCGTGGCCACCATCGTCAGGCGACTGTCCTTGAAGGAGAACAGCACGCCATTGAGGACGTAACGCGTTTCATCTGTGGAGATCGCGTACGCGGTTTTGCGCAAGGCGTCTTTGATTTCACCCTGCTTGAGAGTGAAGACCTTGGCGTTTTCAAACTCGGGAAGGGACGGGAATTCATCCTCGGGAAGGCCGTGGATTTTGAAGAAAGTTTGCCCGCACCGAATCGATGCGATGTTTTTGCCATCGACTTCAACATGCACTTCGCCGGAGGGCAGCTCCCTGACGATGCTTGAGAGTTTTTTCACCGGAAGCGTTGTGCCTCCAGAGCGTTCGGTCTGGGCTTCCACGCTTCCCGAGATGCCGACATCCAAGTCTGTCGTGGTGAGTCGGAGCTGGCCCGCATCGGCTTGAATCCTGACGTTGGAGAGGATCGGCAAAGTCGATCTGGAGCTCACAACGTTTTGGACTGTTTGGAGGCCGGCTAGGAATGTGTCTTTGGAGATATTGAATCTCATACGGGTGGTGTGTGGATAAACCGAAGCGCAGAGGCAACTTTCCTTCAGTGGTAAAGCTGGATTACAGGCGCGCCCAAGTTTTGGGAATCATGTTTTCTGAGATATTTATGTATTCGGACCGACTCGGTCGAGAATCTTCGATGTTGAGTAACCAGTTCCGTCTGGGTTTGCTTCGGTTTTGAGCTGGGGCAAAGGCTAAGGGGCTGTCGGAGCTGTGGGGGGCACGGTTCCTGAGCGAGGGTGTATATGCTCGGTTGCGGTGGAGGACTCCCTGCTGCCTGCAGGGCAGATCCCAGGCCGTCTCGTCTGAAACCGGAGCAGGCGGGCAAGCAAGGATGACGGGCGCGGGAACTGGTGGCGCGCTAGTGCCTCTGAAGCTGGTTGTCGAGGAACGACACGGTCTGGCGGGTATGGTCGTCCTTGGAGATTTTGTCGCGGACCTGTCGGTGCGCGTGGAGCACCGTCCCATGGTCCCTTCCCCCGAAGGCTTCGCCGATCTCAGCCAGCGAGGACTTTGTGAGCTCCCGCGCCAGATACATGGCGATCTGGCGGGGGAAAGCGATGTTGGCCGGACGCCGCTTGCTTGTCATGTCCGCGAGGCGAACGTCAAAGTGTTCGGCCACGCGCTTTTGGATCTGCTCGATTGTGACCGACTTGCGGGCTTCTTCCTGAAGGATGTCCTTGAGGAGCGTTTCGAGGCGCTCCATTGTAGGCGTTTTCCCCTCGTTGAGAGAGACATACGACGCCACCCGCATCAGCGCGCCCTCGAGGCGGCGCACGTTGGTGCGGATCTTTTCCGCCAGAAAATCAATGATCTCCGGTGCGAGCTTCACCTGCATGTTCTGAGCCTTCTTCCGCAGAATCGCCGTACGTGTCTCGATGTCAGGGGGCTGCATTTCCGCGGTAAGTCCCCACTCGAAGCGTGAAACCAGCCGGTTTTCGAGGTTGGCAATCTCCGAAGGGGGTCTGTCACTGGAGAGCACGATCTGTTTGTGGCCGTCGAACAGGGTGTTGAAGGTGTGGAAAAACTCCTCCTGTGACCTTTCTTTGCCGCCCAAAAACTGGATATCGTCGATCAGGAGCACGTCAGCCTGCCTGTAGCGCTTGCGGAACTTTGCCAGAGACCCAGTTTGAATCGCGTCGATGAAGTCGTTGGTGAACTTCTCGGAAGTGATGTAGAGCACCTTGGTGTTCTTCTTTGTGGCCAGAATATGGTGGCCGATCGCGTGCATCAGATGGGTTTTCCCCAGCCCGACGCCGCTGTAGATGAACAGGGGATTGTACGTCTTGCCCGGGCCGGCTGCCACCGCCGTGCAAGCCGCATGGGCGAACTGGCAGTTTGCTCCAACAACGAAAGAGTCAAAGGTGTTCCTCGGATTGAGGCCGGTTTCCTGATGGCTGTTGCGAGTCGAGGCCTTCGTTTCGGCGGGCTCGGGTTCGAATCGTTCGGCTTCCTCCAAAATCTCGGACTTTCCAACCGAGTCGGTGCTGAAGACGTAATGGATTGCGCGGCCCGTGCCCGTCGCGAGCATCAGGGCGGATTCGAGGATCTGCTGGTAATTGCTTTCGATCCAAAACTGGTGGATTTTGTTCGGGAGTTGCAGCGTCAGGTGCGTCCCGGTGAGCTGTACGGCTCGGATGTCCTTGAACCAGCGTTGGAAGGTGTCCTGGCTGACTTCAGCGCGCACCGTCGAGCATACTTCCTTCCAGAGTGAAGCGGCAGCGAGGGCGTTGGATTCGGGATTCGGGAGAGCGGTTTCCACTTTGAAATTCAGAGAGCTGCAGGGGACGGGATCTCGGGCAGCACGGTCAGTAGTACACAGGACGATCGGCGAGGGGTGCTCGGGGCTTTAGGGAGATTTGCGGAAAGAGCCGGGTCGGCAGTTTTTTTGGGGCGAGGGGACCGGTGTTGGCGATGTAAGCTGTTTGCTGCTTTGTTTTTGTGACGACGCTGCGGGCAAGCGTGCTGTGTCTGTCGTGTTACAGGGTTGTTGCACCTTAAGCTGCCGCAGATGGCAGACTTGTGAGGAGATTGCTCGTGTTATGCACAGTTATTCGCAAGTTATTCACAGGGGTGGTGGGTGGCTCCGGCGGGGGGCACGGAGGTTAAAAGTGTTCCGTCCTTGCACAAGGAAAAAGGACGGGAATCCGGCTTAAAATTTACGGTTTTGATTCGCTTTCGTGTTGACGTGAATTTGCCCAATCACAAGCACCCGAAAATTAGCTATAAGCGAATGAAGGGTGAGTAAAATAGGGGCTTCCGGGCAGCCCCCCACCTTAGGATAGCGATGCGGAGCGACTTTGGCGGCGGTTTAAAGATTCAGTTCCCTACGCAAGAATTTTATCCACGTCGGTGTTTTTGGCGGCATCCAGAGCGTTGGCTCGGAGAAGATGATCTTTTGCGCTTTGGATCTGAGCGTCGGGCGTTTGGAAAAGCACGGCGACTGCGAAAGTCACCACGGAACCGAATGCGACACGCCACGGGAACTCGATTCTTGGCAGCCATTCGGGGGCCCAGAGCGGGGCGACCGGCACCCCCGCAGCGGCAGCCGGATGCGCCAGCGTCCAGAGATCGTTGTGAAGCCCACTCAGAAGCGCCACGCACACGAAACCGGCCGCCATCGCTGCGAGATTACCTGCTTCGCTTCCCCGCCTTTTTGTGAGCAACCCGACGAGAAATACCCCTAGAAGCGAGCCGTAGGTGTAGCCGAAGATGCCGAGTACGATAGGGATGATCCGGGCGTGCAGGATGATTTTTGCGTAGGCCGTGGCGGCGCCGATCAGGATCAGCAGCACGGAAAACACGATGGTGCTGATGCGGGCCGCCCGGAGCACCTGGGCGTCTGTGGCTTTGGGGCGGAAGAAGTTTTTGTACCAATCCTCCGTGAAGCTTGTGGCAAGGGCGTTGAGTGCGGTGCTCAGCGAACCCATGGCGGTCGCGAAAATTCCTGCGAACAGGACGCCTCGGATGCCCGGGGGGAGTTCGTGAACGATGAAGTACGCGAAGGGTGCGTCTTTGTGTGGTTGCTGGTAGTGGACCCACAGGAGGATTCCCACCAGAAGGAAGCACAGCACCAGAGGAAGGTCCGCAAGGCCCGAAAGAATCAGCGAGGCGCGGGAGCGGTGATGGTCGCGCGCTGTCAGCATCCGCTGGACCATGTCCTGGTCAGTGCCGTGCGTTGCCATGGTGGTGAACGTCGAGCCGATCAAGGCTGCCCAGATGGTGTATTCGCTCTCGAGAATGGAACGCAAATTAGCCGCGAACCCAGCGCCGGGGGTGATTCCAAAATCAAAAACGCTGAAGTCTTTCGGTCCCGTGAGTGCGGCCGTCACGCCCTGCCAACCGTTTGGAATAGTCTGCAGGATTTTCCAGATGGCGAATCCGAGGGAGCCGAACATGAGTGAAGCCTGGATAAGATCCGTCCAGACCACGGCCTTGATCCCGCCGGCGGCGGTATAAATCGCCGTGACACATGTGAGGACAAAAAGCGCCACGCAGTAAACCGCCACTTGGTCCAGCGGTTGGAGCGACGTGCCGGTGAACAGCTCGTACGCCATCACCAGCACGATTGCCGCCACATAGAGCCGCGTGCCGCTTGCCAGGGCGCGCGTCACCAGGAAAACCGCGGACGCCGCGTTGCGCGTTCGCTTTCCGAACCGTAGCGAAAGATACTCGTAGATTGAAATGACCCGGTAGTCGTAGAAGGGCTTGATGAAAACCGCCGCAATGATGATTCGGGCGAGGATGGTTCCGAGAGCGAGCTGTGCGTACGTGAAGTTGCGCATTTCATAGCCCTCACCTGGGGCGCCAAGAAAGGTTGCCGCGCTGATCTCAGCAGCGAGGATGGACGCCAGCACCGCCCACCAGGGGATGTTGCGGTCGCCGATCGCGAAAGACCGCATCGACTGATCCTCGCGACCGACGCGCAGGCCGATCGTGATAATGACCACGAAGTAGGCGAGGACTACCAAACCATCAATCCAGAGTGAATTCATGAGGGGTGTTTTTGGTGTGCGGCGTCTGTCAATTGGTCGCCCCGCTGCGCGCGCTTAGTGAGAGGAGTGTCCGGGATAAGTAATGGCGGCTATGTTGACCGTGGCGACCTTGGCGGGTGTAACTGCCAGTGCGCCTAGTTTTCTTGCGATGAACCTGCGGAAACGCTGGCGCTCGCCGTGCTTGCCACGAACTGCGTGGTCTTGCGCATGACCTTTGAGTTGCGCCCGCTTTGCTCCCAGCGCCGCCTCCGCTCAGGCGGTAGTTCCTCCGGGCTGACTTCTGTGAAGCCGCCTTTTTGTTGGAAGAAATTGTAGGCCTGAGTGGAAAGCGCGAGCAGATGGGACGCGCCCTTCTTGGCCGCGAGCTGCTCGGCGAAAGCCATGAGTTTCTGTCCGTAGCCCTGACCCTCGTGGCTTTTCGCAACGTACAAACACGCGAGCTCGGCGGCGCGGGATTCGGGATAGAAGTGCAAAGCCACGCAGCCAACCAGATTCCGGTCGATCTCGAGCAGCCAGTAGTCGTCCAGCATGCCTGTGAGTTCGGCCCTTGTGCGTTTGACGAGCTCGGCGTTTGCGATGGACTCTTTGATCAGCACCATCAACGCCCTGACATCCTTCTTCAGAGCCCTGCGCATCTGTTGGTACTCGTTTGAGTACACCATGGTGCCGATTCCTTCGTGGCTGAAAATCTCGCTCAAAAGCGCCTCGTTCTGCGTCCCGTCCAGCAGGTGCACGCGCGCGATCCCGCCCCGGCACGCTTTTGCTGCGTGCTCGAGTTTCGACACCTGTGCTGGCTCCAGAACATTGCGGCGCTTCCGGACGATGTCTTCGGTTTCAGAAACCGAAAGCTGTCGAACCAGTTGGTCTGCGATTTTCAGCGAGCCGTGCGGTGCGAGGTAAATAATTTTCAACGCCCTCATCGCCTCTGCCACCTCCACGGCAACGGAGTCAGAATTCACGCGGAAGGTTCTTCCCTCTCCATCGAATCCGATCGGAGGAATCACAGGAATGATGCCTTCGTTGAGGAAAGTCTGCAGAGTTGTTGTTTCAACCCGTTCCACGCGGCCGGTGCAGAGCGTATCGACACCGTTGAGAATGCCTGCGGGGTGAGCGACGATCACGTTTGCGTACGCAGCCCGCAGGTCCACCGAGGCGAGCCCTTGCATGAGCTCCTGCAGGACAACGTGCGAGGCTTCGATCCCCAGCTTCAGCGTGGCCTCATCGGTCACGCCTGTGCCATCGGAGCTGGTGACAGGCACGCCCCGCTCATGCGAAAGCTGTAGCAGCTGCGCTCCGCAACCGTGGACGAGGATCACCTTGATGCTCAGCGACCGCAGAACCGCAAGGTCTAGCAGCAGGTTCCCAAGGTTTTGCGAGCCCGCCACTTCTCCATCCAAGGCGACCACGAAAATCTTTTCGCGAAACCGGGGCACGTACTGAAGGATTCCTCTGAGATCTGAAACTTTCATCGGGGTGAATTGCAACTCCACAAAAAACGCGAAAAAGACGCTTAAAGCAAAGGCGAACACGCGGCGTTTTGAAACTTCCTGCGATTGGCCGCCCCCGCCGCCCTCGCCGGCTCCCCTACACACCGGAAGCAAGGGCCGCCGAGTTGGCGGAGGGGAAAGCAACGTAGGGCAGCGGGGCCGGCTTTTATCCGTTGACCGATTGGTGCCGCGTCCCTCTGAATCGCGGCCAGCCAATTTCAACTCATGTCGCGTCCAAAGCCAAAAATTCCCGTGAATGGACCCTCCGGCGGTATGAGTGGTGCGTTTGCGGGCCTTGAGCTATCGGGGCTGCCGGACTTCAGTCCGGCGGCTGGTGTTGGCGCTCAAAGCGCGAAAAACGCAGGCGCGGACGAGGCAGGCGCGGAGGCGGGCCAGTCGGCGCGGCCCGGCCGCGTGGTGCTTAGCCGTCTTACCGCACATCGGGGTGGGAAAACCGTGCTTGCGATCGAAGGGTTCGGGGCGCAGCACACGGACGCCGCGATCGAGGCGCTTGCGAAGCGACTGCGCAACCGATGTGGCTGCGGTGGAACTGTGCGCGGGCGGGTGGTTGAACTGCAGGGCGACCAGCCCTCGAGGGTGCGTGAAGCGCTTGAGTCTGATGGGTTTCAAGTAGCTGGTATCAAATAGTATATGGATATCAATGAACGCTTTCAGTCGGACTTGCAATCGTTGGAGTTCTACCCCCTGGGAGCGCGGAGCCTCAGCTCCGCTTCTCGCCTGATTCAACGCAGCACCAAGCGGAGCTGGGGTTCCGCGCTCCCGGCCGCTTTGCGATTGGCGTTGGCGAAAAATCTATATGGATGACAGAGACATGCGCGGTTTTTTGATCGTCATTGAGGGCGTGGATGGCACGGGCAAAAGCACCTTGCTTCGGCGGCTTCAGTCTTATTGCGAAGCGCGCGGTCTTGGTTGCGTGGTCAGCCGGGAACCCACGAACGGAGTTTGGGGGACTCGTTTGCGTGATTCCGCGAGGACTGGGCGTCTTCCGCTCGCCCAGGAGTTGGAGTTGTTTCTTCTCGATAGAAAGGAGCATGTGAGCGAGTTGATCCTTCCAGCTCTCCGCAAGGGTATGGTGGTGCTTCTGGATCGCTACTTCATCTCGAGCGCTGCCTACCAAGGAGCGCGCGGCGCTGACCCTGAAGAGGTTTTACTGCGCAACGAAGAGTTTGCTCCGGAACCGGACCTGGTTTTCCTGCTGGATTGCGATCCTGAGCAGACACTTCAACGTGTCCGCGCGAGGGGCGATGTTGCGGATGAGTTTGAAAAACTCGACGCGCTCCGGCGTGTACGGGAGTTGTTCCTGTCTATTCAGAGGCCGTACATCCGGGTGATCGACGCGTCCGTTGGCGCTGATCAGGTGGCAGGGAAGGCGCTGGCGCTCTTGGAAACTCTCTTTGGCGACAGGGATAAAGGCTCGTAGGCGGCTCGATTTCACGGTCGAGGCAAAGAAAAGGATCGAAAAAGCGCCGTTCTTCCATTCATTGAAGGGATGGACGAACTAGCGATCGAGTTTTTGATGCAGTTGCTGCGAATCCCCAGCCCGACTGGGTTTGAGGCGGAGGGACAGCGTTTTTGGATGGATTACATGCGTCCAGTCTCTGATGCGGTTGAATCAGATGCCTACGGGACAGCTTGGGCTGAGCTCGCGGGCGACGGTCCCCGGATTATGTTCGCCTCCCATGCGGATGAGATCGGCTTCATCGTCAAGCGCATCACCAAGGAGGGTTTCGTGCGGGTTGACCGGATCGGCGGTTCGGACTGCGCGACCGCGCGCGGACGCCGGCTGAATATCCTCGGCGGCAACGGGCCGGTGAGGGGGTTGGTGGGCAACACCGCCATCCACCTCAGGAAAGGTGCGGCCGAGGAGAAGGTCCCGAAGGTGCACGAGTTGTATGTCGATGTAGGAGCCTCCTCGGCTGACGAGGTGGCGGCGCTTGGGATTCGGGTCGGGCACCCAGCGGTGTATGCCGACGGGGTGGAGCGTTTGGGGGAGCACCGGATTGCCGGCCGCGCGTTGGACAATCGGGTCGGTGGGTTCATTCTTTCCCAGGTTATTTCGCGCCTCAAGGCTCAGAAGAGTAGCGCTCATGTGTTTGCGGTAAATGCGGTGCAGGAGGAAATCGGCGGACACGGCGCAAGGATGGCCACGCACCGGCTGCAGCCCAATGTGTGTGTGGTTCTGGATGTGACCCACGCGACGGATACGCCCGGGATTTTACAGGACGAGCACGGCGATGTGATTCTTTCTGGGGGGCCGACTTTGACCCACGGAGCGTGCAATCATCCTGAGGTTGTGAAAAGGCTCATGGCTGTGGCGGGAAAATTGCAGATCCCGATTCAGCACGAAAGTGCCTCGCGGCACACGGGCACCGATGCAGACGTGATTTTTGATGTTGGAAACGGCACGCCAACCGCGCTGGTTTCACTTCCCTTGAGGTACATGCATTCCGTTGTGGAAGTCGCCGATTTGCGAGACGTGGAGCGGGTGATCGCTTTGCTGGTTGGATTCGTCCAAACCGTGCAGAAGAACGATACATTTCACGTGAAGCTCTGAGGCTCAGCTGCACCACAAAACCTCGCGTTCTGCGATGCGATCTCGCATGCGCGCTTTGCGGGGTGTGGGTGGACGGCGTTTGATTTTGAGACTTACCGCGAGGGTCTGGCTGGCTGCTGGGCCCGCTCCGCGATTGCTCGAAAATAGGCTTCGATTGCGGCTTGGTATTCCCCGGAAATCGGCTCGCGCCGCCCCTGCATCAGGTCGGTTGCGATCCGCTTTGGTAGGCGGCCCCAATTCTGATCTCCGTGGAATGCGGGCGAAGGAAACTCTCCTTCTGCTTGCGCTGTTTTCTGCATGTCGGAAGCAGATGCGGGAGTGCCAGAGAGTGTGGAATGCTCTGCGCGCGCTATGCGATCGGCCTGCTTTTGCGCATCAATCGCGGCCTGCACCGCCCGGTTGGAGCGTTGGGAGTCGGGCTTGGTTTCCTGTTTTGGATTGGGCTGGGATTCAGCGGAATTATTCGAGTCGGCGGAAGATGCAGGCTTCGCTTTGGCCTGCGCGTCTGGGGCCGCCTCCTTCTGATCCGTGGCTAGATCAGGTGAAGATTCTTTCGGCATGTTTTTCGCCATTTCGCTTATCGCTTCGGCCTTAGCCTGGCGCTCATCCAACTCCGGTTTGGCGCCGGTAGACTGTTCGCTCTCGCGCAGGGATTCGCGTGATTTGGATGCCGCGCCCGCGTCCCCATTTTCCAAATTCTCAAAGTGCTGCGCGAGCTGTTGCAGGTTTTTGGCGGTTTGCGCCTGAATATCGGCGGCTTTGGGAAGCAGTATCGCTGATTCCTTCAATCGCTGTGCCGCGGTCTGCAGGGCCTGCGCTGCACGTTCCGGTGACTTTAGCAGGGAACTCGCCGCATCCGCATCTCTGGAATGCTGCCGGCCATCCTCGGTTAAAAAATCTGCGGTGTTAGCCCGGGCGCGCAGCGCTTCCCTTAGATTCTCAATTTTTGCGTCAAGGCGCTGCTCGGCGGACATGGCCTTTTGAATGGCATCCCGGTTCGGTTCGCCTTTGGAAAGTTCAATGCTGGTTCCTGCTGCCTCCTGTGATTGGGAGGAGAGCGCCTTCATTTCCGCGGAAAGCGATGGGGTGAGCAGGTCGATCGCCGATTTAGCTTTTGAAACAAGTTCGTTTGAGCTCTCCAAAGCCTCTCGCAGCAAGCCCGCAGCCTCCGCGGGGTTTCGTACTCTCGCAAAAGCATCGCGCGATTTTTCGAGAGTCTCTCCGGCGAGACCCGCGTTCTCGAGAGCTTTGGGAAGAGGCGCGAGAGATTTTTCAAGCTGAGCCGCGATTTTCGACGCCTGCGGCGAATTGTTTTCGAAGGCTGCCTCGCGCGCTGCCCGGTTCGCTAATTGGCCTGCTTCCTCAAGCTGAGCAGCTCCTTCCAGGGTGCGTATTGCGGCCCCGAGCGTTTCGAGCGGGTGCGCGGTGTCGGCCGGTACGGGATGCTTTTCAGCGATCGCATCAAGCGCACGCGAAGCCTGATGTACCCCGTAAGCCAGCGTCGCAGGCGCATCGGGTCGATCCGACTCCAGTTGGGCGTTTGCTCTCAGGAGATCGCCAAGCGATTCAACCTTGGCCTCGGTCAACGCCGCCTGGCGTTCGGGCTTTATCTCCTTTTTTCGAGCAATCTCCTCGATCTCCTTTTTGACGCGTTGGAGGCTAGCTGAATCCGAGGACACTGCGCGCTCGAGTTGCACGCGTGCAGTGGATGCTTCGCTTGAGAGCCTCGGTTTTATTTCATCCAGACTCTTCGCTGTTGAATCCAAAGCCTGTTGCAGCTTTTCCACTGGTGAATCAGTTGATTGAAGTTTGCTTGGCAGCGTATTGAGCTTGTCCGATGCAGTGCGGGAGAGATCCCGCAGCTGTCCCGTTGCGCGGCCTAGTTCATGAGTTTCCGCGCGATTGAGTCGGTCGAGACGGTCGAAACGTCCAATGGTGTCGTCCCCGGCGTCTGAGGGGGAACCTGTCGGCGCGGGTGGGCTGGCGGTTGAGTTCTGAGCTGAATCCGTGGCGGATGATTGATCCTGAAGTTGCCTCCGGCCTTTCACGAGACGATTTGCCTCATCGGACAATTCCACTGCTAGCTCGGATGCCAGGTTGGAGCGAATGGCTTGGTGCACCGATTTTTGGATTGCATCACCCTGGGTGACCAGGTCTCTGGCACTTTGTAAATTGGCTGATTCCGCAGCCGCGTTAGTGTTGGAGCGGCTGAGGGATTGAAGTGAGGGTTGAAGCGCAGCGAACTGCAGCTGGTTAATGGCGCGTGCGACTAGCTGAAGATCTTTGCGCTGCTCTTCGGCTGTCTCCTTGGACAAGGCATCACGGAGCGACTCGCGAATCTCGTTGGAAGCCTGGACAGCGTTTTCCAAAGTCCTTCTGGCAACAGCGGAAAGTTGGCCCTTGTCTGGGGCATTCGGGTTCGGTGTTTGTGCCGCGGTTACCGCCTTTGACAGTTGTTGCTGAGCCTCGGAAATCTGCTTTTGAAGCGAAGCCAGCTGTCTTTCAATTTTTGCCTGGGCCCCGAGTAGTGCGTTTTTTGTCGCTGAATCGACTGAATGACCCAGTGTAATTTTAACCGCATTAGATTCCGCACGCTGGCCTTTTGTGTCGGTTGCCGCGAAGCGCACGCTTAGCACGTCTCCAACCCTGCCCTTTTCAGCAATAGGATCCACAGTCCGTTCAAGTGACTTGCTCGTTGCTTTATCGGAGAATATTTCAAGCGACCTCCACGGCTCCCCATTGGTCCGGGATTCAATCCACACGTTGGTGATCAAATAATCATCGGATACTCGACCCGCCATAGCGACCCGCTCTGTGATCGGGACGATGATGTCTTTTGAGGGCAATTCCAGGGAGATGTCCGGGGGCAGATCAGGGTCGGCTTGAATCTCATAAAGCAGATCCGTCCTGCTTTGAAAACCTGTGTCTGCCGCAGTCAGCTGAAGTTGATAGTGGCCGTTCTGCTTGAGCACGAACGCGGCTGTTGCCTTTGTTCGATCCCGTGAGTCAGGCCGCAAGGTGAGATCGCCAGAATTTCCAGCGTCATCGAACAAGATCTGACCTCCAACGATGGGTTGATCGGCTTTTATCTCCAGGAAAACCTGCGTGCCTGCGACCGCTTTCAGATGACCATCCTGGCTCTGCTCCGTTTTTGGCTTCAGGAGGGTGTATCCCGGGAAAGTGTATTGTTTTTGAAAAGAACGAACCGTCGGTCGTTGTGCCGGCTTGAAGTGGTAGTACCGCGTTGCTGCGTCATTGCATTGCACGCGGTATGAGAAGGGTTCCGTTTGGGAGTTTAAAGACGCTTGAAAGAGGCTCATCTCCGAACGTAAAAGCGGGATCTTTTTTAGGCGCTGGCCTTTGCGGCGGATTTCCACGAAGGCCTGATGATCCCTGTAATTGCGGATATCTGCGGCGATTAAAAAATCCTCATCAGCTGCAATGACCCCTTCAAAAGGTGATGGGGCGGTGACGGAGATCAGCGTTTCGGATATTCGCTCGATGTTTGCGAATGGCAGAAGGACACGCCTGCAGTGCGAGCGGAAGAGCGAGCCGCCTAACAAGCATGCAGATACAAGAAGCGCGCAGCTTATTCCAAAAACTCGGAAATCCCGCCAAAGCATGCGAGCGGGAAACAACTTAGCATGGTTCAGCGAAGCCAGGGCGGTCTTGGTTTTCTCATGCAATAGCTCTGCAAAATGACGGGCACCGTCAGAGGATTTGGTGTTGAGCAACCCCTGCTCTGAAAGCTCAATAAGGGAGAGCAACTCTCCTCGAAGCTCGGGACGCGTTGATTCCAACATCCGAGCAATCGTGCGCGCATCCTGTTTCTCTCGAATCTGACTTCCGTGGCGCGCGAGCAATACGACAAAGCAGGTAAGGTATATGGATAATCCGAGGATGGTTTTTGAAAAGTCCGAGAGGAAAAACAGATGATCCACCAACGCCGCGACCAGAGTTGCGATTCCGCCCACGGCGCCGAGTGATAGAACGCAACGTGTGATCAGGGCCGCAGTTCGCTGCCTCCTGAATGCGGCGATGAGTTCGCTAATGTTCGGGTCGAGGCTCATGTTTATCCCTTAGATCAAGCCAACGCGCTTCCTGAGCCACCATTCCAAACCGAGGAGCAGAATGATCAAGGAAAACCAAGGAAAACCATGACAGATTGGCACTTCGACTTCCCTTGACTGTCCGTCTTTCCAAGGCGCCAGCAAATCTTTCACTGTTCGGATCGACTCTTCCGGCAGATATTGCCCTCCGGATTCGCTCGCAATTTGCCGTAGCAGCGACTCGTTCTGGCTGATTTCAGTCATTTCATTCGGGGCTTCTGAAAGGACTTCAAACTGCGCGCGCGCCTGATTCGCCACATCCTTCAGCGAGCCTCCCTCGACTGTAAACTCGTATTGTCCGTGCTCCAGTGAAGCAGATTTGCCGAGGAAAATTCCGTCTCTGGATTCATCGCTTGTGAGAGGTATGGAGGCGATCCGGTTCCCATTACGCCACAGCACGCCTGACAGCGCAGAGCCTCCAAAACTACGGATGGCTGCGGATCCGTGGTTTGGATCGATAAACACGCGAAACTGCACCGTTGAGCCCTCTTTGAATACGAACCCGCCCGTGTCGAGCGATACCTCTGCTGTTTGAACCGCGAACGGCTGTGCCGCGATCCATGTCACAATCTGGCTCCAAAATCTTTCCTGATACATTCCGGCCACATTGTTGCGCCATCTCCAAGTCTCGTCTGATGCGCAGTACAGAATCTTTCCGGCGCCATACCGCCTGTGGACGAGCACTGGTTTAGTGATTTGGCCCTGCGCGGCCTCTACGAGCACCTCGCTCCCGGGTAGCGGGGTGCAGTCCGCCATCCAATGCGGTGGTGGGAGCTTGTCCCACGCAGCTGATTGAGGGGCAGTTCCCGGAACGAGACTCAATGCAGGAAGATCCCTGGCCCGCGCCGCAAGCGTCAGCCGCTCGAAAGGCGGATAATCGGAAGCGCTGTCCTTGCGAGAGTTGAAGCTGACAGGCAGCAGCGAGGCGCCGGGGCGTCCGATCAATGTTTTTAACTTGTCTCTTGACCCGTCGATGAGCAGCACTCCGCCGCCGCGTTTCGAGACGAATTCACCAAGCCATTCCATCTCCTCGTCGGACAAGACGGATGCGTCCCACTCGCCAATCACGAGAACGTCGTATTCCATCAGACTACTTCGGCTGCCTGGAAAGCTGCCCATTGCTGTACCGCGCGGAAGAGCACCGCCAGACGACGTCGCTTCAAAAAAGAGGCTGTTCACTTGCCATTGCGGATCTCGCTCAAAAAGATTCCTGATGTATCGCGTCTCCCAACGGGGCCTTCCCTCCAAAATTAGCATTTTTCTCTTGGATGAAACAACGTGGACCGTGCGCTGAGACTTGTTGTTGAGTGTTTGTCGTTCGGACGTCAGCGGTGCGATTGCAGCCTCCAAGCGCAGTTTAGTCGGTGCGTTGTCTGTGGCATTTGCTTTCGCTGTTGCAGAATCAGCCGCTGGTGGCAGCAGCGTCTGCACTGCGAAGTCAAAATTGATTGCCCTGGTGTGCTGCCCGTTTGTAACCAGACGTTGTTCCCACGCGAGAGTTTCCGCGTTGGTGATTACGAGCTCAAACGGGATCCCAGAAGGCATGTCATCCTTCAGAATCACCTGGCCCTTGATTCGGTCTGTTTTGAACACTGAATCCGGCGCCTCGATCTTTTGGATTGCAAGATCCGCGGGCCTGTTGGTCGCGCCAAACCCAACGCAAAAGACAGGGGTGCCGCTGTCGCCAAGTTGCCTCGCTACACTTAGCGGGGAAGCTTCCGTGTTATGGTTTCCGTCAGAGAGGACGACCAGTACGTTGCGCTGCTTTGATGAAGGGGACGAGACAACAGCGCCGCGCTCGATCTCGTTGCGGAGAGCCGTAGCGAGGTCAGTTCGTTCATTGTTTGCCGGTGGCAGTGCTGTTGGAATCGCAGCTGCGTCCTCGTTGGAGGACCAGAGGCGGCGGCTGCGCGAGTCTTCCATCGAGATGAGCTCAACCTCGAAGTTTTCGAGCAGCTCTGAAACGAGACTCTCCGAGCCGCCTTCAAAAAGAAGCGCCCGTGCGCGTTCGGTGCGGGACATCCCGTCAAGGACGGCCTCCTGCCGGCCCGCGTCAGGCATGTTGCGGAGTTGGCTTGCAATTGCCGTTTTGCGCGCGCGTTCCATGTCGGGATCCGTTAGCTCCATGCTCCGGGAGCCGTCCACCAAAATGACCATGCGGCTCAGACGCCCAAGGGTTTCCCGGTATTTGAGGACCGGCCCCGAAAGCATTTGGATGATCAGAAAAATCGCGGCTGCCCTCAACAACGGAAGCCATTTCGCCCCTGGGGCGGTGAGCGAATGCAGCTCCCTGCGGTACAGCCACCACGCGATTCCTGCAAAAGCGAATCCGATGAGGACCGATAGCGCAGGATTCCAAAGGCCGTTGAAATGAAGGTGATTCATTTTGATCTGGTCGCCTTCGGGTTGAAACGCTGCTGTAGGCCGATCTCTGCAAACAAACAAAACAAAATCATCCAGAGGACTACGTTCCATACCTCGCGTCCTAAATGCGAAGCGGCAAGCGAATCAGCAAGTCTATCGGCGTTAGACACGAGGGTTGCGCCGATCGATTTGGATAACGATTCGATCTCATGCGAACCAAGTCGTGTCGTGGGTGACTCCATGCGGTCCGCGTTGATGGCGAAGCACTGATCACCCGAAGCGCTACCTGAGAGGCGATAGAATCCCGGTTGCCGTGTTTGCTCAAAACGAACAAGCGTGCGCTCGCCGACTTTTTCGAGTTCGGGGGTCCGTGAGGTCCCGTCTGAAGATTGCAGCGTGATGGCAGTGCTTCCTCCTGTGAGTTGCGCTACAACCGCATCTCCTACT
>JBILUQ010000287.1:0-4839 GCA_044370935.1 Chthoniobacteraceae bacterium
ACCGATACCGGTGGAAAACCGACTGGAATCAGTGTCGATCTCGCAAACGCACTCGGCGCACACCTAAAGCGCACTGTTGAAATTCAAAACCTGCCTTTTGACGGATTGATTCCCTCTCTGAAAACCGGTCGCATCCATCTGATCATCTCCTCAATGACGGCGAACGCTGAGCGCGCCAAAGCGATCGACTTTTCCGACCCCTACCTCTCCACGGGGCTTTGCTTGCTGGTGGCAAAAAAATCCACTATTGAATCCATTGTAGACGCCGACCAAAAAAACAGAATCATCGCGGTCAAGCAAGGCACTACAGGGCATTTGTTTTCGCGAAACATTAAAAACGCGAAGATCGTCGTGCTCGATCGCGAATCCGCCTGCGTACTGGAGGTTGTGCAGGGAAAAGCAGACGCTTTCATTTACGACCAAATGTCCGTCCTGAAACATTCGGAACAGAACAGCGAAACTACTCGCCCATTGCTGACCCCTTTTCAGACGGAGTCGTGGGCAATAGGCCTCAGAAAGGGAGACGACGCATTGAAGAAAGAAGTGAATGCTTTTATCCACGCTTTCCGCGATTCGAAAGGTTTTGAAACGCTCGGAGACCGCTGGCTGTCATCCCAAAAAACAGCGTTTCTACGCCTGGGAATTCCATTTGTTTTTTAGAGATTCCGCAAAAACTCATGTCCAAATTGACGGCACTATTCAAACGCGCGTTGATCCTTCGTGAGCGACAGGACGGGGCCAACCGAGCCCAGCTTTGGTTCAACGCAGCGCTTGTGCTCACAATTGGCATCGTGTTGGGAGGTTTCGCTCTGGACCGCGCAAACCTCTCCTGGCAGTGGGATCTTCTCACACCCTACTGGCGCCTCTACATTGACGGATGGAAAACAACGATCACATTGAGCGCTTGCTCTCTGATCACAAGCGCTGTAATCGGAGTGGCACTCGCCCTAAGTCGCCGTTCCAGAATACTCCCGTTGCGGTATCTGGCTGTATGTACGGTTGAATTGATCCGAAGCACACCGCTTCTGGTACAAATCTACATTCTCTTCTACATCGGCGCGGAGGCCGTTCATCTCGAGAATCGATTTATAGCGGGGACGATCACTCTTTCGCTTTTTAGCGGAGCGTATATCTCGGAAATCGTGCGCTCAGGAATCGAAGGGGTCGGCAAATCACAAATCGAGTCAGCAAAAGCCATCGGTCTGACGCGGATTCAAACCTACCGTTACGTTATTTTTCCGCAGGCTT
The DNA here is from genome assembly GCA_044370935.1 of Chthoniobacteraceae bacterium. Classification (GTDB taxonomy): domain Bacteria; phylum Verrucomicrobiota; class Verrucomicrobiia; order Chthoniobacterales; family Chthoniobacteraceae; genus Chth-196. The sequence continues at coordinate 1,249 of JBILUQ010000287.1, forward strand.
TACGGGCATCTTTGCCTTCGCTTGCCGGTCAGTTTGTCTCACTCGTGAAAGACTCGTCGCTACTATCGATTATTGGCCTAAATGAACTCACGCAAAGCGCGAGAAACGTGGCCAGCTTCACATTCAGCAATTTTGAAAGCTACCTTGTACTCGCTGCCGGATACTGCATTTGCACGGTACCGCTTTCACTCTGGGCGCGGAGTCTAGAAACCCGAATGCGCTATGAAACTTGAGATCAACAAAGTTTGCCGGTCTTTCGATTCCCGCCACGCGCTTTTGGACGCCTCAGCGTCCTTTGACAAACTGCAGTCACTTGTGTTGATAGGCCCCTCAGGGGGAGGCAAGTCGACACTGCTGCGCATCATTGCCGGCCTTGAGACACCCGACTCCGGCACTGTAATCGTCAACGAGAAGAGGATCGCCTTTGATGAAGCCAGCCTCCTGTTGCATCGCCGAGACATCGGGGTTGTATTTCAATCCTTCAATCTCTTTCCACACCTCACGGCGTTGGAAAACCTGCTACTTCCTCTCACGGTGGCACACGGCCACAAGAAGACGCATGCCCGTGATCTCGCGATGCATATTCTTTCTCGATTCAGCCTTCAAGGACACGCCAGCCAAAAGCCTGCATCCCTCTCCGGAGGACAAAAACAGCGAATTGCGATTGCCCGTGCACTAGTAACGCAGCCCAAATTGATCCTCCTTGACGAACCCACCTCCGCGCTTGACCCAGAGATGACAAACGAGGTTTTAGAAATGGTCGATGAATTGCGGAATCAGGGACGCGAATTGATTCTTGTGACCCACGAAATGGCTTTTGCAAGTCGTGCAGCCGACCAGGTGGCTTTTGTTGCAGAGGGACGTATCGTCGAATCAGGACCGCCTGAAGAGCTTTTCACCGCACCAAGAACTGCCCAGCTTCAAAACTTTCTTTCAAAGGAAATTCGCAGATAAGGCTGTGAATCCAACAACTGCTTCACTACACCGCCCGAGATGATTTTCGAGTTTCTCGAGTACACGATCACCCCCTGCTCTGCGATCGCTAGATCCATGGGCTTCTTAAAATCCTCGCTTGAAGTACGTGCTCGCTACAGGCGCTGCCGCTCGGCATGGCAAGCGCACTTAGACCGCACTCGGGACTCAATTCTTGAAGCCGCCAAGCTCAGCAAAGGCAGACGGAAGGCAGTTCTATTCGGGGCCGGACTCGTCCACGATATTCCTATCCGCGAGCTGTCCGGAATGTTTGAAGAAGTCGTTCTTGTGGATATCGTCCACACCCTTTCGAGCCGTCTTCAAACCGCGCCTTTCGGGAACGTCTCACGGATATCAGCGGATGTCACAGAAACCGTCGAAAAACTGCCGGAACTCGCTCGTAAAGGCGGCAAACTTCCGAACCACTTGCCCCAGCTCTTCCTGCTCGATGACCGAGTGGACTTCACCGTATCCGTTAACTTATTATCACAATTGGGATGGGTGCCGGGCTGGTATCTGAAACGCTCCCATTCCAAGAGTGCGATCGAGGAATTCCAACGGCACCTAGTGGAAGCCCATCTGGAATACCTTCGAATTATCCCCGGCCACACGGCCCTCATAACCGACTACCAGTGGCAGACCCTGCCCACCCCGGACGCCCAGACCCGACTGGGCCTTGCCGCCTCCGAACCTTGGGACGTCTTACAAGGGCACCGCCTGCCCACCCCGGATAATGCTTGGGAGTGGGATATCGCTCCGGCCCCAGAGCGTGAGCCGAACTACAACTTTGTGGCGTCTGTAGCCTTCTTCCGCGACTGGAAGGCTAGTTTCCAAAAAAACTCAGAAGTTTTTTAACCCTACCCAACCACCAAGGGAGGGGTCAGCGATATATGAGTGGAGACCGGTGCAATTATGTATCGCGTTTCCGCGGGCGCGTCGACAGGGGTGGCGACGCGCCCGCCTTTTTTTTGCCCTGACGTCACCGCCACTCGCCAGGCGTAAGACAGGATCCTCCACTGGGTCTCAGCTAGGCAGGAGCAAACCACAATTCACTGCACCGGCGACTACCATGGCCGCAGCAAACACGCTCCCAGCCGGATACGAACCTTTCGTTGCAAGCCCCTTGTAGTCGGTCCAAGGTGTCGGCGTCGCCTACCATCCCAATTCGTGAGCGCTTTCGCGTCATTACATTCCATCTCGATCCCCGACCTTTGGCAGCAGGACGCCGTCCGAATGCTGCGAGAGGGTTCGGATGTGGTGGTTCACGCTCCCACTGGATCCGGCAAGACCCTTGTATTTGAACTTTTCTGGCCAAGTATCAAGGGCCAGTGCGTTTTCACCGTGCCAACCCGCGCGCTTGCAAACGACAAGTACGCTGAGTGGCGTAAGCGGGGCTGGGACGTTGGAATCTCGACCGGAGACATTGCCGAGGGGCTGGACCGGAAAATTATCGTGGCCACGCTTGAAACACAGCGATCCCAACTACTCGCAGGCCGGGGCCCCCGCCTGATGGTCATCGACGAGTACCAAATGATCGCGGATCAAGTCCGGGGAGTGCACTACGAACTCGCGATCGCTCTCGCCCCGGAGAATACGCAGTTACTGCTTTTAAGCGGATCCGTTTCCAACCCGCGTGATGTCGTCGAATGGCTGAATCGAATTGGCCGCAAAGCAAAGCTTGTTTCGCACTCTCATCGGGCGGTGCCGCTTGAGGAAGTCGACCTCTCCGGGCTTCCAGACCGGTCTCCTTCGCAACTTCACGGTTGGTGGCCGCGCGCGATAGCGAACGCACTCCGGCAGGACCTCGGCCCGATTCTCCTGTTTGCACCTCGCCGCAAAGCCGCCGAACAGCTAGCAACCCAGCTTGCAGCAACACTCCCTCCCTGCGCGCCGCTTCACCTTGATGAAACTCAACACCAGCTAGCGGGGCGAACATTGAACCGTCTTTTGAAGTCCCGTGTGGCATTTCATCACAGCGGTTTATCTTTTGCTCAAAGATCCCAGCTTGTGGAACCGTTGGCAAAGGCAGGCCAGTTGCGGGTTGTTGTTGCAACCATGGGCCTCGCAGCTGGCATCAATTTCTCGATGCGCTCTGTTGCGATTGCCGGCACCACCTATCTCGCGGGACCGTTCGAGCGCAAGGTGAGTCCTGCCGAACTGCTCCAGATGTATGGCAGAGCCGGCAGGCGAGGCTTGGATGAGACGGGCTACGCACTGGCAACCCCACAGCCACCGAGACTCGCCGATGCACAGGCACTGCCCCTTCGCAGAAGTGCACAACTTGACTGGCCATCGCTCATCGCTGTCATGGCGCATGCAGATCCGAATTTACAAACTCCATTTGCTGCTGCTTCCAAACTCAACCAGCGACTTTATTCGGGCACACCGCCTCCGATTGGATTCGAGATCTCCCTCATTAACAACAATGCCCCTTGTGGCCTGCACGTTGACGCGGAACGCGCCCGCTACCTAAAAAGAGGCATTGAACAAATTTGGACTCCGGCCAATCGCTGGGAACAGCCCACCGCTCTCAATCAATTCGCAACAATCGCAGACACGTTAATTTGGAGTCCGCACTCCCGTTCCGAGGTCTCGGCTACCGATACACCGCAACAGGCC
>JBILUQ010000057.1:0-17180 GCA_044370935.1 Chthoniobacteraceae bacterium
CTTAATGTGGTTCGGCGTCCCGAATTAATTTCCGAGCTCAGCGAAATCGGGGCGGATCATGTAATTCTCGAGGGAGAGAGGCTTTCATCCCGGATTTTGGAACTCGCCGGTGGACGCCCGCTCAAGCTTGGATTGAATGCAGTTGGCGGCGAGAGTGCGCTCGGTATCGCTGGATCGCTTGCCGATAGCGGGACGATGATTACTTATGGCGCTATGTCGCGACAGCCGTTGCGGGTACCAAACGGTTTGTTGATTTTCAAGAACATCACCCTCCGCGGATTTTGGGTCTCACGCTGGTATCGTGAGGCCGAGGGCCGAAAGATTTCTGACATGTTTGAAAGGCTGATGCTGATGGCTGCAATGGGTGTTTTGCACACCCCGATTGCGGGTCGGTACACATTGGAAGAGATAGGCACAGCCTTGGAGCATGCCCAGACTGACAGGCGTTCAGGAAAGGTACTGTTATGTCCAAATCACGGTCCAAAAACTCTTGCGACGGAGTGAACCTGACTGCCTCCTCGCAATTAAAGGATCGGACAATGTGGAAGCGAATCGGAGTGTCACTCTCGCTGTTGGTGATTTGCGGGCTTGGATTGCATCACTGGTGCCGCACCGCCAAGCTGCCATCATCAGGGGGACTTTACTTTCCGTGGAAGTTGCAGCTTGAAGTTCCTGTTTTCGCTCAGGCCGATCAACGATGGAGAGCAGATTTGCTCGGAACAACACCCAACACGCTTGGAGCCGAGGGATGTGCGGTCACATCTGCGGCGATGGCGCTCGCGTTTTACGGTATCGATGTGGATCCCCAGCGCTTGAACCGTTTTCTTACGGCGTCCAACGGCTACACCGAGCGCGGTTGGCTGTATTGGGAGGCTGCTGCCGAGTATGAGCCGGGCAAAGTGCGGCACGCTTACGAAGATCTGCCCAGTTTTCGGCTGATGGATTGGAGTTTGTTAAAGGGAAATCCGGTGATCGTTCGTATCCGGCGGCCGGAGGGCGGCACGCACTTCGTTTTGGTCGTTGGGAAAAAAGGGTGGGACTACATTGCGCAGGATCCCGGAGCGGGCGGCCGCACTGTTTATCTTTCCGAGTTTCATAGCGACTTAGAGGCGCTCCGTTTCTACGAACGCCTCTAAAACAAAAGATCAAACCGCGCGCAAGGCCGCCGGATATCGGGAATGCTGCAGCCCTACTTCAAGGTTTGTAGGAACGTCTGAATGTCCTCGAGTTCTTGGGCGGATAAAATCAGTTTCATCGGAGGCATTGGAGACGTCCCAAGGTTTTCGTATCCCTTAGCGAGGACCGCGTTGGGTTCAACCAAGCTCTGCTTGATGTATTCAGGACTTTGTTTCGAGGCGATCCCGTCGAGAGCGGGCCCCACTGCGCTGCCCTGCCCTGCTAATGCGTGGCACAGCACGCAAGCCGCCGTCTGATGTTGGCGGAAAACCTTCTCACCGCGCTGTGCATCGCCTGCGAGAAGTTTTGGTTCCAAGATTGGAATGAGTTCAGTCAGACTAACGTCGTCGAAACTTCCTTCACCGCTCCCAACAAACAATATGTTGATGCTTGCTTTGGTGCGTTCTCCACTGTGAAAGGTCGTCTCAACCAACTGCCAGTCACCTTTTCTGGTGATCTTCTCCGTTTCCGCACGGCCGATATGATCGTTTAGACTGAGCTTGCCTTTGATTCCATTCGCCTTGATCCAAGCGGCGAGTCGGTACTCCGTGTTCGGCTTGATGTTAACCTCGCAGAAAATACTCGAGTCGACTGGTTGTTTTGCCACGGCTTGAATACAGCTCTCGCCGGAGTGGGCTGATTTCTTGTCGGTGGTATGCGACCATTTTACGGCATCTCCCCGGCTTGCGTTGTTGTAATCACGGCGTTTCCATCCCTCGGGAAGGCCATCGCTGCCCGCCAACTCAAGGCCGGGGTTTGACAAAAGATTTTGCCCCTCGGTGAAAGGGGCGGCGCCGTGCCGCTTGCCAAGCATTTTGGCGGCTTCGAGCAGCCATTCATCTTTGGATACTTGGGTTGACGAACAAATTCCGCGCGCGATCTTCTTGATCTCCTCGGTGGTTGGAAATTCCGCGAGTTTGCTCCAAGCGGCCAAGGTGTTGTGAGCGTCAGTGTCTGCAAGGACTCCAGCTGCAAAAAAGAGCTTTTGGGATTCTTGATCAGAACCCAGTGCGCGAATCGCGTTCCGGCGTACGTCAGCATCCCGTGCGGATAAAGCGGACCGGTGGGTTTCACTGTCGAGCTGTTTCAGGCCTTGCAGGGCCCACAAGGAGTGCACTGCTAAATTTGTTGAGGCAGGTGAAGTGACGTTTTTACGAAGGGCCGGGACGGCCTCAATTCGCTTGGTTTCGACGAGGATTCGTTGGGCAGCTAGCCGGCCGAACTGAGTGCTTCCTCCAAGCGCAGCCAGCAAAGCCTCGGTGGTCTCGTTTCCGTCGGGTCTCTGCGTTTGCTGTTTTGCGTCTTTCCAAACCACTCTGTAAATGCGTCCACGGGAATGATCTCTCAGGGGATTCTCATGCGCGCCTCCGGCGCCTTTCACTGCGTTATAGCCGCCTCGCTCGAGGGATGGAGTCGGGTTGTGCTGGATGATGAAATTCTGCCAATCCGCGATCCAAACTGCGCCATCTGGTCCGACTTCCGCGTACACAGGCGAGGTCCACTCGTCGCTGCTTGCGAATAGGTTCATCGCATCAAGAGCCTTGTAGCCGGCGCCGCTGGGCACGATTTTAAACAGGGAAACCAGCTTCATGGTTGGTTCACAAACCATCGCCATGCCCTGCATCCGTGGAGGCAACTGCGCGGAGTAAATAAACGAAGCACCTGCGGCCGCAGTGTAACCGCCCATCACATCCACTTGGCGGAAATTTTCGGTGATCGGGTGGGCTTCACTCACTACGTTGATTTTTTTCGCACTCATCCCTTTTGAGGCGCCGAATGCTGTCTGAGGAATGCCTCCGTAGAAGATGGGCGCGTTATTCGCTGTTCCTCCAAACTGATCGCCCGCGGAATTGTAACCCTGGCCCCATGTGTTGTTGCTGAATTGATGGAGAAATTCTATTTGTGATCCATCAGCCTTGAAACGGTAGGTTCCCTGTCGGAATTCGAGCTCTTTGCCGTTAACATTTCCCTTGAATCCTGAATATCCGACCGCTCCGTAAAGCCAGTTGTCGTATCCGTAATGCAGATTACTTGCCTGCGCGTGGGTGTCGCCGATGCCCCACATTCCTTCAAAGCGCTTTTCGCGCACATCAGCAATATCATCGCCGTTGGTGTCTTTGAGGAACAAAAAGTTTGGAGGCTGAGCCACCATCAGACCTCCATCGACAAAACACAGTCCCGTCGGAATATTCAGCTTGTCCGCAAATGTGGTGAATTTGTCGGCCTTGCCGTCACCATCAATATCTTCACAGATTGTAATTTTATCGTTACCCACGGAGTCAGGTGTGACGCCATGTGGATAATCATAGGTGCTCGCCACCCAACACCGCCCGCGAGTGTCCCAAGTCATTGCAATTGGTTTTCCAATGTTCGGATCTTCTGCGAACAGTTCCAGACGCATGTCAGCGGGCACTTGGATCCGATCCATGGATCCCTTCAAGCTGAGTGGACGCTGAAAAGTCAGAGCTTCTTCGCGTTTCTCATAATTTGCGACGTTTTCATTTTTCTCACGAACTTCCTCCTCGCGTTGCGCGAGGAAGGCAACCCAATCCTTGCGGACTGAATCCGGAACCGCGCTCAATACGGCGTTTCTGATGGCCTCAGGCTTCTGATCCTCTGGAACCAATATTACGCGTTTCTCAGGATGGAGAGCTGAAAAGTTCTCTTTCCCATTGTCACTGCGAACCACAACCACGTGATACAGGAGTTGTAAATCTGGAGTCAGCGCCTCCGCAGAACTGTAGTAGTCGAAATAAATCGCACGCCTTCCATTTTCACGCATTGCATTGTGGAGAGTGGCCGCCCGTTCCTGTTCAGCGCCGCTCGGGTCAACGTAGGCGACGCGGATTGGTCCCTCGGCCTTGGCAAGGCAGCCGATGCCAAGAGTGAAAGAGAGAACGACGAGGCGTATGCGACGCATGGAGGGGAGGGGGAGTCGGTTTGGTGGGTTCATGAGAGCAAAACGTCCCCAATCCTAGCGCCGAACACCGAGTTGGGCGCGGACATGTTTTATCAAATATCGGACACCTGCTCCGACAGGCTGTTGTCCCAGAATGGGAGCAGCTCCGTCCGCCGGTCGCCGGAGAGCACGCCCTAGCCTGATCTTTTTGGGCGGTTCATCGAAAGGATGGAAGTTCCTCTTGTAATGATGGTTCCGCCAGTAATGACGCGCCTCACGGGATCACCTGTCTTGGGGCATTTGGTCAGGGGAGCATCTTTCATGCTCTGCTCGTATTCAAACTGGCGAGGCTTTTGGCCCGCCTTCTTGGGGATGGTTTCGTAGACGTATGTGGCCATGGCTGAATGAAAGCAGATTTCAGCGGATCGCTTCAAGCGCAAGTGCGCCGCATCCAATGGCTCCTGCGTCATTCCCAAGCATCGCGGGGAGCAGACGTAACTTCTCGTGAACGACGCGCGAGGTACGGCTTCTGATAGACTGTTCGACAGGTTCAAAGATCAGGCGGCCCGCCTTGGCGACACCGCCGCCGATGACGATTGCGTCGGGATTAAGAAGCCAGATCACGTTTGAAAGTGCCGTGCCAATTTCATCACCAACGGCGTCCCATATGGCCTTTGCGATCGAGCATCCATCGTGGGCGGCCTGGGCGAGTTGTTCTGGAGTGCATTCCGGGCTGGGAGTGATGCGGTTCGCAGCGTGGTAGGCTTGTTTTGCTCGTCTGCTAATCCAATGATTGCCGACGTAGCTCTCAAGACACCCGAAGTTTCCATAAGGACCTTTGGCGCCTCGGTAGTCGATGCTTGTGTGTCCGACCTCCCCAGCCGCCAATTGAGCGCCTCTGAACAACTTTCCGTCGATAATGAGCCCTCCTCCCACTCCGGTTCCGAGAGTGATGCAGACAGCGTGTCTGGTGCTCGCCGCAGCGCCGTATTTCCATTCGCCATAGGCCATGGCGTTCGCGTCGTTTTCCAAAATCACCGGGACGCCAAGGCGCTCCCTCAGGATGCGGCTGACTGGGATTTCATCCCAGCCACTCACATTGGATAATCCATGGACGACGCCGTGCTCGCTGTCGACTAGTCCGGGCAGGCCGATTCCGACTGGAACAAGGCTCGGGAGTGAGCCGCAAAGTTGCCGGATTGATTGCTCGATCGCCACGAGCACTTCCGCTGCGTCAGCGTTTTGAGGATTGATGGTTGCCCCGCGCTCAACAATCTCGGCACCCTTCACAAGCGCAGGCTTGATGCTGGTGCCGCCAAAATCGATGCCAATGGCGTATGAGTTTGCTTCCGAATGAGTCAAAATGGAGGGAAGTTAAAGATTGCCCTCATCTTGATGAAACTTCCGCACGGCTATCAAGCGTAACCCTTCAAGTGTGAGTGTGGGGTGCACTTTTGATATCTCAGGGAGCCCGCCACTGATAAGTTCAGCGTATCCGCCAGTGGCTATCACAAGTGGCGGCCTCCGAGCTCCAAGAGACTTGTGAATTTGAAGCAGAATTTCCCGGATAAGTCCGCGGTAACCATAGACGGCGCCGGCCAGCATCGCGTGTGTCGTAGATTTGCCGATCGCATCGGGAGGCTCAATCAGGCGGAGTTTTGGAAGGAGAGCGGTTCGCTGGTGAAGGTAATCCGTCATCGCCTCAAGCCCCGGTGCAATAACGCCGCCGATGTAGTCGCCCTTGGCATTGAGGATGTCAAAGGAGACTGCGGTCCCGAAATCCACGACAACCGCCGGAGTGCTGTAAATCGACGCCACGGCGCATGCGTTGGCAAGGCGGTCGGCTCCAATGGATGAAGGCTTGGGGTAGTCGATCTTCAAGCCTAGAGGTGATTGAAAGCTGACGTGCTCAAACGGCTTTTTTCCAATCGCTCGTTCGATGATCTCAGCTTTTTTGGGCACCACGCTGCAAACAACAGCGGCTTCAAAATTTAATTTCCCAACGAGATTCCTTACCTTCGCCAGAGTTATCTCGTTTGTGGGAATCCTTTGAACCTTTCCGATCTTAGCCCCGACGGAGATGGCAAACTTGGTGTAGGAATTACTGTTGTCGATCAGTAGAAAACGGCCCATGGGAGTCAAGTGTGCTTCAGCTGTCTGATTTCACAAGCGGCTGATTGCATATTGGGGTCTGAACGGTCCGGGTTACGCCATTGCGCGCTTTTTGAGTTCGTCGAGCGATGCGTTCATGAGCTCGATGTCAATTTCATGCACCTCGAAGCGCGCTCCAATCCCCTGGGGGAAAGTCACGCACAACTCTCCTCCTAGGTGCTCCTGAAAGTCGCGAAGCCCGCCAAAAACAAGGCGTTCCCCGCGCGAGTCACGCATTTCATACTCCTCGAACCATAATTTGAATCCGCTTCTTCGAAGACCAGAGTCGATGGACTCCAGTTCCGCCTCGCTAATCCACTTTTTGTGCCGCGCATAAATCGAGTCCAGAAGGACTCCCGCGGCGACTGCTTCGCCATGCGAAACGGAAAAATTGGAGAGCAATTCGAGCTTGTGCGCCGACCAGTGCCCGAAATCCAGAGGCCGAGCGGTACCGTATTCAAACGGATCCCCATTGGTGCGGATGTGGTCGAGGTGCATGGTGGCACATCGAATGACCAAATCCTTCATCGCTTCAAAGTCGCGCGCTGGAAATTTTTCTGCGTTCTGGTGCAGATCCAAGAAAAACGCGGCGTCTCGAATGATCGCTACTTTGAAGGCTTCCGCAACGCCACACAGCCAGTCCCTGTCTGGTAGTGTGCGCAGCAATTCGAAGTCATTCATGACGGCGAAGGGCGGCGCAAAAGTGCCGATTGCATTTTTTCCCAGATAATTCACGGCGTTTTTGACGCCAACGCCGGCGTCGTTCTGCCCCAGTACCGTGGAGGGAACTCGAATCAGCCGAAGCCCTCGGTGCACAAGCGCGGCAGCAAAGCCAATGGCATCAAGCGCTGCTCCGCCTCCGATTGCAATCACGAAGGACTGTCGGTCCATTCGGAGTTCGAGAAGCTGTCTGATGAGTCCTTCTACCGAACGGAAATCGTTCTTGGAAGCTTCCCCTCCGGGGATGATCTGCGGATCAGCTGCGAGCTCGAGTACATCGGAGTGAGTCGAGCAATAAAGCCGGATCGAATCGGCGATTGAAGGGTTGCCCTTGAGCACGTGGGAATCGACGTAGACGATCACCCGGTGTTTGCGCGTTTCTCCCAAGCGAAGGATGGCATCGCGCAAAGCCCCATTGGTGGGGGCAAAAAGATGGTGGGTGAAAATTACGGGGAATTCCCAGCTGACGTCGATTTTTTGCTGGTAGACTTGGGCAGGATGCATGCGCTTTGCGGAGAGGGGGGGAGAATGAGCAGGGGTGGTGGAGTATAATCCTGCAGCGGTGGTCTTCTTGGAGTTGCTTATAAGGTTACTTTAGCGTGGGCTTGAAGCGGGGCCGGAATGGTACACACTCTCGCCCTCCGGTGAACGTCGTTTTGAGCACCGGTGCAAATCCACTCTTAAAAATTTTATGTTTTGGTGCGAAGAAGTCGCAGCGCAGTGTCAGGGGCCGCAGATCATCAATGATTCCAAGACCCCCTCTGGCCGAGTCCACGTGGGCGCCCTCCGAGGGGTTCTCATTCACGATGCCATTTTTAGAACTTTGAAAAGCAAAGGGTTGGAGGCCAAATATTTGTTTGGAGTCGATGACTACGATCCGTTGGACGAGATTCCCGCGGGCAAGGGGGCACATTTCGAGCAGTACCTCGGCCAGCCCCTGTGCAACGTTCCGCCTCCGGATGGATCCAGCGCGCCGGACATGGCTGAGCATTACATGAGCGAGTTCTGGGGCGTTTTCGAGGAGTTGGGTGTCAAGGTGGAGAAGTACCGGATGCGCGATATCTACCGCTCGGGGCGCTTCAATGCGGCCATCGACACAATCTTGAAGAACGCGGACACCGTGCGCCGTGTGTACAAGGAGGTTTCTAACTCCGACCGCCCTGCGACATGGTACCCCTTTCAGACCGTGTGCGAGAAGTGCGGTCGCATTGGTACCACTGAGGTGTATGCATACGACGGTTTAGAGGTGAGTTACCGTTGTCGGCCGGACCTTGTGAAATGGGCTAAGGGCTGCGGTTACGAAGGCAAGGTTTCGCCTTTTGATGGAAAGGGGAAGCTCCCCTGGAAACTGGAGTGGGTCGCTAAGTGGGTGACGTTTCCCGTAAACATTGAAGGCGCAGGCAAGGATCACTCGACTCGAGGCGGCTCGCGCGATGTGGCGGCTGCATGTTTGCGAGCAATATTTAAAAAGGAGCCGCCGCTGAACGTGCCGTACGAGTTCTTCCTGGTAGGCGGCGCCAAAATGTCATCGTCCAGAGGCGTCGGGGCCAGTGCAAGGGACATGGCGAATCTCCTGCCGCCGGAGGTGCTGCGGTTTCTAATGATCCGGACCAAGCCGAATTCTCCGGTTAATTTTGACGTTCACGAAGAGGGGATCATCAAACTTTTCAACGAGTTTGACCGGTATCAGTCCCGAGTTTATCACGAGAAGAATGCCACCTCCGATGAGACGGCAGTGTTCAAGTTGGCCGAACTCGATTCGCAGGGCGACTTTTTCCAGGGCAATTTCCAGCTGGTAAGTGCCCTTGCGCAGATGCCGCACATTAATCCCGGGGTTGAAATCTCCAAGCGTCTCGGCCGTGAGTTAACCCCAGTTGAATTACGCGCGCTCGAGCGCAGGATCCGTTCGGTTGGAGTCTGGGTGGATCATTACGCCGCTGAGGAGGAGAAAACACGGTTGCAGCAGACCCTTCCCGCGCGAGCGCAGGAACTCACTGCTGCGCAGAGGGCGTTTTTAAGCCGTCTCTCTACTGCGCTGCAGACGGTGACTTGGGAGGACGATGTATTGCAGGCCACCGTTTTTGAGACCGCGCGGATGACTCCCCTTGCGCAGTCGATCGCATTCAAAGGCATCTACCGGGTGTTGCTCGACAAGGATGCCGGGCCGAAAGCGGGTAACCTTTTCGCGTATTTGGATCGAGATTTTGTGTGCAGGCGTCTCTCAGAACTTTCCTTCGAGACGGAGGCGTTCTGGCGTGAAACCGCTGTTACTTCGGAGGATTTCGCGAAGTGGATGACCCAGCAGCGTGAGAAAATCGCCGGCTACAGCCATCAGATCCAAAGTGCGGAGTGCGGCAGCGTTTTGGAGATCACGGTTGAAATGAAAGACGGCAAGAAGCACCTGCACAGGGTGTGGCTTGAGGCGACTCCGGATGCCGACAAGGTTTTATCGATGATCGCGTGAGCGGGCTGACGGGAGGCGGATCTACGGGATGCGGATCATCAGGCGTCTCGTCGCCTGAAGAACGCTTCCGCCGTCGCTGTAGTGTGTGCGGCGAGCGATTCGATTGATTCGCCCCTGAGCCGGGCTATGTGTTCCGCCGTCAATCGAGTGTGCGCCGGCTCGCAGCGTTTTCCTCTGTGAGGGGTCGGCGCAAGAAACGGGCAGTCTGTTTCGAGGAAAAACGTTCCTGGCGGAAGGTTAGCCGCAGCGTGTTGGGGCGAAATTGCGTTTTTGAATGTCACGATTCCGGTGAAGGATACTAGAAATCCCAAGCCGACCAATTCGGTTGCTTCTTCAAGCGTGCCACCAAAGCAGTGAAACACCGCCTTTAACCGGCCTGAGTAAGGACGGATGATTTTCAGGCAGTCATTCCATGAGTCGCGTTGATGCACCACGACGTTGAGGCCGCTCTCGACGGCAAGATCTAGTTGCTGGCGGAAGAAAAAGGCCTGCCTGTCCCGGTTCCGTCGCCAGGATTCGAGTTGCTCCTGAGATTCAGGTGGCGTTTGGTTTTTGTGATAGTCGATGCCCGTCTCTCCGATCGCGCATACGTTGGGCAGCGTCACAAACTCTCGCAGCTGTTCCAGGAAGCCGTCTGCCGACTCGTCCACGTAAAGTGGGTGGATGCCAACGGCCGCGCGGACCATGGGATACCTGTTCGCAAGGTCCACTGCTCTCCGGCAGCTCTCGAGCGTTGTGCTGATCGTGATGATTTTTGATACGCCAGCACCTTCCGCCCGTTGGAGGACTTCGGAGAAGTCCTCTGCGTAATCCTTAAAATCGAGATGAGCGTGGGTATCGATCAGCATGATGGCCGTGATCGCTTCACCACTCGATGATAGAACCCGCCCAAGTCAGGCCGCCTCCAAAGACCACAAGCAAAACCGGTTCACCCTGCTTCATCCTGCCGGTGCGATTCGCCTCATCAAGCGCGATTGCGACGGCGGCTGCGCTGGTATTACCGTACCGGTCGAGGTTCACCATGAAGTGATCAATCGAAAGCTTCATTCTGTCTGCGATCGCCTCGATGATTCGCAGGTTCGCTTGATGCGGAATGATGCATGCAAGGTCCTCTGCTTTGAGACCGCTTTTTTCGAGCACAATCGTGGCAGCGCTGATCATGGAGGTTACCGCCTGTTTGTAGGTCTCTTTGCCATTCATTCGAATGCAGTTGAGCCTTTCGTGGGCGTTTTCAGCCGTGACTGGATTGCGGGAACAGCCCCCCGGGATCTGTAAAATCTCAGAGTAGTGGCCATCGCTTCCCATGTGGGATGCTAGAATGCCGCGGGATCCCTCGCGGTGTCGTAAAACTGCGGCACCCGCGCCATCGCCAAAAAGAACGCAGGTATTACGGTCCGTCCAGTCCACGATCGAGGACAGCTTTTCAGCGCCGATCACAAGAACGGTCTGATGCACGCCCGTGGTGATGAATTGCCGCGCCACTTCGATTGCGTAGAGAAATCCGGAACACGCGGCGCTTACATCGAAGCACACGGCGCGGGACGCTCCGATTTTGGTCTGCACAAAGCATGCGGTGGATGGAAAGAACATATCCGGCGTGATCGTCGCCACGATGATCATGTCCACTTCCTGAGGCGTTACGCCCGCGTTTTCGAGGGCTGCCATCGCCGCTTTGGCGGCCATGTCGCTAGTGCACTCGTCGGGGGCGGCGACGCGCCTTTCGCGAATTCCTGTGCGCGAAACAATCCATTCGTTGGAGGTTTCAACCATCCGCTCGAGATCCGCGTTTGAGAGGACTTTTTCCGGCGCGTAGGATCCCGTGCCGATGATTGATACGCTGCGAGTGGATACGCTGGACACCTTATGAAGCGGTTGTGGAAGCAACGGAGTCATTGTAACTCCGGACTGCCTGAATGATGTGTGGATTAACCTGAGTGGAGATTGACTCTCCTGCAACACGGATTGCGTTTTTCACCGCAATGGGCGAGCTGCCTCCGTGTGCGATGATGCAGATTCCGTTGATACCGAGCAGAGGCATGCCCCCGTACTCGTCTGCGTTGGTTTTTTTCTTGATCGTGCGAAATGCGTCCCTCGCCAGCCAAGCTCCTGCCATGCGGATGGGCGAGCGCATCAGTTCGCTCTTGAGCCAGTGAAAGATGGCGTGGGCCGTGGCCTCCATGGTTTTTAGGAGTATGTTCCCAAGAAATCCGTCGCAAACCACCACTTCCACCGGGTTTTCAAAAAGGTCGTGCCCCTCCACGTTGCCGCGGAAGTTGAGTCCGGAGTTTTTAAGAAGGTCGAAAGCATTGCGGGTGAAGTCGTTGCCTTTCTCGTCCTCTGTTCCTATCGACATCAGGCCAATGTTTGGATTGGGGCACCCGAGTACGTGTCTCGAGTATGCGGCCCCCATGATCGCATTCTGAACCAGTTGTTTTGGAGTGGGATCCGTATTGGCCCCTGCATCGATCAGCAGGAAGTTCTTTGTCTCCGTTGGAATCACCGCGCCAATCGCCGGCCGCTCGATCCCGTCGAGGGTTCGAAGTTTGATGTGGGCTGCAGCAACGGCGGCCCCTGTGTGGCCCGCGCTGACCACCGCCTCAGCTTCGCCGCTTTTGATGAGTTCAACCGCTCTAGCGATGGATGAATCCCTTTTGCGGCGCACGGAGTCCGCGGCCGCGTCTGTCATTTCCACGACCTGAGTGGAGTGTACGATACGGATCCTAGGGTCCGAGAAAGCCAGACGTTTTAGCTGCGCCTCGATCTCGGCGCCATCCCCGACCAGCGAGAGCTGCGAGATGTCCTGGTATGCTTGCAGCGCGAGAACCGCGCCTTCGACCAAGTTCTTGGGGCCGAAGTCCCCGCCCATAGCATCAAGGGCAATTCGCATCGAGAGGAGTGCTGTTTGCTGAGGGAAAGAACATCGCTTAAACTATTTCAGCCGCCCGAGCAGGTGCTGGGCGGCTGAGAAAAAAGCAACGCAACGCTTTTAGAGCGAGGAAATAGTGAGGATCTGGCGCCCGCGGTAGTAGCCGCAGGAAGCACAGGCACGGTGAGAGCGAGAAGCTGCACCACAATTCGAGCAGCGACTCATTTGAGCAGCATGCCAACGGTTAGCCGCCTTGCGTGTACGCAGGCGCATCTTGGACATTTTTCTTTTTGGGACTCCCATAGGAAGGTGCAGTAAAGGTTAAATTTTTAATCGGTCCAGCGCATTCCAAACTTCTCTACGATTTTCAGCGGCTGGCACTTCTGCTGCGGGCAATGGATTGCCTTTGCAGTCGTTACGGCCGTTCCAATCGCAGTGCGGGTGGGCAGGAAGGGCAAGGATGATGTCTTCCCTGAGCGCTTCTGTCAAGTCCACGACTTCCCTGCCTTCCAAATCCGCCTGGCAGGCGAAGTTCTCTAGAACCACTGGCATCTCGAAGCTTTCCAGGCAGGAAACGCAGGACATCTTGAAGGCTGTCCTGAGAGTTCCTGTGGCGAAGACCCCCCCTTCGCTGAGTCCGATGTCCAGCGTGTAGGCTAGGGGAGCGCAGGGCTCAGCCAAGCCGTCCTCTAGGCTGAGGACCTCCCTGGGGTCTTCTCCTTCAATGCGTTTTCCTTCAGGCGGGATTTGGAGAGTATGGATTTTCATGGCTTCTAGGTTGGTGGGCCGGAGGGACCATGGCTCGCTAAAGAGCCTTCCGATAGCAGTGGATCAAGCTTGAGTGTGGTTTTTTTGTGTCTGGGTTCGAGGCGACTCCCAAGTGTGGAAGTGTGGTTAAGCCTGCGGAACCGATTCCGGATCCTTCAACGCCGCGACCACGCACTCTGGCACAAAACGCGCGACATCGCCACCCAGTCTGGAAACTTCCTTAACCATCCGGGAAGACAGATATGTGTACTCCTCAGAAGGCATCAGGAATAGCGTCTCCAAGTCAGGCTGAAGACTGCGGTTCATGAGCGCCATTTGGAACTCGAATTCGAAATCGGAAACAGCCCTCAGCCCGCGAATGAGCGCCTGCGCCCCTTGTTCCTTCGCAAAGTTGACAAGTAAACCTTCAAAGCTCGTGATTCGCACGTTTTGTAGGTGTCCGGTTGATTGTCTTAAGAGATGAACCCGCTGTTCTACGGTGAAAAGCGCTTGTTTAGCGTTGTGATGGGCTACCGCGACGATTACTTCGTCGAAAAGACGGGAAGCCCTCTGTAGCACGTCCAAATGGCCGTTGGTGACCGGATCGAATGAGCCTGGATAAAGTACGCGAGCCATCGTGTGGGAGGGGTTGAAAAGGGGCGGGGCTACTTTGAAAGCATCGAGATGATCGCAGCAATGAGGCCCATGAGCGGTGCGGCGAGCGCAACTGCAAGAGGCAAAAATACGGCGGTAGCGGCCCTGAACGTGCCGACGGTTTGAGCGCGTGCGAGGCCGATGATTAGCACCCTAACCGACCAGAGCATCGCCACCAGAAGCGACAGCGTGTACGCCAGTCGCGTGGCCGTCCAATCTCCGGAGGCTTGGGTGGCCCAGACCGCCAGAGACGGCAGTAGCCAGAGGGTGCTGCCTGCCCCTGTGGCGTAAGCGACGACCCGCAGGGTTGTCGCTATGGGCCGGGTTGCTGCGCCGCAGATCATAAGCGAAAAGTGCAGGACTCCTGTCGCAACCAGAAGAACCACCGGGCACAAAAGGCAGGAGGAAATCAGGCTGCTGACCAGAATGTCTGGAGCCGAGGGGATGGGCATTTGCTTGAATGCCTCCGCCATTTTCGGGATCAGAGCGGGGTCTTTGCTAGCAATCTCAAGCGTTGTCCGAATCGCGAGAAAAACGCTTAATACGTTGCTGATTAAATAGAAGGATAGCGGGGATCCCCAGCTGCCGAGGTGGTTTAGCTTGGCGAATGTCGATGACGGCCGAAATAAAACCTCGTATGTGGTGAGGATGAAGGATCTTACCCCGCCTCCCAACGTGTCCGCCTCCCACGAGGGCGAAAATATGGGGACGTTTTCAGGGGTCTCTGCATGGCGAAGAGCTCCTTCAAAATCGCCAAAATCACGCTCTCCCGGCGCGGGTGAAGTCGAATTTTCTTTTTGGAGATCATCCGCGGTTCCCGCTGACGCCTTTATGTCGGAGGTGTGATCAAGGGCGGCGGATCCTGCGGACTGCGGTTGAGGGGAGAGATCCTCGACCTCGCCAAGGGGCGTCCAGTCGTGCATTCCTTTACGCCAAAGCAGATTGTGTTTTGAGATTCTCCCGAGTGTTATGAGTTGGCGCAACTCTGACTCTGACACGGGGCCCTGTTGGAGGCCGTTTGACTCGTAGTACCAATTCATAGATCGAAGGATCTTTCCAAGACTAGTGCGGGGCCAACTTGAAAGCCACCCTCAACGCACTCGCTTGCAAAAGCTATCGGGGAAGTTAATTCAAGCCCGTGTCCATTGGGAATTCGAATCACCAGTTTGAGGTGCCTGCAGGGGAATCCGGGCGGTTAGACCAAATCCTATGCGTATTTTTGCCGGACCATTCCCGCTCGCAGCTGCAGGAATGGATCCGCACGGGATGCGTGCTCGTGGATGGGCAGGTGCCCGCCAAGCCCGGGATCCGGCTGCGGGGGGGTGAGCGTATTGATGTGTCGGAGCCCACGCGGCAGCCAATCGACGCAAAGCCGGAGGAGCTCCCCCTCGAAATCCTGTACGAGGATGCTGACATTTTGGTGATCAACAAGGCGGCAGGCATGGTGGTGCATCCGGCAGTTGGAAACTGGTCCGGGACGGTTGTGAACGCCTTGCTTCATCATTGTGACGACCTTTCCGGTGAGGGCGGGGAGGAGCGGCCGGGAATCGTGCACCGGCTCGATAAGGAAACTTCAGGCTGTTTGGTTGTCGCAAAAAACGATCAGGCGCATCGAGGCCTCTCGGAGCAGTTCGCCGGCCGCGAAGTTTTAAAGATTTACCTCGCCCTCGCTCTCGGGCGTTTTCGTGAGAAATCTGGTGAAGTGAACGCCCCTATCGGAAGGCACCCGGTTCACCGCCAAAAAATGGCCGTCATGAGCGAGGGACGCGGACGGCATGCGCGCACAGAGTGGAAGCTTTTGGATGAAATCCACGCATGCGGCACTGACGTGGGAATCGTTCAGTGCCGCCTTCATACCGGACGCACCCACCAGATTCGAGTCCACATGGCGCATGTCGGGCACGGATTGCTTGGAGACGCCGTTTACGGCCGCAAGGCTGGCGCGCCAAGACACATGCTTCATGCTTGGCGACTAGGTTTTTATCAGCCTAAAAACCGGGAGTGGATGGAGTTTACAAGCCCGCTCCCGGAGGACTTTAAGGCGCTTGGAGTCAAGATCGACAAGCCTCTGATCGGCTGATGACTCAGCCCATTAACCCGCACTATTCAGAGCGCGGATCGCGTGCGAGCAGCGCGCTTAAAGCGTCCTTTGGCGACAACACTCCATCGAGCAGAAGTTTGATCTGATCGATGATCGGAGTTTCGATGTTCAAGCGTCTTGCGCATTCAAATGCGCTGTAGGTAGTGGGCACGCCTTCGGCCACCATTCGCATGGATGCTGAGATCGACCCAAGAGATTCGCCCCGCGCCAAGCGCTCGCCTACGGCGCGGTTTCTACTGTGCTTTGAAAAGCAGGTGACCATCAGGTCGCCGACGCCGCTCAATCCTTGAAACGTGTCGCGCTGACCACCTAGGCCGCAGCCCAGTCGCACTAACTCGGCAAGTGATCGGGTCACTAGCGCAGCCTTCGCGTTGTCCCCGAGCCCCAGCCCATCAGACACCCCGGCGGCGATGGCGAAAATGTTTTTGAGCGCGCCTCCAAGCTCGATGCCGGTTACGTCGGTACTGGTATACGCGCGAAAGTTTTTGCTGAAGAAAAGGGACTGCAGATTCTTCGCAACCGAGACTTCGGAGCTCCCGATTACAACTGCTGTTGGCGCGCTTCTCGCAACCTCCTCCGCATGGCTCGGGCCCGAGAGAACTGCGATCGGATGACCAGGCAAGGTCTCTGCTAGAATCTCGCTCATGCGCAAGCCGCTGCCTCTTTCAACGCCTTTGGTGCACGAGAGCAGAACCGCATTTTTTTCCAGATCGACGGTGCCCAGTCGCGATGCGATCTCTCGCATTGCTCTCGAAGGAGTGACCAACACGACCAAGTCCGCCGTTTGGATTGAGTCAATATCCGAAGTGAACCGGATGGCATCCGGAAGCTTCACGCCGGGGAGATACACTCGGTTTTCGCGGAGTGATTGAACCTGCGAAATGGCCTCACTGTCATGCCCCCAGACGGCGACACTGGCGCCGTTCTCATGCAGTAAAAGTGCGAGAGCCGTGCCCCAACTTCCCGCACCGACGATCGCGATGGATTTGAATGAAAATGCGTTCATTGGCTATGCCTCGGACTTCTTTCCAAAGCGATTCTCGGTGCCCGCCAGCAGTCGGCGGATATTCTCGCGGTGCCTGCGAATCACCAGCAGTGCGGCCGCGCAAGAGAATGCGAAGTAAACGTTTCCTTCAAGGCGATGCAGATAAAGAAGTGAGCCCACTGTGACAGGCAGGGCCAGCGCCGCGATGACGGAGGCGAGCGACACGTAGCGCGAAGCGGCGAAGACAATTACCCAGACCGCCAGCACAACGCTCGTGGCAAAGCCGGGAAGGAGACCAATAAGCACGCCCAAAGAGGTCGCCACTCCCTTGCCGCCTTTGAATCGAAGCCAAATCGGGAAGCTGTGCCCGATAATGCACGCTAGCGCGGCGAATACCCCTGCATAGGCAAGGTAGTC
>JBILUQ010000288.1:0-4831 GCA_044370935.1 Chthoniobacteraceae bacterium
AATGCCGATGGAATCCAAGCCTAGACCGGAATAGGTCCCGCTGCCGTCGTCGTCAGCGATGTCTGCGTAAATACGTCCCGGATCCTTCACTGGGCTGAAAATCCGAGAGCGAATAGAGGAAAGGAGGTTTTGAACATCCCGATTCCCGCTCAAAACACTTGCGGTGACCTTCCCGTCGGATCCAATCGTTGTTTTAGTCAAATCCCCCGCCAAGGTTCGAAGGTCATTGTAAGCCTTAATGAACGCATCAATTTTCTCGCGCGTCTGGGTCGCCCCGGCTACTTCAAATTTGTAAGTACCTGCCTGAGAAAACTTCAGCGTAGTCCCCCCAAGCCCGTGCGCGGACAAATCGACTGAGTTTGAGGAAGCAGTAGACGACCCCACCAATCTGCCATTTCTTGAGACACTGTACTCGGCCCCAGAGCCTGGAGTGGAATTCGGAATAGGATTACCCAAAAGCGCCTGCATCACCGGATCGGTCGACTCGATGGAAACCGGAGAAGTCGTTGGCTCGGTGCTTGTGATTACAAGTCGACGCTTACTGGCATCGATGTAGGCGGTTACACCGGCGGCCGAACTGTTGATTGCTGAAGTCAACGCACCTAGCGTACTCCCGCTTCCGAGCGAGATAGTCACACCATTGATCTGGGTCGTCTGAGTGCCGATCAACCCAAAATCCGACAATGAAGTTGCAGCGAGCTTGGCATTCAGAGCGGCCAACGCGGCGTTTGGAATCGTCTGAGAACAGATCCCAGCGCTCTCCTTAAGCCCTAGTAAACCTAAAACGTTGCCCTTGTCGCCAACACTTCCCAGTGGGGGCGTCACGGCGAACTCTAGATTACCCTGAGTGTAATCGTAGCTCGGCGGAACCCCCAACTCGCCCGTCAAAAACTGCTCAACCGTCAACTGTAAATCAGCCGCGTCAATGACCAGCTGCTGACCGTTAATTGTGACAGTCGCCCCCTCTGCCACCCCGTAATCGCTCAAAACGAGTTCCGTCGCAACATTCCGCAATTTACCCACTTCCCCTTCGAGCATCGAGGGAGTGGCCACCTGGCTGACTACCACATCATAAGTTCCCGCCACGGCACCGTCTGTGGTGGACACAGACCCGGGATTCGACAAAGCAACTCCGCCTGAGCTGCTCGCAATCATCTTCGCGGACCGTGTGGAAGATGAGGCAGCCATGTTCAAGACTTCGGCAGCCGTCTTGAGGCTTGAAACGGACGCTTTTATCTTGTCCAGCGCAGCCTGCTTGTCCGCCTGGGCCGCTTTTTTCGAACGCAAGGCATCCTGAGGGATCCTCTCGATCTTCATCAACTGCTCGACGGTCGTCTTCCAATCCATTCCTGACGCCAATCCTGTAAGTTGTATTCCAGCCATGCTTATAAGGTCCTTTCAGCTAATTTCAGCAGGATCCGTACCCTGCCGCTTGGAGTTTGGTGTCAAAAGTTTCATTAATCTTTCCGTAAAGGAAATCTTTCAAGTGATTAGTCATCATTTAAGCGACAAAGGAGAGTTTTCCCTATCCTTTCCCCCCAGCCAACTGGGCGCCATCACTTGAAGTCAATTCCAACAACCGTGTCTTCAAAACCGTAGCCTCCCACTGCCCCGGAACCAGAGCCTCGTGCAGGTACCCGTAATTCAACACCGAACCGCAGGCGCCCAGAACCAGCCGAGACACCATCCCCTGCGGACCCATGCCCATCACCGCCATCCGGTTCCGAGGCCCCTCGACTAGCAAGTCCAACAGTCGAGTCAGGTCTTTGGGCGTTTCCGCCATGGCCGCAACTTTGAAGACATCTGGCTTTGCACCCTGCGCCAGCTTCAGTCGCCGGAGAAGAACTCCCTGCGCCGGCGTGCCGGAGAAATGGTGATCTGAAACTATCACCCTTACCCCCATTGCTTTCGCACTCGAAATCTCCTCTTCAAGCAGCTCAATCGAACGCAACTCCACGTCCATCCACTCGCAAAGCGGCAAAAACTGCCTAAACAATTCTCGCCGCTTCACTAGACTCAACACTCCCATGGCCCCTTCTTTCGGGTGTCGGACCGTCAAAAGCAGGGGAGCAGGCAGCTTGGGAATTGCCCTCAGCAGCGGCAATGTATCTTGAGAAAACGCATCGACCCTTAGTTCCAGAATATCGACTGCCCCCTCCTTCAACCTCAGGGCGCGCTTCAATGCTCCGTTTGAGTGAATGGTTCCCACCACCAAAGGATGACCTGTTTTTTTCTTAAATTTGCCCTTCATATTTCAGCCCAGTAAAACTGGTAAAGTAGCCACCTGAAAGAGTCGGTCTACCACCGCATTTCATTTAACCAGTTTCAAAAAAGAAACTAAGTAAGCGGATCCTTACCTCAAAAAAACGAAATGGGGGACGGCTTGTGCCCGTCCCCCACCCGCTCACCAAACCAACCTTTCAGACATACCGCTATTCATCGCTTAATTGAACCGCTGGCACCACCTGCTTCGGAACCCCCGTTGCCGACCAGAGCAGTCTCGAGGCGGCGTCCCCCGCCTTTTCATAGAACTCCAGCTTGATATCCACCCACTGCCCCAAGCTGAGCGATATCGTGCCTAGGTTCTCGATCAGCGCATGGTCGGTCCAATTGCTGATGAGAAGTTGTCCATTCACCCAGAGACGAATCCCGTCGTCGGACTGAGTGTAGAACGTCACGGGGCCGGTCACTGGAGACTTCACCTTACCCGTCCATCGCACCGAAAACCCGTCGGCCGCCAACGCCCGAGAGTCTGGGGAGGCTGCCCCCCACGCGAAGTCAACAGTGGAATCAACCCGGGTTAACCGCAACCCCGACAGCGTAGAGTTGCCGAAATATTGGGCAGTCAGCCCGCTCGAAGACACAGCGCTTATCTCGTAGTCACTGATGACCGCCTTAGCAGCAACCGTCGTTGAACCGCTGCCCAAGAACGGCCCGCACTGCACAATCTGCGGCAATCCGAGCAGGTCTACAAAACCCGCACTCGAGTACGTGATGTCATCCCGCGACACCGCAAAGGTGATCCGATCGCCCTTCCTCTCGAATGCCAGCCAGACATCCGGCAACGTCAACTTCCCAACAACTGGCACGGCAACTACGGAGCCACCTGCTACTGCGCGACTCAACAGAGACAACGAGCCATCGGTCGCCACCTGCAATGCAGCGAAACGGTCGACGGCTCCCAGACCTTCCCTAATCATCAGCGCGCATCGCGGGCCATTTCCACCCGAGACACTGCGGATCCGGATCGTGTTCTGGAAATTTCCAGAACGCGGCTGCGACAGGAATCCACCCTGTTCGGTGGATCCAGCCCTTAACCCAGTCCCGACCGCTTGCAGTTCCTTGGTGCCATCAACCAGACTAGCGACAGACGCCGTGGCCCCGGCGCCCACCGGCACAGCCCTAAGGACGGGTCTCAAAGCGGTCGCGGGCACCACCTGCTTCACCTGACTCGGACTAGACCACAGAAGTTTGCAAACAGCCGATTGCGCCCCCTCGTAGAACTCGAGCTTTATCTCCGCAGGCACACCCGCCTGGAGAACGATTCCACCCGAATTTTCAGTTAACGCATGCACCGTCCAGTTGTTTACCAACTGCACGCCATTCACCCACAAGCGCACACCATCGTCGCTCTGCGTGTAAAACGTGTACCGTTCGCTAAACTTTGGAATCACCTGCCCCTCCCAACGCACCGAATAGTTATCCGCGGCGAGCTGGGGATGCGGCGACGTCAGCGCCCAGTCAAAATTGACTGTTTCATCGACACGAGCCACCACCGGGCTAGTCAGGTTGGTGGACGCGAAGTACGTCCCCAACAATCCCGACTGAGTGACCTGCGGCGCACCGAGCAGACGTGTGAATGTCCAGTCCGAGACAACGGCGCGCACCGAATCGATCGCCGAACCGCTCGCCGCCGAGAGCCCGACCTGCACCGAGCTGCTGAGGCCAGCGATCGTGTAGGTTCCAATCTGTCGGTACGTCACGCCATCTGCAGAGGCAGACATACGCAGCACGTCGCCCTGTCGCTCAAGCATCAGCCAAGCATTCGGCATCCCCGCTGCAGTGTCCACCCCTGAAGGCACTACTTCAGTGAACATCCCAGAGGCGACGGTGCGAGCACCCACCCGCAGCTGATTTCCGGGTGTCACGGATACCATCGCTGAGCGCGCATTGGCCGACAATGATTCACGCAACATCACTCCGACCCGAGCACTGTCAGTTAAGGCGGCGACGCTCTGCACGCGCACCTTCACGCGGAAATCGCCGATCACATTGGTGCCTTCAAGCCTCAATGCATCGGACAAACCCGAAGCGCCAGCACCTGATGCGGTGAGTTCCCACGAGCCGTCTGCAAGGACTCGCGAAGAGCCGCTGCCAGACCCGACCAAATTGCCAGTGAACCCGGCACTCGACAAGTTGAAGGCAGTCGCCGTACTATTCACCGTCACAGTCACTCCGGCACTCGCCGTTGCGGTGCCATCGGTGATCGTATAGCCAAATTGATCCGCGCCATAAAAGCCCGCATCAGGAGTATACTTTACTGCTCCGGCAACAATCACCGCACTTCCTCGTGATGGTTTTGAAACACTCAAGATGCTGAGCGGACTTGGCCCTGCGTCGGAATCGACATCATTGGAAAGCACTGCAACCGTAACAGAACTACCCTCATTAGTTGCCGCCGTGTCATTTGACGCGACAGGGGCAACGTTTGCGGGCTTGGGGGCAGGTGGAGACACAACTGTAAACGGTGCGGTCGACAACAGCGCAACAGGAACCACTTCACGCGGCTGACTGCTGCTCTGCCATTCGAGTTTCGCAACCGCTTCGCCTG
>JBILUQ010000289.1:0-4824 GCA_044370935.1 Chthoniobacteraceae bacterium
GCTCACGCGAGGCCAGAGAGGCGCAGTTCGCTAGGACGGCCTCGGTTTTTAAGAGTGGCAATTCTTCCTCAATTCACGTTAGGGTGAAAGTTGGCAATATTTAACGAAGTTCAGCAGAATCAACCAATCTATGTCCGTCTCAATCCGTCTCCGCCGCGAAGGCACAACCAACAGCCCGTACTATAAAATCGTCGTGGCAGATTCCCGCAGTCCTCGCGACGGCAAATTCATTGAAATCATCGGCAATTACGATCCCAAAAAAGCCTCGCAAAATGCAAACATCGACTTGAGTCGCGTGGATTATTGGATCAGCAAAGGAGCGCAGCCCTCTGAGACGGTCGGCAGCATCATCAATCGGTCACGGAAAGCCGCTGCGGTCGCCTAGATAGGGGTGAGGCTGGATTGGGCCAGTCTCAGTTTTGCAGTTTCGGGGACTAGACTTCCTTTCTTGTGAACCGTGCCGGATTCTCAGAGGTGGCCAAGTCAAGTCTGCGGTGAATAGAGTTCTGAATAGTACTTGCGAGGAACGCAAAATTTTCGGGCAGTCTTTCATGAAATCTTTTTTGGAATTTGTAGTCAGGCACTTGGTGGACCATCCCTCGGAGGTTACTGTTTTAAAGGTGCCTGAAGGGGAGATGTCGGGTGCCGCGTCGCGCTATGAACTGCGGGTTGCGCAGGGGGATGTCGGCAAGGTGGTGGGCAAACATGGCCAGACAATCGAGGCAATCCGGTCCCTAGCTGCGGCTTCTGCAGCTCGGTACGTGCAGCGAGTCCAGGTTGAAATTGTGGAAGATGGGCCGCAAATCTCGCTGTAAGCTAGCTTGCTGCTGATATTTCTCGGGCTAACTCTGGCGCTAATCGGTAACTGGCTGCCTGTAGATTTGCGACGATCCAACACGGCCGTTTCGTCAGTACCTCAGGGGCTTACTGTGTTGCGGGCGATGGTCGACCCTCTTACTGTCTGATTTTTCTTTTTGCGTCTTATTCAGCATCCCCGAAAGGGCCTTGGGGATGTGGTTCGGCCACCGAGCCAAGCTTGCGGTAAACAAACTTGCTCGCGATCGTGCCCTCTTTGCTGATGGCTCGCGCGACATGAACTTCTGAGGCCTTGAGGGTTATAAGGCTTTCAATAAGGAGGGTGGTGCCTAGTCCCCGGCTGCGGTATTCGGGTAGCACGCATGGGCCTGATATAAAATGAAAAGCTGCATCTGGATCGGTGCACAGGCAAGAGGCGGCGATGATGCGGCTTCCGTGCATCAGTGCGAGAGCCGGATGTGTTTGTGATCGAAATGCTTGTTGTATCCGCTCATGTACCGGGGCGGCGATTTTGGAAAAGCTCCCGCTCCATTGCTGCTCAAATTTAAATGCGCGGTCCACGAGCTCATGGATTTCCTGCTCGTTATCGCGGGTAGCCGATTTGAGCATGTGCCCAGCTGGGAGCATGGGAGGTTGCGCATCGAATTGAGTGAGGTTCCAGCTGAACAGTGTCCAAGAATCACGTATCATTTAGGCCACTTACTAAGGCAGGAATTTTTAAAAATGCGAGATTGCATTGGTTTCCTCAGGGGCCGAAGCCGGGTCTGCCGGCTTTGGAGTATGAAGTGCTTTGCATTGAGGTGCTAGCCGCGGATCTTTTTTGGGCTGGCTTTGCTGAAGTCACGTTGGTTGGGTGTCGTTGTGCGTACAATTCCCCTTATCACGTTTTGCGGTGCCATGTTTTTGTCTCTGAACGCTTCAGGAGGCGACTGGCCAGTTTGGCGCGGTCCTCGGGAAGACGGAATTTCACTTGAGAACGGATTTCCGTTGCGGTGGAGCAGTACCGAGAACATCCAATGGACCACGCCATGTCCTCCGGGTCATGCATCGCCAATTGTGTCTGGCGACCTTGTTTTTACAGCCGCTTTTGATTCATCAACCGAGGCCCGTCTGTTGCTTTGCTTTAACCGGCACACCGGGGCGGAGCTCTGGAGGCGCGAGGTGCTGAAGGCACCACTGGAGCGTGTGCATTCGGAAAACTCTCGGGCTTCCAGCACCCCTGCATGCGATGGTGAAAAGGTTTACTGTGCATTTCTCGACGGGAGAGAACCGGTCGTGGCTGCTTACGGATTGAACGGCGATCATGCATGGACTGCACGCCCCGGGGTTTTCAGCAGTGTGCATGGGTTTTGCAGTACCCCGGTTCTTTGGGGCGACAAGATCATCGTGAATTGTGACCATGATGGGCCCGGCTACATTGTTGCTCTTTCTCAAAAGGATGGCAGCGAGCTGTGGCGCATTGAACGCCCAAACCAGACTCGGAGTTACGTCGCGCCGTTCATCCGTATGATTAAGGGCAAGCCCCAGATGGTGTTGTCGGGATCCAAGTGCGTTGCCTCATATGATCCGGACACTGGCGAGTTGCTGTGGATGCTTGATGGTCCGACCGACCAATTTGTGGCTTCGATGGTTTTTAGCGAAAAGACGGGGTGGTTCTACATGAGCGGCGGCTTTCCCGCGCATCACGTGATGGCGATCCGTCCTGACGGGCGAGGAAAAATCGGCGTATCACAGGTCGCCTGGCATCATCATCCACCGTCTGCCGTTGGAGTATCGTATGTGCCTTCGCCAATTATCGAAGGTAACTGGTTGCTGTTGAATGATGATCGTGGTTTCGCGCATGCGTTTGACGCGCGGTCAGGGGAGGTTGTGTGGAGTGAGCGGTTTGGCCGTCAGCATGCGTCGCTGGTGAGTTCCGATGGGCTTGTGTATTTTCTAAATGACGCAGGCGAGTGTCGCGTGGTGAAGCCAGCCGACAATTTTGCAGTTCTAGCAGTGAACGCTATTGGTGAGCCCACTTACGCATCGCCGGCACTAAGCGACGGACAGATTTTCCTCCGCTCGGACAAGCACCTGTGGTGCATCAGCGACAATAAACGCTCACGCTGACCGGATGTTTTTGCGATCGCTTAGTCGCTTGGTCTCCTAGTCAATGCCGAGCTTTTCGCGGCCGACTGGGGAGATTCGCTCCGGGCCCCAAGGTGGGTCCCAGACCAAGTGGACGTCCGCATCAGCCACGCCCGGCAGAACGCTGATCCGCTGTTTAGCCTCAGCTGCAAGCGTCGGCCCCATGCCGCAGCCCGGAGCGGTGAGAGTCATCTGCACCAGCACCTTGTGTCCGCCCTCCATCTCCTCGGCTTTCATGTCATAGATCAATCCCAGATCTACTATGTTCACGGGGATCTCAGGGTCATAGACTTCGCGAAGTGCACTCCAAACGAGTTCCTCGTTGAAAGGACCCTCTGCTCGGGCCTGAGGAGAGCTCGATTCCATTCCGAGCGCATCTGCATCTGCGGCGGTAATTCGAAACAATCCGCCGCTTGCCGCAGAGTGAACGGTGAATGAACCGCCAAGGGACTGGGTGATTGAGACGGGGGTTCCCGCTTCGAGTGTTATCGCGTGTCCACTTGGGATCTGAGTCGCTTCAACCGACCGCGTGAGTGTGATGTAATCGTTCATTTAGAGTTACCCTGAGCGTTTCTGTTGTTCATCACCAGTCGCGGGTCACCCGCCAGCGGGTTTCCGGGTAAAGATTGATGTCCTCCATATTGATCTCGAAACCGCAGGATTCCATTAGGTACGCCACGCCCTCCTTCGAATGCATTGTTTCCCGCAAGCTCCGGGCAAAAAGCTCGATGTATTCCTTGTAGCTGTCGAGTGAAAGCGCGCCATCCGATACATAACGGGCGAGTTCCGAATCGTGACTGTCGATGAGATCAGCGAGCGCCTTGCGCAAACGCAGGCGCATGACGGGGTCCACCACCAAGCGGAAAGGGTTTGCGGAGGGATCAGATGGCATGGGATCTCTCGAAACTTCAAGGGGTAGCGCTGAGTAGTTGTAGGTGGAGAGAGATTCGTCCATGGGGTCAGAGTAAGGTCAGGGTAGGGAGACCGCATGACTAATAGCGTCTATTTGCGCTATCTTCTAGAAATTAGCCTGCAAATGCTGGGGTAGCTTCGTTAAAAATGCTTCCACAGAGTCTTGGGCACGGGCTTTTCGGGCAAGTCTGCCTAGTCGGGGGCCTTAACTCTCGCAAACCCTGGGCGTCATCGCCTATTCTCGGGGACATGTTGCGCAGGCTCATCGCATTGATTGGGACCGGATGTTTTCTTGGGTTCACGCTCTTTGCCGCGCCTACCCCAGGGGAATTGGAGTTAGCGAAGGTACAGGAGCTCCTTTGGGATGGACGGCAGCGTGACGCGGAAGAGTTGCTGGAGTTGGCGGTGCAGAGGTTTCCGAACTCTGAGAAGATTGTTTTCCTAAAGGCGGCCTGCGCGCGCAGTAGATTTGACGTCACATCTGCGGCAAGGGTGATGGGGCGAGTGGTCGAAATCGCGCCAGGCAGCGTGGAGGGTTTGTGTGCGGCATGTGTGCTGGGAATCGATTTCGCCGGAAACAGTGATACTGCGATGTGGTTTCTTGGAGGCATCGCAGCTTTGGGGCGTGCTCATCCGGATGAATTACCGGTGAGATGGATGGCTGGCGTGATGGCGCGTACTTTGGCAGTTAAATATCCGGAGATGTCCTGGTCGCAGTTGCGCAGCATCAGGGGCTTTGGCGTAGATAATTTCAAAGGGATCTTGGCGCGAATTGGAAGCCGAGAGGGGACGAGTTTGATCCATCAAACGTGCGCGAACCTCCTCGAGGACCTGGAGGCATTGGGGGAGGCGCACGCGCATCGATTGACAGCCGTCAAATTGGAGCGCGCTCCGTGGAGCTTGGATGGGTTGGCTGGCGGTCTCAACGCGTTGAACCGTTGCCCAGAAGCGTTAGTGGCATGTGAGGAG
>JBILUQ010000325.1:0-4027 GCA_044370935.1 Chthoniobacteraceae bacterium
GAAGCCTCCTACCAAGGTTTGCGATAGCGTTCCTCCTTTTGTTACGCAACTTACCCCCCCTGCCCCGTATGCAATCCAGACTGCTGTCCGCCTTCCTCTCTCTACTCTTTGTAGCGACCGCGTCCGCTTCAAACATTGTTATCCTGGTGGTTCAGGAGCCCGAAAATTACGAGGCGCCCGCCTCAATGCGCCGCTTTGCCGAACAAGACCTTCAGCCGCTGGGCCACCAAGTCACGCTGATCGAGGGGGACAAACCGCGGAAACATCACTTTGAGGGGGTGATAAAGGCGTTAAAGAGCGCCGACCTCCTGATGCTTTTTTCACGCCGCCGCTTTCCCCCAAAAGAGCAGATGGCAGCCATACGGGAGTACCTCGACGCAGGAAAACCGCTGGTTGGCATACGCACGGCGAATCACGCGTTTTCTCCGAGGCCCAACGAGGTGGTGGAGGACGGCCTGCTCCCGTGGCCAGAGTTTGCCCGGGAGGTACTCGGTGGCCAGAACGCCGGTTACGAAACAAAGGGTCTTCCGTACACGGTTAGCACAGCCCCCGGCAGCGAAGGCAGCGCGCTTTTAAAGGGCGTGAACCCCGGCAACATTCTGGGTTCCCAGTCGCTCTATAAAGTGTTGCCGCTCTCCCCGGGCGCCGTTCCCCTGTTGGTCGGCACCGCCAAAACCGACACCACCCCGCCCCAGCCCATTGCCTGGACCCACTCATACGGAGTGAACAAAGCGCACATTTTCTACACGAGCCTTGGAACACCGGAGGACATGCTTCTTCCTGACGTGCGCCGCCTCCTTCTGAACGCCGTGAGCTGGCTCGCTGACTTTTGAGTGAACGCACGCCCGAGGCACTGCGGCTTGCCGAAAGTGACACCGTCTCGACCGAAATACGTTCACGCACTTCTCACATCCCCCCCTGTTCTTTTGACGGAACCTCCGATCTCATGACCCCCTCCCGCCTCGCCGCCCTGCTTCTCTCAATGTTGGACCTCTCCTGCGGCTCGTCTGCTGCATGAAGCGCTGACAGGGGCGCAAGCAGCCTCCCGATGAGAAGCGTGAGCGTGTGTCTCATCAGTGGCGTTGTCATTGCATGTATTGCGCTGACAAGGCAGCAACGAGAGTGATGAAGCGACAGAACCCACGGCGGGGACAATACCCATCATTTGCCGCCAAGACAGATCACCGAGCCGTCATTTAGGCAAATGAAGTAGCTCTGGTGTGCAATGGCAACACCGTCCCAGACAGGCGCGGAGTCGAAGCGGATTTCTTGGAGTTGGCGGCCGTCTTCTGTATCGATCAACCAAGCGATGCCGCCCTTTTTACCAGCGTAAGAGGCATTGGTATCTTCGAGCGTATAGCCCGGGAGCATTGGCACTCCCGCGACAAACAACGTGTTTACCGAAGCGGCCACTGCATGGCCCGCGAAAGGCGTGGGCGTATTCCAACGCTTCTCCCAGCGTCCGAAACCGGGAATGGCGTCGCGATCCTCTTTTCCGGCCGTGTCTTTGAGTCTGCCAGAGTGAACCGAGTAAATCTCCGATGGCTTCATGCCCTTGCCGCGACCCTCCAGATTGCGGCCCGGCGCGTAGCCACGGACGTCGTAGAAAGTGTTTCCATCGAAAGCGACAATGTCGCCCGCCGGGCCGGCCCCGAAAGACCCCATCGATCCGCCGTAGCGCAGATCGCGATCCACCGTCCAGTAGGTGCGGTGTTGTGGTGAGTCGTTGAGAAATCCTGCCGACGCCATGATGTGCAAGGTCTGCACATCATTAGGCTTGATGGGTTCAAGGTCAGGTTTGAAAGCCTGCTGGCGCACAAACAGCTGGTTGTTGGCAGACGAGAAGA
This sequence comes from Chthoniobacteraceae bacterium, assembly GCA_044370935.1. Classification (GTDB taxonomy): domain Bacteria; phylum Verrucomicrobiota; class Verrucomicrobiia; order Chthoniobacterales; family Chthoniobacteraceae; genus Chth-196. Next base: position 1,848 of record JBILUQ010000325.1, read on the forward strand.
TGTCAGCTTTGCAGCCTTCGAGTTGGAAGGTGCCGCTGGCCGGGACCGGGAAATTTCTTTTCTCATCTTGATACGGGCCGCTCAGCATTCTGCCATGTTTCATCGTACCTGTGAGTGGATCGAGACCGAACACGCCGATGCCACCATCTAGGAATGTGCTGCGTCCTGCGGCGAAGTAAGCGGTGTCATCAAAGAGAAGAATGCTGCCATTCACGGGCCACGCAGATTCGAGCTTGCCGGAATCGCAAACCAAGCGCCGCTCGGGCATGCCAGTGAACTTCCACACCAGCGCACCATCAGTGGCGCGCAGGCAGTACACCCAGCCGCCGCGGGAACCGAGCAGAATGAGGCCCTTGTGATATGTCGGAGGACTGTCAATTCCGCCCTCTGAAACAAAGGACCAGCGCCTTTTCCCCGTGGTCCGATCCAGTGCGTAAAGCGTGTGGCCGGCGCGATCCGCCACATAAACACTGTCGCCGCTGACGATCGGCGCCGTGGGGCGCGCGCCGATGTTTGAAGTCCATTTGATGGCCACCGCTGTCGGGGTGCTCGACTTTGTAATGCCACCGCGTGCGCCTGAACCGCGGTATGACGGCCAGTCTTCTGCCGAACTTGCTTCACCTGAGACGGCGCCAAAAGCGGGCCCTTTGATCACGCGCGGCTCGATGGTGACGGTGAAGCGCTTATCGGTGTCGCCCGACCCGTTGTAGAGTCCGTTGACCCCTGTAACCATCGTTCCAATGGCGCATTGGCAGACGTAAGGACCATTATAAACCATCCCGTTCGCTGGCATGACTGCCAGGCCACACGTGGAGCGCGCCCAAGGATTGGGCGTCTCTGAATTGCCGTCAAACCTTACGAAGTCCGTGCCACCCGAGGCGCTGTTCAGGTAGTAGCGATGCGTGATGCGGTTGCGGTAGCATCGATCATGCGACATGGGCCCAGTCATTTCTTGTTTCAGTGGCCTGATGACCTCTCCTGTCTTGGTGTCGCGCCCTTGCAGATCGCGGCCCCAGACCAATCCGTCGATCACAAAAAGATCGGGGCTTTTCATGTAGTTTATGCCGCCGATAGCCGTCCATCGGGTCTTTCCATCCTCACGATTCATTGCAGTGATGAATTTCGAGATGCTGCAATAAACACTGTCCTCTGTGAGCACGATCGTTGGATGTTCATTAGCGGTGAAAGTCGAGAAGTCGCTCGGGGTTCTCGGTCTCCGGTTGTTGCTTGCCTTGGGCTCGTCAGTGTCAGCCACTTTTACGATTTCAGTCCAAAGATCCTTTCCCGTGCCGCTGTCCATCAAAGTGAGCCCTTGAGCGCTGTGGTAGAGCAGACGATTGTCTTTCGCGGTGAGCGTGCCGCCAGTGTATCCTGTATTGACAGTCTTGGTCCAAAGCAGGGTGCCCTTTAGAATATTAAAAGCGTACACTTCCACACCGGTTGCCGCTGCCGATCCCTTTGCTTTTGGGCTTTTGTGAGCGGTGCTCTTGATTCCATAGAACATCGCTCCATCGATAATAAACTCCGCTGTCTGCTCGGTGTTCGGAAGTGCGCGCTGCGGCTTGCCAGTCTTTGCCTCGATGGCAACAACAGGGCCACTGGACTCGAGTACTGCGTAAACCGTGTTTCCGACCGCTGCGAGCAAGCGCTGCTGCTGCGTGGGGATCGATTTGATGCTGTTGGTCTGCCACTCTCCCCAATGATTCATCGGAAGCTGCCAGAGTTGGATTCCGTTGAACGCATCCCGTCCAACCAAGTGATACTCGACGGGTGCGTTCACATCTTCTGTCGTCGCATGATCCTCAATGGTGAAGATGAGTCCTCCGGCGGATACCATATTGGTGAAGGACGGTGACAGCGCTTTGGATCGTCCATACTCCGGTCCATCATGCCACCGGATCCGTTGCGGTGGACCGACATTGTCACGGGAAACGCCGTTATTATCCGCGCCATGCAGAAATTGATTCCACTCATCGGCCCCGCTTGCAGGAGGCTTCACGGTCTTTTCCCATTTTCCTGCGTCCTCAACAAAAAGCAGGCCTCCGGGTGCAATCACGCGCATCAGCTCCGCCTTCGGCACCTTGCAAGCTGCTTTGCAGATGACGAGATTCACCAAGTTATCCACATAAGGCAGGTCGCGTCCGTTGTAGCCATCGCATGAAACCCTCCCATGCAGGGCC
>JBILUQ010000058.1:0-17104 GCA_044370935.1 Chthoniobacteraceae bacterium
CCTGTGGTTTCTGCAAAATGACCCCGAAGTGCCGCAGTCCATCCGGGACGAAGCGATGCAGTTGGGTTTCCCAAAAGACGAGTTCACGGACAACCGCCATCGTCCCCATCACATTTACGTGCGCGAAGGCCGGCGCATTTGGGGCGAATACAACTTCACCGAACGCGACGCCGCTCTGGACAACGCCACCGGCCTGCCCCGCCGCAAACCCGATGGCATCGCTGTCGCCGAGTTCGGATTCGATTCGCACGGCGTTCACAAATACGACCCCGCGCATCCCGGCGTGCGCGAAGGCTACATCTTCATTGACCACCAGCCCTTGCAACTCCCGTACCGCATTCTTGTCCCTAAACGCGTGGATGGATTGCTGGTGCCCGTGGCGTGCAGCGCGAGCCATGTCGGCTACCAGACCATCCGCATGGAACCCGTCTTCATGGCGCTCGGTGAAGCGTGTGGGATCGCGGCGAAGGCAGCCCTGGATGCGAACGTCGAGGCGCGAGCCCTCGATGTGCAATCCCTGCAGAAAGAGATACTCAGACGTGGCGGCGTGATTCTTTACGAGCACACCGCACTGACGCCCGCTGGACTCTAAAAGAGCGCATCTGCTCGCTGCATCTCAAGGATCTGGCTCGCGATACGAAGTCGGACGTGGCCCATCCCAAGTCTGCGCGTCCGCTGATGGTGCGTCTTTCGGCGGGCCGCGCGGATATTCCGGCGGTGATTGCGGCTGCAAAGGCGAAGGGTGTGTCGCATTTCATTATCGAAGACGAGAGTCCCAACGCAGGTTCTCAGCTCCCCGAAAGCTTGCAGGCAGTGAAGTCTCAGTTGTGCTGAATACCGCGAAGATACCCCGCCGCAGTCTTTATTTCTTGGCGGCGGCGTCTGCCGGCCACTCGTCTGTGCGGAAGGGTGAGGCGGGGAGGCCCGCAGCGTTGTAAAGGTTGCACTCTGGGAAGTCCTGCCATGCGTAGCGCACGGCCACTGGTGCAGCAACGTCCGGGCTGCTGACCGCAACGCTGTCGCCAGCGATCGTGGCCACGGCGGGTTTCCACTGCTGGTCGGCACCAGCGATCTGGAACCCAGACACAGACCCTCCGTCCTTGGTTTTAAGTCCGCCTCCAGCTTGGCTGAAAGCGACTGTCATTGTGTTGCCTTGGATCGATGAGCCAACCGGCAACGGTCCGCCCGTTGCCGGCACGTTCTTGCCGTAAACCGTGCCAAATGCCCACAGCGAGAGGCGGCGACCCACCTCCTGTTTGTTGGTCGGGTGGATGTTTTTTGGGTCGCCGATGTCGATCGTGACAGCCATGCCGGTCCTCGGCAGAACGGTTGCCTTGAGCATCGCCTCACGCATCCGGGGCCACGTTTCCCCGGGCGAGGTGAAACCCGGCAGTTGCACCCATGCAAAGGGTAGCTCCTCGTGCCAGAGCGCGCGCCAGCTTGTCACGAGCTCGGTGAGCAGCTTGTGATAGAGATCAGGATTACCCGCGTTGCTTTCGCCTTGGTACCAGAGGATTCCACGAAGACTGAAAGGAATAAGGTTGAAGATTTTACCATTGTACAGCCCCCCCGGCGGCCCCTTGCGCTTGCGGATCGCAAGCACATCCGTGGGCCTGGGAGGCGGGGCTTTCTTTTCTTCAACGGCCTGCTCAGCGGCAAGTTTCCATGCAGCCAGCTTTGCTTCGTAGTCAGCCATCACTTTCGCTTCGTCGAAACTCGTGTAACCGCGCAGCATCGAGTCGTAGTTTGCCTTGGTTTTTTCATCGGAGCACTGGGCCTCCGCAGGAATCCAGTACTCGATCTGTGTCGCGCCGCTTGCCGAGCAGATGAGCCCCACGGGAACATCCAATTCGCGGTGCACTTCGCGGCCGAAAAAATAGAGGGTCGCGGAAAACCGGCGGACGCTCTCCGGCGTGCACACCTGCCAGCCTCCCCTGCCCTCGGGCATCGGCTTTTGCGCAGGACCTGACGCTTCGCCATAGTAACGGATCAGCGGCAGATTGGCACAGGCCTTTTCCGCCTCAAAATCGTTCGCCGAGCCCACGCTCATCTCCATGTTCGACTGACCCGATCCGAGCCACACCTCTCCCACCAGTACGTCCTGAATCGTCATGCCACGGCCTTCCCGGCCAGTCACGGTCAGCCTGCGCGGTTCGGCGGAGGCCATGAGGGGGTCGAGTTCGAGCGCCCACATCCCATCGGGGGCACTGTTGACGGACTTGGAACGACCGGCAAAGGAAACGGTCACAAGTTCGCCCGCTTCGGCCCAACCCCACACAGCGACAGGCTTCTCACGCTGCAGAACCATATGATCAGCAAACGGGGAACCTAGCCGGAGCTCGGCGGCAAAGGCACTGATCATTCCGTGTCCAAACACGGTTACGAAAGCAAGCAGCCATGTCACAACCATCACTTTGGGCGTGTTGCACTTGTTCTCAAAGGGTGTTCCTTGGGGCTTCATGGGGGGCGTTCAATCAACCGGCTACAGTCGCCTCGAGAGTGTGGCGGAAAAAGTCGCAACACACACCATCCATCTCCGACTATGTTTTGTTTGTTTTTTGTAATGGCCAACGGCATGGCGGATTCCGAGCGGTTGAGAGCGCCTTCATTGAACCTCCGAAAACTCCACCCGTCCGCTTCGATGCGGGGGAGATAAAGACTCAGATTGGTTGTGCCCGCGAACCACCCTCGTCTCCCTATGCTTTAAAAGCATCCCCCCCCTTTTTTTTTCACAGGGCACATCCGGCCCGATTTTAGGCCGGACTTAATCAGGATCGACTATTGAGTTGCAGCGTTGCGGCGCTGCTCGCTAAGACATCAAACCATGCCCCCCGTCATCCCAATCCTGCTCACCGTTGCGTCCATTATCGGTTTTCAAGCGACGCTTTCCGCCGAGCCCGCCGCCCCCGAAGGTTTTCGAGCGCTTTTCAATGGAAAAGACCTCACCGGTTGGTACGGATGGAATCCGCACTCCACCGTGAAGCTTCAAGGCGACAAGCTCTCGGAGGCCCTAAAGACGCAGCGCAACAATTTCACTTCGCACTGGCGCGTGGACAATGAGGAATTGTTGAACGTGGGCACCGGACCCTACGCCTGCACCGAGGAGCAATTCGGCGACATTGAACTGCTCATCGATTACAAAACGGTGCCGAAAGCTGACAGCGGCATCTACCTCCGGGGAACTCCCCAGGTGCAAATTTGGGATTGGAACCAGATTTTTGATCCGCAAAAACCAGATCGACGTCCGCATCTTGGTTCGGGCGGACTCTTCAACAACACCCCAAACGCGCCCGGTCGGGATCCGCTGCTGCTTGCCGACAACCCCTTTGGCGAGTGGAACCATTTTCGAATCAAGCAGGTCGTCTCCAAAACATGGGTTTGGCTCAACGGAAAAATCGTGGTCGACGGCGCTGTGATGGAAAACTTCTGGAATCGGGAGGAGCCCCTGCCCCCGACTGGGCCGATCATGCTGCAGACACACGGAGGTGAGATCCGCTGGAAGAATATCTACGTCCGGGAAATCACGGATACGGAGAAAAACGCCAAACCTTAGGGCGCGGTCGTTTCGCGGGGTGGATGTCGCACTTTGCTTTACATCCGAGTGGGCAACCCTAACTTCAGTATACCGGATACGCGGAGCGCCCCCTCCCGCACTCCCCTGCCCTCAAAATCCCCCCAATGCAACGATCCCCCCTCATACCGGTGCTTGCCGCCATCTTTCTAGCCGCTCCCTTGAGTGCAGAAGAGTCCGTCCAACCCTTGCGCGCGGGCATCATCGGGCTCGACACCTCCCACGTGCCAGCCTTCACGAAACTCTTCAACGGACCGAAGGCTGATGGCGACCTGGCCGGGATCAAAGTCGTTGCAGGATTTCCGGGCGGCACGGACATGCCTGCGAGCCGGGACCGCGTCGCAAAGTTCACCGAGCAGGTGCGAGAAATGGGGGTGGAGATTGTGGCGAGTATTCCCGCACTACTGGAGAAGGTGGACGTCGTGCTGCTCGAAAGTGTTGACGGCCGGATTCATCTTGAGGAATGCAAGCAAGTGTTTCCGAGCGGAAAGCCCGTATTCATTGACAAGCCCGTCGCAGGGACATTGGCAGAGGCGATCATGATTTTTGAACTCGCGAAACAACACCACGTGAAATGTTTCTCGAGTTCATCTGCTCGGTTCGGCGATGACCTGCGGGGCCTGCTCAACAACGAATCGGTGGGCGATATTATCGGCGCGAGCACATGGGGACCGTGCTCCTACCAGCCGGGAACTCCGGATCTCTTCTTCTATGCAATTCACGGGGTGGAGTCGCTCTTTACGGTCATGGGGCCGGGATGCTTAACGGTGACCCGAACCAAAACTCCACAGCACGACCAGACCACGGGGGTTTGGAAAGACGGCCGGATTGGGACATACCGCGGCATTGTGAAGGGGAAAGCAGAATTCGGAGCGACCGTTTACGGCGCGAAATCAGTCGGGCATGGAGGAAAAACCATCAGCTACGAGGCGCTTTGCCGGCAGATCGGGAAGTTTTTCCGCACCGGCATACCGCCTGTTAGCCAAGCGGAGACACTCGAGATTTTCGCATTCATGGAGGCCGCCGACGAAAGCGTGAGACAGGGAGGAAAACCCGTCGAGGTTGCCGCGGTACTGCTGAAGGCGCAAAACGAGGCCGCTCAAAAGGCGGCGGAACTGAACAAATAACCCACTTTACCGCGTATGAAGTCCATCACCCGCCGTCGCTTTTTTGAAGACTCTCTCATGACCGCCGCTGCGCTCACCGTGTCGACGCCGACGCGAGGCGCAGAATCCGCGTCGGATTCAAAATCGTCCACATCTCCGAACTCAAAAATCAACGCCGCCATCATTGGGTGTGGGATCCGCGGAAAGGCGCATGCGCGGGAGCTCGCAAAATTACCGGAGTGCGAAGTCACCACCGTGTGTGATGCGGATCTGGACCGCGCCGATGAAATAGGAGCGCTGTTAGTCGAACTTCAGCGTCCCTTGCCGCGGAAAGTGCAGGATATGCGCGATGTTTTCGCGGACCGTTCAATCGATGTGGTGTTCATCGCGACGCCAAATCACTGGCATGCGCTAGCGTCGATTTGGGCGATGGAAGCTGGCAAGGACGTGTACGTCGAAAAACCGGTGAGTCACAATGTCAGCGAGGGACGCCGGATCGTCGACACGGCGCGCAAATTAAACCGCATCTGTCAGACTGGAACCCAAAACCGCTCGCGTGGTGCACTGGCCGAGGCGGTGCGCCACATGCGGGATGGCAAGCTGGGCGAAGTGCGGCTTGCGCGGAGCGTTTTCTACAGTGGCCGCTCCTCCATCGGCGGACCGGTGGAATGCCCAATGCCGCCGCGATGCGACTATAACCTGTGGGCTGGCCCGGCTCCGCTGAGCAAGCTTTCACGCGCAAAGTTCCACTACGACTGGCATTGGATGTGGGAGACTGGCAATGGTGAAATCGGCAACAGCAACGTGCACTCTATCGATATCTGCCGCTGGGGCCTCGGGGTTTCAGGACTGGGAAAAAGTGTGCTTAGCTATGGCGGCCGGTTCGGTTATCAGGACGTGGCCGACACGCCAAATTCGCAAGTGGCCATCTACGATTTTGGGGATAAAACGATTGTGTCTGAAACTCGCAATTTAAAGACCGCCCCTTTTCATCCGAGCATCAAGTCCATGTGGTTTTTCTACGGAAGCGAAGGAATCATTGCTGATACCCACCTTTTCGATCTGAACGGAAATTTAATCCGTCCGTTTGATGCAAAATCAGAAAATCATTTTGCAAACTTTCTCAGGGCTGTGCGCTCGAGAGATCACGCTGATTTGGCCGCGGATATTCTCGAGGGACACCAGTCCTCAGCGCTTTGCCACATCGCGAACATCTCGTTTCGGACCGGCGCGCCGGCGTCGAGTGAAGAGATTCGCGCACGGCTGGGATTAGTTCAATCGCACGACGATGTTCAAGGTACTTTTGAAAAAGCACGTGAGTACCTGAGCGCTGCCGGAGTGAATCCTGATATGGAGAAAGTCACACTCGGGCAACATTTGCATTTAGCGGCGCACAAGGAGGAGTTTCTCGAAAACCAAGCGGCGAATCGTCTTCTCACCAGAGAATATCGTTCTCCCTTCAAACTACCCAGCACCTCGCCAATTTAAGCAAGTGAGTGCAATCGATCTTTCCCGAAGAGCGTTTCTGCGCACCTGCGGCACTCTTTCCGTGCTAGGTGCCGCCGGCGCTGGGGCCCAGAGTCCGTTGCGCGCCGCAGCTTCGATTGAATCTGGCGAATCGTTGAATCCAAAAATACGGGAGGCAAGGGAGCTCTCCCTCTCCCTGTTAAAACCCTCGGCAAGAGATCTGGCTAGAGGGTTGGAATTGCATGCGGACGCCCTCGTGGTGGACGCCTATGGATTTGCACCGCGGGCGGCAGTGGACGGGCTCAAATTTAAAGAGGCCGTCGAGGCAGGCGCATCCGAGGCCGAGCTTGTGGATCTGCGGGAGGACATGTCGATGACTCGCTGGGCGACGGACGCGGCGGAGAGGAATGAGTTTTTGGATGCCATGCGGGCTGCAGGCGTGACCTGTATCTTTCAGAATGCCGGTGAAGAGGGCAGCGATCCGCTCCGGTTGATCAAACGGCTCGCAAGATTCACCTACGCGACCGATTTGGCTCGCGATGACTGCGCGAAGGCCGTTCGATCAAGCGAAGTCCAGGAGGCAAAAAAGCGGGGCAAGCACTGCCTTTTGTTCTCCGGAAATGGCGTGCCACTCAGGCAGGAATGGGAGTCCACCCGAGACGAGCTTCGGATGATCCGGATCTTCTACCAGCTTGGAATTCGAATGATGCACCTCACCTACAACCGGCGTAACCCGATCGGCGACGGTGCGGGCGAGCCTGGAAATGGCGGGTTGAGCGATTTTGGACACGCAGTGGTTGCGGAACTGAATCGTTGCGGCGTGATTGTTGACGTTGCTCATTCCGGTTGGCGCACAAGCCTCGAAGCGGCGCGCGCCTCGCAAAAACCAATGGTGGCCAGCCATTCGGCCTGTGGCGGACTTTACTCTCATTTTCGTGCAAAGCCGGATGAGGTTGTGAAAGCGATCTGCGACACTGATGGGTATATTGGTATCTGTGTGATCCCCCGCTTTCTGGGTGGCGACGGCGATATTCTTTCATTCTTAAATCAGATTGATTACGCAGTGAAAAAATTCGGTGCCGAGCACGTGGCGATCGGCACGGATGTCGCACATGTTTCCGCTAACGAAGAAGTGCAGCGCGCGAAAATCCCTAAACGTACCACTCCCAACCCCAAGGCTGCTCTTGGAAGCGAGCGCTGGGAGCACCTCTGGCCGGAGGACCATTTTGTGCCAAAGCCGCATGCGGAGAAGAGTCTGGCTTGGACAAATTGGCCCCTTTTCACGGTGGGGATGGTTCAGCGGGGCCACAAAGAGGAGGATATACGCAAAGTTCTCGGGAAAAATGTGCTGCGCGTCCTCTCGGCAAATCAGATTTCTTAATCTCTCCCCTGCCAAAAATGAAACTTCCCACACCCATCAAATCTACCTCACTCATCGTTCCCATGCTTTTCGGCACACTCATTGGCGAGCGCGCATTGGCAAAAGATTTGGATCCAGCGCCGGCCGCGTTTGAGTGGGTGAGCGCCGGCGGGTCCCAGGGCAGCGACAAAACACGGGCTATTGCCGTGGATCCCGCGGGCAACGTGTACATCGCGGGCGAGATCTCTGGGGCGGCGGAGTTCGGCAAGCACTCAGTCGAGTCGCGTGGAAAGATGGATGTCTTTGTGGCGAAACTGTCTTCAAGTGGAGAGTTCCTGTGGGCAAAATCCTTTGGCGGATCAGAAACCGACCGCGCTTATGGAGTCGCGGCAGACGCCCAGGGCAACGTTTACGTATCCGGCCACTTTCAGAGCACGGACATGAAGTTCAACAACGCTCCCCAAATCAACAACGGGGACTACGACTTTTTTGTGCTCAAACTGGACCCTGCTGGGGAACTGCTTTGGGGCCGGACCGCTGGCGGCACGGGCTATGACTACGCGCATGCCATAGCGCTCGACAGCAAGGGGGACGTCGTCGTCACTGGCGCAATCGTAGGCGAGGTACACTTGGGGCCAAGCGCGCTAAACGCAGCTTCAAAGGACCGCGCGATTTTTGTTGCGAAGTACTCCAACAACGGGGAGTTGAAATGGGGACGGTGCACCACCGGAGTAAGTGGGGGCGCAAACGGAGTCGGAATCGACGCCATGGATCAGATTTATGTGGGTGGAGCTTTCAGCGGCCAGGGCTCTTTTGATTCCGTTGCGTTGGACGGAGCCAAGAGCTCCTGCGGGGTGGTGCTGAAAATGACGAATGAAGGAGCCGGGGTGAAAGCGGCCGTATTTCCGGGCACCGCACCGACAGTGCATGAGATTGCGGTGGATGGCGCGGGACGCTTGTGGGCGGCAGGCATGTTCAAGCAAAACATCCGGATTGGCGACCAATCTCTGACCAGTTCCGGAACGAGCAACAGCGACGGGTTCTGCGCATCGCTGGATAAGGATCTGAACGTGAGTTGGGTGCGCGGACTCCACGGCGAAGGCGTCGACTATTGTCTTGGAGTCACAACCGATGGCCGCGGCCGAGCATTTTTCACTGGCGAATTCAGCGGCGCAGCAGCGCTGGACGGCAAGCCCCTGCAGAGTTCCGGAGCGACGGATGTGTTTGCTGCAGCATTCGATCAAGATGGAAGGCTGGAATGGGTTCAGGGCTGCGGGTCTGAAAAGGGCGACAACGCCTACACCATTGCTTGGCACAAGTCGGACTTCATTGTCTTGGGCGGAGCGTGCACGGCTGTTGCAAACTTTGGCAGTAAAACAATGAATTCGGCGCGCGGTGCCGAGGCTTACGCTGCCAAAATGGTCTTACGGCGCTGAAGAGCGGCAGCCGCTGGTTTTTATTCAAACGCCTCGGCATTTTTTAAAAGATTCAGTGCGTGGGCTCCCTGTTAGCAGCCATTTTCAGGCTCGAACGTTTGGTCGGGCGGCGTCATTCCCGGCTAAAACCAGCTCCGCCGATGACACGATACTGCTACAAGCGCGGTATCGACTCGCAAAATTTATGCTCCGGGCGCTCAATGGCATCTCGTGCGCTCCAAGTGTTTTTGTTCCCCTCGGAAATCGAAATCTGGCAAAAGACTGGTCAACAGAAACAGTAAACCTCTCCGTCCTTCAAGACATGAGCGGGATACCCCTCCCCTGTCATGAACCCTGAAACGCCACCCCCCACTTGTGCTCCCGATCCAATCGGCGGGACAAAAAAGCGGTGTTCCTATTGGTTGACCCGCTTTGTTTTGCTCCGGCTTTTGGGTCTCGTCTATCTCACGGCATTTCTCGTTGCTGCGCACCAAATTGTCCCTTTGATTGGCCATGACGGGCTGCTTCCAGCGAATGCCTTTCTCAAAAAAGTCGAGTTGTACTTTGGGTCACCCGGAGCCGGTTTTCAGAGGCTTCCCAGCATTTTCTGGTGGAGGGTGACAGACACCTGGTTGACGAATGCTGCGTGGATTGGAGTAGCCCTGTCGGCTGTTGTCACATGCGGGTACGCGAACTCGCTCATCATGCTTGTACTCTGGGCTCTTTACATGTCGTTCGTACATGTCGGTCAGCTTTGGTATGGGTACGGATGGGAGACGCAGTTGCTGGAAACCGGTTTCATCGCGGTGTTCCTCTGCCCGCTCTTGGATCCACGCCCCTTTCCCCGAATGCCTGCACCCGCCGCCACGCTTTGGATATACCGCTGGCTGATTTTCCGGATCATGCTCGGTGCAGGAATGATCAAGATCCGCGGCGACGAATGCTGGCGGGACCTGACCGCGCTAATTTACCACTACGAAACCCAGCCCGTTCCGAATCCCCTCAGCCGGTTTCTGCATTTTGCGCCTCCGTGGGTGCATCATCTCGGAGTGATCTGGAATCACTTCAGCGAGCTCGTAGTGCCCTGGTTTGCGTTCTCCCCAAAGGTTACGAGAAACGCGGCAGGCATTCTGATGGCGCTCTTCATGGTTGCCCTCATTTTTAGCGGCAATCTTTCTTTTTTAAACTGGCTCACAATTGTCCCGTGCCTGGCATGTATAGACGATTCAGTCTGGAAAATTCTGCTGCCCGCGAGGCTGTCGCAGAGGGCCGAGATGGCCGAAAAGGCCAGTTCTCTTGGGAGTCACTCCAAATACCCAAACATCGCGAGCGGGTTGTTTTTAGTGGTCGTAGCTTGGTTGAGCATCCAGCCCGTGCAAAACCTGTTTTCTTCAAAACAGGCAATGAACGCCTCATTCGACACCCTTCATCTCGTCAATACCTACGGCGCTTTCGGCACAATTGGACGCGAACGTTACGAGATTGTTTTCGAAGGAACCGACGATCGTGTGCCGAGTGAATCCGCAAGCTGGAGCGCGTATGAGTTCAACGTGAAGCCCGGGGATCCAGCGCGGCGCCCTTCGTTCATCAGCCCTTACCATCACCGATTAGACTGGCAGATCTGGTTCGCCGCAATCCCAAGCGTGCACTACGACATCCGCACGATGCCTACCCCACAAAACTATCCGTGGGTGGTGCACTTTGTCTGGAAGTTGCTGCACAACCACTCAGGGACTCTAAGTCTGCTCGCCCACAACCCATTCCCTGAACGCCCGCCGCGCTATGTACGTGCCGTTTTATACCGCTACAAGTTTGCCAACCCAGCTGCAGAAGCCGGCACCTGGTGGATCCGCGAGCACGTTGGGATGTGGCTGCAGCCCGTTTCACTTTACACTCCTGAATTTCGACGCTTTCTCGAGACAAACGGAATGATTGCAAAGGATGCCGAGTAAGCACGGTCACGGCAGCCAGCAATGCGACTATGATCAAGTGCGGTGGCCTACAGAAAACCACATCGACCAAACCGCATCAGTCAAGGGACGCTTTGATGCGTAACTTTCGACGGCACCCGGGGTTCACCCAACTCTGCGGCGTCACCCATAAGGCGGATCCGCATCTATCAGCCAATTCTTGAATCATGAAAATACCCCACCTCCTAAAATGTGCAGTCCTTATGGGTGTGCTTTGCACCGCAGCGAGCCAGGCCGCGGAAGGTTCCAAACAGCCAAACATCCTCTTTTTTCTGATCGACGACCTCGGGTTTGCGGACTGCGGGTTCAATGGCGGAAAGGAGATTCAAACTCCGAATATCGATAAACTAGCGAAGACGGGAACCATCATCGACGCCCATTACGTCCAACCGGTTTGCTCGCCTACGCGCGCCGCTTTGCTCACCGGCCGCTACGCCACTCACACCGGTGTGTACACGATCGTGAAACCCCATGAAAAATGGGGCCTGCCTCTGAAAGAACGAACCCTGGCCAACGCGCTCAACGACGCGGGTTATTCGACCGCGGTTGTCGGGAAATGGCATCTTGGAGAGTTCAAACCCGAATACCTGCCAACCGCGCGTGGCTTTGCGAGGCATTACGGTCATTACTTTGGAGCACTCGATTATTTCACCCACAAACGGGGCGATGATCTGGACTGGTACCGGGATGGCGTTCAGCTCAAAGAGGAGGGCTACACCACACATCTACTGCGCGATGAAGTTTGCCGAATCATCGAACAACAACCGAAGAACAAGCCGCTTTTTCTGTATGTGCCCTTCAATGGAGTCCACAGCCCGCACCAGGTCCCAGACAATTATTTGAAGCCGTACGGAAATCTTTCAGGCGCCCGGCAGAAGCTCGCCGGAATGCTCTCGGCAGTCGATGAAGCGGTGGGCAAGATCATTGATACGCTCGAGCAGACCGGCCAGCGCTCAAACACGCTGATCGTCTTTTCGTCGGACAATGGAGGCCCACCACCGGGAGACAATACTCCCTTGCACGGTTTTAAGGGAACTTTGTGGGAGGGTGGAGTCCGCGCTGCGGCCTTTGCTCAGTGGCCGGGGCACATCCCAAGTGGTGTGCGCACAAAGGAACCAATGCACATGATCGACTGGTATCCTACGTTGGTAAAGCTGGCGCAAGGGACCGTGGAGCAAGCCACCCCACTCGACGGCCTCGATGTATGGCCGATGCTCACTCAGGGCGCTCCTTCACCGCACGACGCGATTCTTCTAGTCAGCTCCCCCACTGCCGCAGCCTTGCGAGTTGGCGATTGGAAATTGACGGTAAACTCAAACCAAAAGCCGGAGTCAGAAACCGGCTCGAAAACGAAGCGGAAAAAAGATCCGGAAACGCGACAGCCTGTCATGCTGCACAACCTTGCTGCTGACCCGGGCGAAACCAGAAACTTGGCAGATGCTGAACCTGAGCGCATCAAGGCAATGCGTGCGAAACTCGATGCGCTTCTAAAAGACGCCGTCGCGCCCGGGCACTTGTCCGTCGGAGAGTAGTATGTCGCTGAGCGCCGACCGCGCGAGCTTAAGGCGGACGATGTGCGTCGGCACCATTTCCGTAGACCGCTCCCGTTTAATCACAAGTAAGCCTGCTGATTCAACGGTCGCTGGGAAGAGCAAATGCGACCCAGCTGTCACCCGCTGGTCCGCCAAGCTTGCCCCCGCCTGTGGCGGGTTGGAGGATGAATTGCCGCCCGTTCGCCTCGAAACTTGTGGCGGGTGCGGTCCCGTGCAGGGGCAGCTCGCGGCTCCATAACTCCCGGCCGGTGTCAGCGTGGAAGGCGCGGATTTTCTTGTCCCGCGTGCCGCTCGCAAACACCAGTCTGCTGCGGGTGACGATCGCGCCGCCGAAGTTTTCCTGTCCGGTCTGTGATACGCCCGCCGCCGCAAGCTCTGTATACTCGCCGAGCGGCACAGTCCAAGCCAGTTTCCCGGTATTCAAATTGATGCAGTTGAGGGTCCCCCACGGAGTCTTGCACGCCGGGTAGCCGCGCGGATCCAGAAGGCGATTGAAACCGGAAAAGGTCCACTCCTTGCCCTCACGCTTTTGGACCGCCGACTCCGGTCGATCTCTGCAAAGCAAAAAGTCCAGCAACGGCGCCAGATCGCTTTCGGTGAGATGCGGCATCGCAGGCATCGAACCGCGGCCAGTTTTGAGAATCGCACGCAAATCCGCATCGGCAAGCCTGTGTCTGACACCCCGCATCGGAGGCGCATGACCAATGCCTTTTCGATCGGCGCCGTGGCACGCTGCGCAATTAGTTTGAAAGATTTGTTCGCCCTTGCTCGCAGGCTGTATCGGCGCGGGGTCATCGTCGCGAAAACAAGTGATGCTCCATGGCACTTCATTCGAAGTCACATACAGAAAGCCCCGTGGATCCGCCGCAGCCCCCGTCCACTCCGCGCCGCCGTGAATATTGAAAAGAATGGTCGGCCGCGCCTCATCGAATGACGGAAACGGTCCCGAATTCGCACGATCAAAGAGTGGCATCACAGCAGCGCGAGCCAGCTCATCAGTGGGAAGATCAGACTTGTGATAGGCTTGTCGCGCGAAAGGCTGTGGTAAAAGCGGCGCGGGTTGATAGGCCGCCGTTTCATCGCCCGGCAGCCCGTGGGTGTCGACTCGCACCAGACGGAAATCGTACAGAGGCTCGCCACTCACGCGGTCCAGCAAAAGCGTGTTTCCTAGTTTGCTCACCTGCGCCACCGCATCCACCTTCATTCCGTGCCGCTCGACCGTGACGAGATTGGGAGGTGCGGGCAGGTCCCAGTCCCAAATGTCGTGCCGCAGCTCTTGGAAGTGCCACAACCGGCGTCCCGTCATGGTGTCCAGCGCTAGCACGCAGTTGCTGAAGAGATTGTCACCCTGATGATTTAAGCCGATGAAGTTCGGCTTAGGCGACCCCACACTGACATAGGCGATCCCTCGGGACTCATCCAACGCCATGCCACCCCAGCAGTTGGCTCCGCTCTCCACGTTGCTCCAAGTTTCAAACCCGAATCCGCCCGGCTCCGGACGCGTCTTGAAGATCCACAACTGCCGTCCATTCCGCGCATCAAACCCGTACACATCTCCGCTATATCCGGGCAGCACCAGGATATGACCGTGCATGGCGCCGACCACCGTCGTTCCGGTAGGGACCGGCACTTTGCCGCCATCCCCAAAGTCTGGCACTGGATTTCCCGTAGCTGGATCCAGCGCCACCAACCAATTGCCATCCCCAAAAAGCAAACGAGGAGATGCCTTCGCATCTCCTTGCCAGAAAACCAATCCCCGCCGCGCCGGAGTGTTTGTCTGCGCCCCAAGCAGCCCTTTCATCGCAAAACGCCATCGCTCTTTGCCGTTCGCGCCGTCAATCGCAACAACGCATCTACCCGGAGTCGGAGTGTAGATCACGCCGCTCACGACAATCGGATTGCACTGGATGTTTCCGCTTCCATCGCCGCCATGGTAGGTCCAGGCGTGCTCAAGCTTGTCCACATTTTCAGGCGTGATCTGCGTGAGCTCAGAGAACCGGTTGGACGTGTTTCCTCCGAGTGAACGCTCCCAGTCCGCTCCGTTGCCGTGCGCAGGCCAGCCGTTTGTTTTCGTGAGCATTTGAGGGTTTGCGGCGGGAATGGTGAACTCCGCAGGCAACGATCTCCTGTCGGCGTGGACGGCCGCCGACGTTCCCTTCTGAGGATCTTTGACCGTCTTAACGCCTGCGGCGGGCGCATCTGGAAGGTTGTCAAAGTCCCAGATACCAATGGTGTCCTTTCCTGCTTTGAGAGGTGAATCACCCGGCACCTGCGGCTCGTTGGTTCCGGATGAAATGCGCACATTATCGATGATTCCTTCGCAGCCCAAATTGCCTTCCACTAGCGAACCGATCGCAAGTCCGCCTGGTCTGGCCGTGCCGGTCTTTTCCTTGAGTGGCGCCTCGGCTACCTTGACGCCATCAACATATAGCCTGACTGTATCCGGCCCAATCACCGCGGCGAAGGCGTGCCACTGATTATCGCAGACGTTGGTGTTCGCCCGAACGCCACAGCGTCCGGGCATATACACGCTCAGGTGCCCGCTGGCCGCATGCGTGTACAACTCCCAATGATCTGCGGAAGCTTTCGGGGCCGAGGCGACTAAAATGTTGTAGTTCGACGCACCGCTCAACTTCGCACGGCACTCAACGGTGATTGGCAGAGTTCGGTACTCAGGCTTGCCCTCCATGTGAACACTGCCTCGGAGCGCTTTTCCAAATGCCACGTTAAGAGAAGGCTCGCCGCTCGCCACTTTAACGCCGGGTTTTGCCGTCGCAATTTGCGAGCCCTGCGCGCCCGGATTGGATGCCTTGGGCAGTGCATTCGAGACAGGAACAGCGGTGCGCGGCACGGGTTTCGCCGCAGCGGGTTGTCCCCGAAGTTGACCAGTCAACCAGCGCAAACCATCCAGGTTATCAAGCAGACGCTCTTCCGCATCCTCGCCGGTGTGGTTGAGTATGCCGATCGGCCCCGTGTAGCCGCTTTCGCCAATAATCTTGAGCAGCGACAGGTCCTCGGCACCCACACCCAAGGGTAGAATCTTCCTGCCGACCTGATCCCCATTCACCTCCATGCCGTTCAAATTCAGGCAGATCAGGTGAGGCAGCATGCGTTGCAGTAGCTCTTTAAATTGAGCAATGTGACCGTGCCCATGATGCTGGTTGTACACGATGCCAACGTTATCCACTCCCTCCCCGCGCAGCGCCTTGATGATCGCAATCTGGTTGTCGGGCTCACCAAACCAGCTTCCATGATTGTACAGACCCACCTTCAATCCGTCTGCTTTCGCGGCGTCGGCGATCGGCTTGATGCGCTTTACATCGCTCGCCACGCGTTTCGCCTGCTCCTCGCTTGAGACGCCGTCCAGCGATCCACCGCCGCCGCTCACCCACAATTGCGGCTTTACATTTTGACGCCGGAAAAGTTCCAGCGCCTTCAGTGCGTCTGCATTCAAAGCACCGGGAAACCACCACCCAAGCAGACTGACCCTATGCCGCTTGAGCGCTTCCATCTCCTCGTCCCATTGCGGGATGTGCTCGGCGCGGTAATCATATACAAACTGTCTGATCTCGAGCTTTTCAAGCATCGCCGCCCGCTGCTCAGGGGTGCGCTTCGCCTTGTCAAAGGGAACAATGCACCAGGCCGCGAGATTGCTCTGGCGAAACAATCCCTGCTCCGGATCAACGGCCCATGAGCCCGCGCACAGGACAATGATCATTAAGATGCAATGGAGCCACGGCCCGCGGTGGAGTGTATTTTTCATGTTTTTTAAGTCGGCGTTTTTGCGTTCAGGGCTGCACTAACTTTCACATTGCGCAGTGAATTCATCGATGGCTGAGAGAAAAGCCTCCGGGTGATCGCGGTGTAATTGATGACCCTTGCCCGGAAAGCGGACGTGCGTGCACTGCGCAATCATTGACGCCACCTCGAACGCGTCCGCGTCGGAAAGCGCGCCTCCCGAAGACGGGTCCGCCTGCAAAAGCAGCGTCGGACATTGGATTGAGCGGAAGACACCATGCCGGTCGTAGCCATGCAGCCACCGGCCTTCGATCAGGGGCGTGAACACGTCGGGATCAACGTATCGCAGGCAGTGCGCGCTCCACTTCAAAGACTCACTACTTCGCAATTCGCCCAAACTTCGCACCGTTCCGTCGGTCTGGGGAATCGAAACCTTTGCGAGCAGACCTGTCAGGTCATCGGATTCACACGCCCGCCGGGCGACAGACTGCATCCCTATAAATTGGGATTGCCAGCCACTTCCCAGAATCCTGGAACCCATGCTTTCAAAAGGCGGATCCTCAAGCACCAGCGCTTTCACGTATTCCGGCACCCTTGCGGCGACCGCCGCACCCACCATTGCCCCAAGCGAATGGCCAACGAGCGTGACAGGCGAGCCAATCTCTCTTCGCAGGAATCCAACGCAATCCCCCACGTAATCCATCACAAGATAAGAGGAGCCACGCCCGGACCTTCCATGACCGCGGTGGTCGCATGCCACGATGTCACCGTAGGCACTTAACCCTGCAAAAACAGGCTCCCAATCGTCCAAAAGACGCGTCACCCCGTGAAGCAGAAGCGTCATCGAGCCCGATCCTGCAGCACCGCGCGCGAACGCGATTCCCGGCTTTGAATCTGAGAGATGGCGCGAAAGATTCATTTCTC
>JBILUQ010000290.1:0-4804 GCA_044370935.1 Chthoniobacteraceae bacterium
ATCAGCCAATTTGCCATCCAATTTGGTTCGAGATTTTTGGAATCAGCTCGCTGATTCCAAAAAGTGAAACCGAGTAAACCCGATCCACACACAAAATTTCGGATACTGCCTCTCTACTTGTAGTGGTTTATCTCCAGAGAACTTCATTGCAGCTTTGAGTGCGCATGGATCTGGAAGCCACCATGCTCGGGTGCTCCTCGGACGGGCTTTCAAGAAAGCTTGCTGAGAATGTCGAGCGCGGTAGCACGGGCAGCTTGCTTGGTGCTACCGAGGAGATAGGGCTCCTTCTTGAACCATGTTTCCTGACGTTTCGCGTATTGCCGCGTTTTTGTTTTGATAGTTTCGAGCAGATCCGCTCGTGAGATGCGGTTCTTTAGAAAAGCTTGGATCTCTTGAAGGCCGATCGCCTGGCTTGCCGTGTTGCCCAGTCTGTTTTCAAGGCTCGCGATCTCTTCAATCGCTCCCTGTTCGAACATGCTTTCCGTCCTGAGGGCAATCCGCTCATGCAATTCATCCCGAGGGCGCGTGATCCAGATCCCGACCGGCGGGCGCGGCGACTCCTCGGGCGCGCGAAAACTCGTGAACGGGCGCCCAGTCAAAAGGCAAACCTCAAGCGCCCTGATTACCCGACGAGGATTCCGGAGATCGACCAGGGTTTCTGCTGCCGGGTCGAGTTCGATCAGCCTTGCGACCAGATGGTTCAGTCCCTCAGCGTCCAGTTGCACCCTGAGGGCAGGATCCGCTGCAGGGAGTCCTTCGGCCAGTCCTTTGAGCACCGCGCGGATGTAAAGCCCGGTTCCCCCCACCAGAATCGGCAGCCGGCCCGCCGCCCGCACCTCAATAATCTTCTCCCTCGCCAGTTTCAGGTAGCTTGCAACATCGAAATCCTGCATCGGATCAATGCAGCCCACCAAATGATGCGGGATGCCGCGCCTTTCATTTTCCGGAATCTGGGCGGTCAGCACCCCCATTCCCCAGTAGATCTGAAAAGCATCCGCGCCGATAATCTCCCCGTTGATTTGCTCTGCGATTTGAATGGCGAGCTCGGATTTGCCCGATGCCGTCGGTCCGGCGATGGTTAGGCAGGGAAGCGGGGCGGCCATGGGTTATCCGCCGTTCTGCTTGGTTGGCAGGGGAGGCTGAAAGGAGGGCGCCGCCTTGGCGAGCACCTTGCGCTTGTAAAGCTTGTCACCGCATAGCGCGTACAGCGTGTCGAGCCCCGGGCCGCCCAGGGCCAGATTCGCAACCTTGCCGTTTGGTGTTGGGATGATGCATTGCACGCGGCCGGCGGGATCGCAGACCTGCACCCCCATGCGGGTCGCCACAAAAACCCGCCCGTCGCTCGAAACCTCGACGCCATCAGCGCCGGCGTCATCCGAGGTGTCAGGCATTTCCAGCCGGAAGAACCGCTGTTTGTTGGCAAGGGATCCGTCAGCGCGGATCTGGTAACTGTAGAGCCAGTGGCTGCGGCTGTCCGCGACGTAAAGCAGCGATTGGTCGGCAGAAAGCGCGATGCCGTTCGAGAATTTCAAGCCCGTGTCCACCACCTTCTTTTCGCCGGTGGGCTTGATCATCCATATTTTGCTCGGACTTTTCCCGTCCCATCCGGGTTCGGTCACGTACACAACGCCATCGTGCCGGACCACAAGATCGTTGCCCCGGAATCCGTCCGCAATGACGTCCATCGCCCCGTCGGGTTGGTAGGCGACGATCTTCTGTTCGCCACCGGCGACCGCGTAAAGGCGTCCGTCAGGTCCGAAAGCTTGACCGTCACCCTTTCCCGACTCCTCGATGAACGGCTCCGGCGCGGCGTTCGGAGTCCGTGTGTCGAGACGGTAGGTCTTGCTGTTGCCGACATCGTTGAAAAACAGGATGCCTTTTGAATCCACGGCTGGCCCTTCCAAAAACTTGTATCCTTCGCTCACAAGTTCCCAGCCCTGACCCGGGATCAAAAGCTTGCGAAAGGCGTCCGGTCCTTCGCTCGTTTTGACCGGCGCAGGCCAGTCTTTCCAAAGGTAACGCATTGCGTCCGGGAAAATCACGGCGATTTCTTTTCCGTTGTGTCCGCCTTCGCCCCAGGAGTGCGCGACTTCGTAGCCGGAGAATTGCAGAGCGCGCTCGAGGGTTTGATTGGCCATCCACCAGTCCCCGTAGGAATTGTTCAAATCCTGCGCGCCATCCTGCACAAACACCCTCAGGGGACGGGGCTCCGTTTTTCGAACAAGGGACTGCACATGGTCGCCGCCGCGGATGTCGGTGAAACTGCCGATCCCTGAGAAAACGCGGTGGAAAAGGTCCGGCCTATGGAACGCGGCGTTGAACGCGGCGATGGCGCCGGAGCTGTGTCCGCCGATGGCGCGGTCGTCGGGATTTTTTGAAAGCACGATGGGCCTGCCGTCCGAGCTTTTCTGCGACTGCACCGCGGGCAGAAGTTCTGTCTCGATAAAGCGTGCGTAGTCCGCGCTCATTGAGTCGTACTCGAAGGAGCGGTTGACCCGGTCGCCGCCGCCGGGAACGAGCGACTTCGCTCTGCCGGGCTGCACAAAGACCCCGATGGTGACGGGCATCTCCCGTTTCGCGATCAGTTCATCAAAAACCAGAGGAGCGTTGTTTGCGACGTTGTCCTGATGGACGTAAAGGCAGGCGGGCTTGGACGGGTTGTAGTTTGCGGGGATGTAAATCCAGTATTTCCTGGAGGTGCCGGGAAATACTTTGCCGCCCTCAAGCTGGAATTCGAGCACCTCGCCTTTGGGAGGCGTTTCTTGCGCCGGCAAACTCGAATTGTAGGCGGCAAGGGTGCAGATGCTGGCGGCGGCTATTCTGCAGACAAACGGGGAGGGGGGGCGGAGCATCCCTTGTTTTGCGTCGGATGCGCGCAGCTTTGCAACAGTAGAATGTTCTGTCCCGAGCGAGCCGCTCTGGGTTCAATTCTGGCCAAGCTTCGAAGCTACCGGTGCCTTCACGCAGCCATCGATCATCATCCAGGAGACGGGCCCCCTGTGCTCGACCACTTCGGCGGCTGCCTCGCTGAGGGATCCCGTCCCCGGCACGGCAATGAGGTCTGCGAGGGCGCCGGGTTTGATGCACCCGAGTTTATCGCGCTTCCGGAGTGCCTTAGCCGGCGCAAGGGTTACTGTTTCCAGAAGCTCGTCGGCGCGAAGGGAGGGTTCGGCAGTTGATAGTCTGCGAAGTTCTTCGAACAAACTCAGTGTGTTTGTGCTCGCGAGGCTGTCGGTGCCAGTGCAAAGGTTCACCCCGATTCGCTTCAGGCGCGAGAACGCAAACAGCCTGTGGCCAAAATAAGCGTGGCTTCCGGGGCAATGCACCATGTGCGGCGTGGTGTCGCTGGAAAGAGTTTCCAAGAGGGCAAAATCGGAGGACTCAAGCTCGTTCATATGGGCAAGGATCCAGTCGCCGTTGATTGCCCCGTTGCGCCAGAGCCATCCGAAGGGAGTGTCGTGCCCGCAGTCATGCATGGGACGCTCTAGTTCGCTCAGAAACTCGAAGAGGTCACCGCGCGCGTGCCTAAACATCTCGGACTCACCGGCGGACTCCGCGATATGCGTTGTGAGGAGCATGTTGTTGGCGGCGGCGCAAGTGCGTGCCATACGGTAAAGTAGCAGCGAGGCTGTGTATGGAGCATGTGGATTCAGACCAAAAGAGCGGAGCGGGTCTTGTTTCTGGTCAAAAAACGAAAGTGCGCCCGCGACCAACTCCTCCGATGTCACGCGGTGTCTGATATCGATCATCTCGTAGAACCACCAGATCCGGATCGGAGACGCCGGGACGCGGCTCATCAACTCGGGAAAAGCCGCCATGCTGCAAACGCTCGTAGTCCCGAACATTTGCGCCTCCTCGGTTCCCCGGGCGATCGACTCCAGGACATCAGCGTCGGAGAGTTGCCGTTTAATGGAGTTGAGCTTTTTGATCCAAGCCGAGAAGCTCTTCGGGCGTGCAATGGCGTCGCGCAGGCATGAGTAGTCCAAATGACAGTGGGCGTTGATGAGTCCGGGCAGCAGGATCTGGCCTTCCAGTTGCAGGATTTCCTCACCCGGGGCTGCGATCAAATCCGACTGTCTTCCGAGTTCTCTGATTTCGTTGCCAATCACCCGGACCGCACCGTCCGGAATGGGTGGCGCGGAGACCGGGAGTACAATGGGAGCGTGGATGAGCATCTTTGAGCAGCAGGCAGATTCTGGGTGAAGCTCCGGAGCGCGCAAGCTCCGCTTTGAAGCTCTGCGGCGACCGATGAAGATGTCGCACCCTCATGTTCGA
The DNA here is from genome assembly GCA_044370935.1 of Chthoniobacteraceae bacterium. Classification (GTDB taxonomy): domain Bacteria; phylum Verrucomicrobiota; class Verrucomicrobiia; order Chthoniobacterales; family Chthoniobacteraceae; genus Chth-196. Next base: position 4,276 of record JBILUQ010000290.1, read on the forward strand.
TCTCTCTTGAGTGAAAATGACGTCCTGCGAATATTTTGGATTACGACAACCCTGCCAATCGAGCTGGGTTGAGCAGTCTTTGATCGCGATAAATTAGCGATCTTTCTGCCCGTGAGCGTTGGTTAGGTGTATTGTTGGAAATAAAACTCTTTGCTTGCTTTGCGTTGCAAATGCTCCGCGCGCAACGCCTGGTTTGTGCTGAATTTGAGAGGAACCAGACGGTGACTTAGGCTTTCGCTGAAGGAGCTTAGATTCGCTTTGAGGCACGTGCGCGGCTGTTTAAAAGTATATAAAGTGCTTGATCAACCCAAGCATATGCGGAAGTATGGGCGGGTTACGCAGACATCTCTACGACAAAAGCAGACAGCAATTCATTCATTTTCAACCGTTAAAACAACGAGACCATGGCCAATTACACAGATTCATACGCAGTCCTGACAACTGAGATAATTACAGCTTTGTCAACGGACGAGATTCGGGCGCTTAGTTACGTCGGGAGCACAAATGTCGTGTCGGTCATTCCAACCGA
>JBILUQ010000059.1:0-16972 GCA_044370935.1 Chthoniobacteraceae bacterium
GGAAGACGGGCGCGTGCGCGGCAAGACTTCCCTGCTCAATCCGGACGCCACGAGTTTTGAGATGGTGGACAATGAGATCGTTCTTCCGAAAGAATTCACCAACGAATCCAAGGGCGATCAGATCATCTGCGAGCGCCACATCTGGAACGATGCGGACGGCGGCGCCACGATGGTCGTTTGGAGCCGGAAGGCGGTGAAGCTTGCTGATGGACGTTCCGATACCGTGCGCATGTCCCATCTCGTGCGCAGTACCGATGACGGCAGGACTTGGACGTATTTTTCGACGATCGGTCCGGGCGGCGAACCGGCGGTCTGCCGCTTGAGCGCGACGGAGCAAACCGCCGTCATCCGCGGCGACCGCGATTCGCAGATGAAACAGATGTTTTCAAGCGACAGTGGCAAGACGTGGAGCAAGCCTGTGCGTCTTGAAGTCGGCAAAGTGCTCCCCGATCTCTGCTTGATGAGCAATGGTGTGTTGGCGTGCAGTTACGGAAGGCCGGCGAGCTGTCTGATGTTCAGCGTGGATGGCGGCAGGACTTGGCCAAGTCACCATGTCATCTCCGATAAAGTCGGCTTTAACTACACCAGCATTCGCGAGATTGCGCCCGGCGAACTGCTTTACATTCACGACGCCCCGAAAATGAATGCGCTCACGGTTGAAGTACGGCGAGTGGATTGAATGCGCAGAGGCAAAAAGACCTCGCTCAAATTGCGGCGGAATTCTAGCAGCCCTCGGGCTGCGGCATTTTGTCGATGATCTGCCGCCGCCGCTGCCGCTACGCGGGCGCTCCCGTGATTGTCTGGCCGACGGTGGCAGACTGTGTGAAGCTGCCAGGCTTAGTGCGCCACGCGACGATACCGCGCTCGCCAGATGCGGAAATGGGGTGAAAAGCGAATTCACCTCAGGCCGCTGGACGATCCCGTGTCAACGTACCATCGTCTGATGTCTTTCGCCAGCATCGGGGCCGCCGCACGGGCCGAGTCCGGGGTGAGATGAGATTCATCCTGTGTCGTCAAACGCTGACCATCCGGCGTTGCCCAATAGTCAACATAAGGGATACCCATCTCCTTTGCCAAAGTCTCAGGCTGCAACTCCAATGGTAAAGCTGTCTCCAGCTCCCGCATCTTTGCTCCCACGGGAAGGCGCACAAGCGCCACCATCCAACCCATGGAGTGTGCCTGCTGCACCAACGAACAGACTTCCGCCTTCCGAGCTAAACTACGGCTCCTCTCATTCTCTATTTGCTGAACAATCGAGCGATAGTAGTCGAGTTGAAAACTAGCCGGTTCCACCGGTGATCCGTCGTTGTAGCGCAAGAAACCGTTAATGAAGCCATCCGCATATACCCGCCGCTCGACGAACCCAACCGTGCGAGGAAGATCGCGGAATTTTTGAAGTAAAAACAACCGCCCCACTAAGTGGCGCCAAGGTTGGTCAAAGGTGTAGAGATACTGCTTGATAACCGCCCTAATTTCCTCGTCCAAGTAGTCTTGGGATGTCACGTCCATGCCATCTCGCGCCGGTCGCGTGGCAAAATGATAAAACCCAGCAGGGCTGTAGTTTAGAATCAGGATCGCTGGCCCCTTCGTCACTTGGGGTTTCAACAATAGCTGAATAATACTGGATACAGACGTCGCCGGCAGCCCGGCATTCATAGCTCGTAACGGGGTCTGCCCACCCGCATTCAATGCGGCATTCAAACGTTTTTCTGCCACCCCCCACCCTACCCGGCTATCCCCCACCACGTAGACCCGAGGCCCCGCGGACTGCCGGCTCAAGTTCCATCGAAACTCCACATCCGTCATGCCAGGAACCACCGACGGCATTCCTCCGCACGCCCGAAAAGCCCACTCAACGCCCCCCACAACCAGCGCACACATTACCACAGACTGCAGCAAAAGCTTCATAGATCCCCGTAAATCTCGGTTTTCAGAACTGGAAATAGATAAATTGCGTTGCCTCGCCGCTGAAATAATACAGCACAAGCATCATCACAACCGCCGCCATCATACGCAACTGCGGGCGCCGCCTCAGAAACTCGTGGATACACATCTGCTGACAAGCGCAGTGCCCCCCGAAGACTGCGAGAGCGAGTGCTCCACTTACCAGCACCGGGGTACTCACATGTTTCTCCCCGATCACAAGACCGCGGAGCATCCCAGTGCATTGCGCCCAAGTCTGAGCTCGAAACGGAATCCACGTCACAGATACCGCCAGATAGGTAAACGCACGCGCTGGCAAACGTCCCAGCATGGTCCAAGAGGTAGACCGACCCGAGGCGCGAAGACGGGCACTCACCAAACGCTCTAAACACAGATAGGTGCCATGCATACCGCCCCAGAGCACGAACATCATGCTGGCTCCATGCCATAAGCCCCCCAAGAGCATCGTCGCCATCAGGTTTAAATACGTCCTCGCTCGACCCAAGCGATTACCTCCCAGCGGAATATACAGGTAGTCTTTCAGCCACGTTGACAGAGAGATGTGCCAGCGACGCCAGAAATCCGAGAATCCCAGCGCGCCATATGGTGCCTTGAAGTTCGAGAGAAACTCGTACCCCATGATCCGTGCCATTCCAATAGCCACCAACGAATACCCGGCAAAGTCGCCGTAGATCTGGATCCCGAACAGCAGCGCCGCAGCCCAGTTCTCCCCCACGCTATTGCGAGCCCAGTTTTCGAAGAGAACGTTCACGTATTGACCGACATTGTCTGCCATGACCATCTTCAGACACAGCCCGCAGAGCACCAGAAAAAGTCCATCGGCTATAGCAGATCGGCTGATTTTCACCTCTTTCTCGATCTGGGGCAGGAAATCGCTGGCCCGCACAATGGGCCCCGCCACCAATTGCGGGAAGAATGCGACGTAAAAGGCTACATCCAGCAAACTGCGCCGCGCCGGAATCTCCTGACGATATACATCCAACGTATAACTTAACGTCTGAAACGTGTAGAAAGAAATCCCCACCGGCAACAATACATCCACATGCGGCGGTTGCCAGCCGACTCCCAGATACCCCATGAGACGCGTGAATGTCTCGAGGAAGAAGTTGCAGTATTTGAAAAACCCCAGCATGCCCAGATTCAACACCAGACTCATCACCACCAACGTCTTCCTATGTCCCGGGAACCGCTCCATGAACCTCGCCAGCCAGTAATCCATGACGGTAGACCCGACGAGCAAGGCCAAGAACTTGGGATTCCACATGCCGTAGAAGAAATAGCTGTAAAGCAGCACAACCACCTTGACGGCCGTCGATCTCTTCCGAGGAAAGACAAAGTAGAGCCCAAGAAGGAGCACCAATGTTAGAAGAAAAAAAAGCGAATTAAATGTCATAAACCATTCCAAATAATTGACTTCATTAACACACAAAAAGACTCCCACCGAACCAACACCCCACAATTCAAAACCAGTATCATTTCCTCAGCCCTTCTTCCTCAGCCCTTCTCGCCGAAAAACGAGCAGCGTCCTCCGATCCCCGGATTTTTCATATGCTCCCTATGGTGAATTTCCGCAGTTCACTCGCACAGAATTGTCGCGCAAGCGCGATGCCTTCCTGCACCTCTGCCCCCCACGAAAATCGAAAGCCCGGCCACCCGCACATGTATCAAACACGATTCAGGGCCGCGTGGCGGTCCTCAGACAGCCGAAATCGGGATGCCACCAATCTGGCCTCAATCCATTGCTGGACCGCATTCCAGTTTTATTTGTCGTCAAGCTCCGCTCCAAACCAACGTGATTCCGCTTTGGGTATGCCCGCGATGTAGAGCGCTTTGCGCTGCTTCAAATTGGAAGAAAATATAGCGCGCCCCGCGACGACAGCGCGCGCGCGAGTTGAGGAAATAAGGTCAAAACCAAACTCTTGCCATGAAAACCCTGCCACAGCGGATCATTCCTGCGTTTGTCCGGTAGTTTCCAGTCACTGAGCTCATGACGTCTCTCATCGGCTGTAGTTTCCTTCTCGCTGCCTCGGAAAATTTACCTGAGAAAATGCGGCTGGAGATTCGAAAGTCGACTGAATCGACTTAAGCGATTAATAACGCCGATGACATTCTGGATGGTTGCTGCGGAGGAGTTGTTCAAGTGCCAGATTTCACGAGTTCGCCACCCTTGTTTTTTGAACCCACCGTCTGAACCCCATGAACCGTATCATTGCCATTCTGATTGCCGCCACCACCTCGCTGCACGGGGTTGATCTGACGTTGAACACCCCGCTCGACTATCAAGTCGTGCAGCGGAGCAGTCCGGGGAAAGGACTGCTGCGCATCGCAGGTGAATTGTCCGAAGAAGTCAACGCGGAGGCTGCGGTTCAGGTCCGCGTCGTGAATGACGCACGACAGACCCCTTGGGTGCAGGTGAACTCGGTGAAGGGCCGGAAGATCATCGCCGCGTTTGATGCGCCGGCGGGTGGTTGGTGGAAACTGGAGGTACAGGTGGTGCACGGGGGCAAACAACTTGCACTCGGCACCGTGGCTCATGTGGGAGTCGGCGAGGTGTTTGTCATCGCAGGGCAGTCAAACTCGGCCAATCACGGCGAAGAAAAACAGACAACCCGAACGCGAAAAGTAGTCGCATTCGATGGAAAGGCATGGCGTATCGCAGATGATCCACAACCGGGCGCAAGTGGCGGCGGGGGAAGTTTCGTTCCAGCTTTTGCGGATGCCATCGCGGAAAAGGAAAACGTGCCGGTGGGGATCATCGCGTGCGGCATCGGCGCCACGAGTGTGCGCGAATGGTTGCCCAAGGGCGCAACGTTTCCAAATCCACCAACCATCCTAAGCCGGGTTGAACACCTCCAAAACGGATCGTGGGCGAGCAAAGGCACGGCTTACGATGCATTTGTCGCCCGGATGCAATCGGCAGGACCAAACGGCTTTCGCGCGGTGCTCTGGCATCAGGGGGAGAGTGACGCGAATCAAAAAGACCCTGCGTGCACGCTGCCCGGCACACTTTACGGCGAGTATTTAAAAAAAATCATCACCGACTCGCGGCGCGCTATCGCTTGGACGGCACCGTGGTTTGTGGCACAGGCCAGCTACCATGTACCGGGTGATGAGGGCAGCGAGGACATCCGCGCTGCACAAGCCGCGCTATGGCACGACGGAATCGCGCTTGAGGGACCCGATTCCGATGCGCTCAAAGGAGGGCTCCGCGAGCGCGAGGGCCGTGGCGTGCACTTTAGCGGCCCCGGTTTGCGCGAACATGGAGCACGCTGGGCGGAAAAAGTACTCCCTTGGCTCAACACCCAGTGGGCCCAGCCCCGGCAGGCGCAGGGTGGCACGGAATGGAGAGACTTTGTGCAACTGCCCGAGAGCCACAGCCTCGGCTGGGTCAGTGCGAACGCGATCAACAAGGACACCACGAGCTGGAACGGCGTGCTCGATGAGGCGAAATGGGGAACCCCCGATCCGCAACAGATCGTGGGGCGCAACTGGGATTGGAAGGTGAGCGACGAGCATTGGCGTGAGGCCGTCAAACAAAAGGGCGAAGGCCAGCGGGAGGAAGTGCGTTTTGATCTCTGGCTGCCGGAGGGTCTCCAGGCCGCGCGAGGGATTGTCGTCATGTCCGGCCATGGCAGCGGCGAGAGCCTCTTTCATCGCGGGGACTTGCGGGCGCTCGCAAAGGAACTGCAGCTCGGCTTGTTCAAGTTTACCGGAAACCCCATGCAGCGCGGCTTCTGGCCGAGGAGCCTGCTGTTCGATCACTTGAGAGCCTTCGGTGCAAGAAGCGGACATCCTGAATTAGAACACGCGCCACTTTTTCTTTACGGACACTCAAACGGCACCGGCTTCTCCGCCGTGTTCCCCTCGTATGTGCCGGATCGTGTGTGGGGCTGGGTTTCGATGCGGCCGGGAATCACGTTTCAAGTGTACCAACCCGGAGGCGCGCAAGTGCCGGGCCTGGTGATTTTCGGCGAAGACGATCATTTCCTCTCGCGCCCCTCGAAAGAGGAAAACCTCGCGGTGGTTGGTGCGCTGCGAAAAAACCATCGGGCCCTGTGGAACACCGCCGTCGAGCCAAAGACCGGCCACGGCCCCGGTGAGCAAACATGGCCGCTTGTATTCAGCTTCCTACGCCACAGTTTTAGCGCCCGTGTTCCGGCCGAGGCCGACGCCACACGCGGCCCCGTGAAGCTCCGACCTCTCGCTCTTGAAAGCGGCCACCTTGGGCAGAACTGGGCGGCGCAACCCGGTGGTTACCAAAAACTCTCCACCGCGCCATTCGCCGATTTTGACGGGGACCGATCCACCGCATCCTGGCTCTTAAACGCGGCTTATGCTGCCGACTGGCAGCAGTTCCAACAGACTGGCAAAATTGAACCCACAAGATGAGGACGGCGCGGCGTCTTTCGCTGTCATGGTTCGCACTCAAGTGACTGGATGGAGCGCCTTGAAAACCCTGCCAGGATCGCGATAGCACCGGGTTGGGCGCGGGTACGCACGCGCACCCTATAGACTCAGAGACAGGCAATTTCTGACAATCGTTTGCTCGCCTCAATCCCCGCCGCGATAACGGGGTTGGGCGGACGGTTGCGATCAACTGGATCCGCGGAATCGAACTGATTGCAAATTGCGTTTTCCCCGGTTTCTGCTGCTAGCGCGCCCGGTGTTTTGGCGGTGTGCGCTAAAAAAAAGGGGGGCGAAAACGAATTCAATAGCATGAACCAGCCTCGACCGAATACCCCCCTGGCACGGGCTGCGGGCCACCGATGCTGCCGCGCTGCTCAGGAGCGAACCGGCAACTGGCCTCGCACCCGCCGAGGCGGCGGCGCGGCTGCGACAGTTTGGGCCGAATAGGATGAGCACGCAGAAGCGGAGCGGAGAATGGATGCGCTTTCTTTTGCAATTCCATCAACCGTTCGTTTACATCCTGCTCACCTCCACAGGTATCGCCGCGACGATGGGCGAGTGGGCGGATGCGGCAGTCATTTTCGGAGTCGCCCTTATCAATGCCATCGTCGGTTACATCCAGGAGGCGAAGGCGGAGAGGGCCATCGATGCGCTCGCGAAAATGGTCGTCACCGATACCACGCTGCGACGCGGCGGCGAGAAACTGCGGATTCCCTCTGCCCAGCTGGTGCCGGGCGATGTTGTGCTGCTGCAAGCCGGCGACCGCGTGCCGGCCGACTTGCGCCTAGTGCAGCTTCGCAACCTGCATATCGAGGAGGCAGCGCTGACCGGCGAATCGCTCCCTGCCGAGAAACAAATCGAGCAGCTGCCTGCGGACACGATACTCGCCGACCGCACCAATATCGCTTTTACCGGCACGCTCGTCACCGCCGGTCAGGGCGAAGGCGTGGTCTTCGCCACCGGCGACCAAACCGAAATGGGCAGGATCGCTGGGATGATGAATCTCGCTGAGGATTTGCAGACGCCACTCACACGCAAGATTGCGCAGTTTAGCCGGTTGCTGCTCTATGTTATACTCGCGCTCGCGGCGCTGATCTTCGTCGCAGGAATCTTGCGCGGGAAGCCTTGGCCGGAGATGTTCATGGCGGCGATCGCACTGGCGGTCGGAGCTGTCCCCGAGGGCTTGCCTGCCGTGGTTACCATCACCTTGGCCATCGGCGTGGGGCGCATGGCTGCGCGGCATGCGATCATCCGCAAGCTGCCCGCCGTCGAGACGCTCGGCAGCACCACCATCATCTGCTCGGACAAGACCGGCACGCTCACGCAAAATCAAATGACCGTCCGGGAAATCTATTCCGGTGGGCGGCTCTACCACGTCACCGGCAACGGCTACGAGGCGGAGGGAAAACTTCATTTTGATGAAGCGCCGGTCGTTGTCGGTGAGAATGTCGCGCTCATCGAAACACTTGGCGCGGGTATGCTGTGCAATGATTCCCGAATCGTCCGCAACGACGACGGCAAGACCGTTGTGCAAGGCGACCCGACCGAGGCCGCATTGATCGTAGCGGCGCAGAAGGCGGGGCTTACGGAAGAAGAAATGAGCAGACGCATGCCGCGAATCGAGACCATCCCTTTCGAGTCGGAATACCGCTACATGGCCACGCTCCACGGCGCGGCCGAGCAGCCGAAGATCATCTACATCAAAGGGGCGCTGGAAGCCCTGCTCGGCAAGTGCACCCATGCGCTCGGCGAGGATGGCAACCGAGCGCCCTTGGACGGCGCGCGAGTGCTCCACCTCGCCGAAGAAATGGCCGCGCGCGGCTTGCGAGTCCTCGCTTTCGCCAGGCGTCAAATGCCGAATACGCACGACGGCCTGGAGCACGAGCACATCGCGGACGAACTTACTTTTCTAGGCCTCCAAGGCAAACTCGATCCGCCGCGTCCCGAAGTAATCAAGGCAGTTGCAAAGTGCCGCGCCGCGGGCATCCGCGTCAAGATGATCACCGGCGATCACGTTCTCACGGCCACGGCCATCGCCGCACAAATCGGCCTGGAAGGTGGATCGAATATCGTCGGGCTGACCGGCCGCGATTTGGAAAATCTCACCGACGGCGAACTAGCTGACGCCGCGGAGCGCGCCTCCGTCTTCGCCCGAGTCGCACCCGAGCAGAAACTGCGACTGGTTAAGGCGCTGCAATCGCGCGGCCACGTCGTGGCCATGACCGGCGACGGCGTCAATGACGCGCCGGCGCTCAAGCAAGCTGACATCGGCATCGCTATGGGTATTACAGGCACCGACGTGTCGAAGGAAGCGGCCGACATGATTCTTACAGACGACAACTTCGCCTCGATCGAGGCCGCCGTGGAAGAGGGCCGCAGCGTCTTCGACAACCTCATGAAATTCATCCTGTGGATTCTCCCGACCAATGCCGGCGTCGCGCTCATCCTGCTCGTCGCGATCATCGGCGGAATCACACTGCCAATGCTCCCCACTCAACTGCTTTGGATCAACCTAGTGACCGCCATCTTTCTGGGGCTGACGCTTGTCTTCGAGCCAAGTGAAAGCGACATCATGCAGCGCCCGCCGCAGGACCCAAAACAACCGCTGCTCACCTTCCCGTTGCTCATACGTACAGGGCTTGTGACGCTCATCTCGACTGCGGGCGCGTTCGGGCTCTTTGCCTGGCAGCACGGCATCGAAGGCACGAATCTTGACGAATCCCGCGCGGCCGTCATCAACGTCATCGTGATGGTTCAGAGCTTCTACCTTCTGAACTGCCGCAGTCGGACCCGCTCAATTTTTGCCGTAGGCCTTTTCTCCAATCGCTGGCTCCTTACAGGCATAGCCGCGACTTGGTTGGCGCAGCTTGCCTTCACGTATCTGCCTGTGATGAACCACCTCTTTCACACGGCCCCCGTGCGCGCCGAAGCCTGGCTCTACATCTTCGCTATCGGCATCCTTACTTTCGCCGCCGTGGAGGGGGAAAAATGGCTACGCTTCCGTGCGCCTCAACCAGTTAAAACGCCATGATTCAAATCGCCGTTTACGACACGAAGCCCTATGACCGAGAATATCTCACCCAGGCACCTGGCGCTGAGCGCATCGCGTGGCGATTCCATGAATTCCGGCTCAGCGCAGAGACTGCCTCGGCCGCCAAAGGCGCGCACGCCGTGTGCGTCTTCGTCAACGATCAGGCCGACCGCGCTTCGCTGGAAATCCTGGCCGCCCTCGGGGTAAAGCTTCTCGCCCTTCGCTGCGCTGGCTACAACAATGTGGATATGGCCGCCGCGCGCTCGCTCGAACTCGCCGTCGTGCGCGTGCCAGCCTACTCGCCGCACGCCGTGGCTGAGCACGCCGTCGCACTGCTCCTTACCCTCAACCGCAAAATTCATCGCGCGTTCAACCGCGTGCGCGAGTTCAACTTTTCGCTCAGCGGATTGGTCGGTTTTGATCTTTACGGCAAAACCGTCGGGATCGTCGGCACGGGAAAAATCGGCCGCATCGCCGCGCAGATCTTCCGGAGCTTTGGAACGGAGGTGTTAGCTTGCGACCCCTTCCCTGCGCCGGATTGGGCGGAGGCACACGGAATCCGCTATGTGGATCGCGCCGCATTGCTGGCGGCAAGCGACATCATCTCGCTACATGCCCCGCTGCTGCCAGAAACGCGCCACTTGCTAAACGCACAGACTTTCGGGCTCATGAAGCCTGAAGTCTTCATTGTCAACACGAGTCGAGGCAAGCTCATCGACACCAGCGCACTCCTTGCTGCGCTCAAGAGTGGCCGGATCGGCGGCATCGCAATGGATGTGTATGAGGAAGAGGAAGGCATCTTTTTTGAAGACCTCTCCGGCCAGATGCTGCACGACGACGAGCTATCGTTGCTGCTGAATTTTCCAAACGTGCTCATCACCGCGCACCAGGCATTCCTAACCCGCGAGGCACTTAAAGAAATCGCCTGCGTGACAACAACAAACCTCCTGCAACTCGAAAGAGGCGGAAATTTTATCGGCGGAACCAGACTTTGAGAGGCGATCCCCAAAATCACCTTGAATAAGGCCTGTCCGTAAATAGTCGTTTTTTTAGGACGCGAGATTTTTTTGTTTAGAGCGGCTGGATTTTTCGCGATTTGAACCCTCAGCGCCGGCCTCAAAACTCACTTTCAGCCAAACCGTCACTGGAATCGGCGCGAGGCGGGCAGGCTTGTTCCCCCTGACTTCGAGAGAAGCCATACCAAATACTTCGAAACGACTCCTCCTCCAATCTGCGTGCAAGCTCCACCGGCGACTTTAAGCTACGAGCGGCAAAACTTCACTTCCCACCCGGACCCTTAATCGCCGAAGCCATCTCCAGCAGCGCATCCATAAGCATGGGAGCCGCCTGCGGTTCCAAATAATTCGTGCCCGGCCACGTCTCGTATCCGCCCAACTCAAAGTGCCGCGGCGTCGGCAGGTACCCGTAGTATCCACCGGCCAACTCCACCATGAACGAATGCGCAAAGGGGCTGCGCCGCTTAAACTCCAAGCCCGTTTCCGCAAATGTCTCGCAGGGCGAAGTGCCGATGCAAATCTCGCCGATCCGGAGCACTTGCGCCGGCGCCTTCGTTTCCGCCGAAGCTTGGGCAAGCCGCTGCACACGCCCTGCGTAAATCACGGGCAGAGAATTGCGCGTCTCCGCGGTCGCCGCCGCCTCAGTTTTCGATGCCCACTCCAAGAGCGCCGCATCCACCTCGCGCCAGCGCACGGACAGGACCTGATGTTTCGCGTCCAGTTTCGCCGTTTTCTGCCACTCAATTTTCGACAACCCCGCATGCACTTTCGACGCCAGATCCTCCGCAACCGCGTTCATCTGCGCGTACGGTTCCATCCTAGAGCGCGGTTGCCTGAAGTTAATGTTGTTCACATCCCCGCTGGTTCCGTTGGCCATGATACCGACAAAGGGCGGATACTGCGCTCCATCGGACTGCATTCTTTTCAGCGCCTCGCAATACATCCCGTAGTAGTCCGCGGAAACGTGGCCCTGCCCCACCCCGCCCACGTAGTGCAGCGAATACGCGGAATAAACCGATATCAACCGTCCACCGGGTTCTCTCAGCGCAATCACCGAAACGCTTGGATCCGGCTGTCCGGCGGGTTCCAGCAAATCCGCGCTTCCCGAAGGCGGGTTCATCTTCACCCGGTCGATTTTCCCAAATGGATTCGCCGGCACGCTTCCTTCGCGCATCAACCAACGTCGTATGAAAACATGTTCGGACGCGTCGACCGTGAAGAAGCCAATTTCAGCAGGTCGCATCACACTGATGGCGCGGCGAACGCCGTCACTCACGCGGCGGGCCACGAAGCGCTGATATTCCGTGAGCGCCACATCCGATGCAAACGGCCGCACCTTTTCACCAAGCGCGTTTGTGGCCGAATGCGTATGCGTGGCCGAGATCAGCACGTGGCTCGGCGGAATCCCCGTCGCATCTTCAATGAGCTTTTTGCTTTCCTCAAAAACACTCCGGTGCATCCCCAATAGGTCGCACACCACCAGCGCGAGTTTTGTAACGCCATCGTCCAAAACCAAACAGCGCGCATGCAATTCATCGTGCACGTGCGTCGCCGGAACCGGAACAAAACCGCCGACAATGTCGCCCCCAATCTCCGGAGTGATATTGCTGGCGGCGGCTCCCGCAAAAAACTGCGGGGCGCAAAGCGCGCTGGAAAGTGGAACCAATACGCTCATCAACGTGAGTGCTACGAGGGAAAGCTTTTCTTTGGTCATAAGGGGGGATGCGCCAGAGAATGCCTGACGGCTCACTACCCAACCACACCCCCTCAGAGAAACAAGCGCAACCGGAGGACCACGCTTCAGATCGGCACCCGAAAAAATCCGTGGTCCGAACGAGAAACACCCAAATAACACTCAGCTCCGGCGGTTGTCTGATTTTGACTGATAGCAACAGCGCTACCTGTCAACGCACCGCCCTCCTCACTTTGCCCGCGATCCGTTCCACTCCCGCCCTCCGAGTCGCCATGACCGAAAACCAACCTCACTCCCCGCTTTCCCCTCTGAAACCGCTGAAGACCGGATGCGGCGAATGGGGGTTCCGCAACCTGCCGATGGAAGAGCACTTCTCAATCGCAGCCGAATTCGGGTTCAAGGAACTCGAGTTTGGCATCGGAGGAAACCAAATCGGGCGCCTTTCGGAAAATCCCACCGCGCGCGAGATCGCGGATTTCCGCGCGCTGGCCGCCTCCTCGGGCATCGTCACGCACGGGTGCTGCATTGAAAACGACTTCACCCTGCCCGACGTCGGACTCCATGCGGCACAGGTTCAAAAGGCCATCGCCCAATCCCGCGCGGCGGCGCTTTGCGGAGCCAAACAAGTCCGGTTTTTTGCAGGATTCACGCCTCTTTCCGAAATGACCGAAGCGATCTGGAGCCGCCTGCTATCTGCCCTGATTGAATGCGATGCGGAGCTCGAAAAGCTCGGGCTCACCATGGCAATCGAAACGCACGGATCCATCCGTTTCCAAAAAGACGGTTCCGCCGTCCACTCACACACGGCCACAACTGAGCGGAACGCACTTCGCCGGCTAATCGCGGGACTTCCGGAACGCGTCGGGTTCAACTATGACCCGGGCAATATCCGCGCCGCGGATCCGAGCGACACCCGGTTGGCGGTGGATCTTCTGGCGGGAAGAATCACATACTGCCACCTCAAGGACTGGGTCCGCTCCGGGGACGGCTGGGTGGCATGCGCCGTGGGAGACGCTGCAGGCGGGATTGACTTCCGCTCACTGCTGCCACAGACGAACTATCAAGGCACCTTTTTGATCGAATACGAACCCCTCGCCGACACACGGCAAGGCATTGCAAGAAGCCTTGAGCACCTGCGTTCCGCCGGATTTGCCGTCGCGTTTTGAGCCTCGGAGCGGAAAAAGTGAGCGTTTGAGCAAACTGGAATCCCCGCGAAGAAAAGCTCAAAGATCCGGCGCCCTTTTCGGTTGTTTAACTTTGACCCGTAGCGCCGGTTCTATATATCAATCCCAAGAATTCCCAGAAACCCATGCTTGCCCCCGTCAAACCAGAGTCCCGCTACAGCGTCCCGAATCTGGACCGCGCCCTGAGCATCCTCGAACTCTTGAGCGGGGCCCCCGAGGGCATGACTCAGAAGGAGGTCGCCTCCGCGCTTGAGATTCCAGGCAACAGCGTGTTCCGCATCAGCCGCACGCTGGAAGAGCGCGGCTACCTGGAGCGGGACGAGTTGAACAAACGCCTGCGCCTCACCCAGAAGCTGTTGCGCCTTAGCTGCCGCACCTCAAGCGGCGAACGCAGCGTCACCGAATGCTCCCTGGAGGCCATGCGCGCCCTTCGCGAGGACACGATGGAAACGGTGCTACTAGGCACCCTCTCCGGATCGGAGGGCATCGTGATCGAGCAGATTTCCGGCAAGCATCCGTTCCGGTTTGTAGTCGACGTGGGGGTGCGCTTTGCGCTCCACACCGCCGCGCCAGGCAAAGCCATCCTTGCGGCGCTTCCGACCGCGGAGGCAGACGCGATCATGGCCCAGATGCACTTTACCCGCTTCAACGAGCAGACTATTCAAAACGCTTCCGACTACCGCAGAGAGCTTCAAAAGACGAGGGAGACTGGGTACGGGGTGGATGCCGGCGAAGAGCGCGAAGGAGCGCACTGCATCGGCGCTGCGATACTGAACCGACAGGGGCATCCGGTCGCGGCGGTCTGGGTCACGGGCCCGTCCTCGAGACTTCCAGCCCGGGACTTCCCGAAAATCGGCAAACAGGTCAAAGATACGGCCGCGCAAATTTCGGCGAAGCTGGGTTACTTCCCGCACTAATCTCCCCATGACTTTCTTCACCCAAAATACAACTCTATCCCCTGCCGTGGCAGCCTTGGGCATGCTGCTGTTCACGGGATTCCATGCCGCCGGAACGCAATCCGCCGGCCCGGAGGCTCAGGCTTTTTTCCGCGACCAGGTGTATCCGATCCTCAAGGCGAACTGCATCAAGTGCCACGGAGGCGAGAAAACCAAGGGAGGGCTGGAACTAACCTCACAGCTCTCGCTTGTGAAGGGCGGGGAAACCGGCACGGCGATCGACACGAGTGCTCCCGAAAAAAGCCTTCTGCTCGAGATGATGAGCTACAAGGACAAGGAGCATGAAATGCCGCCCTCCGGCAAGCGTCCGCCCGAGGAGATAGCGATTCTCCAAAAATGGCTCTCCATGGGTGCGCCGTACGACACGGCTCTTGAGAAAACCAGTATCAAAACTGCGAAAACCTCTGAAGCGCATTCCGGCGAAAAATCAGTGTCTGCGCCGCGAAGCTGGTGGGCGTATCAGCCCGTCAACCGCCCCCAACCGCCCACGGTTAAAAACGGTGAGTGGAGTCAAAATCCAGTGGACGCTTTTCTGGCGGCACGCCTCGACTCCGCTGGACTAAAACCCAACGAGCCGGCGTCCAAAGAGCAGCTGGTGCGCCGTGCGTACTACGATTTGATCGGGCTGCCCCCCTCACCTGCCGAAGTCGCGAAATTTGTCAACGACCCCTCCCCCGAAGCATGGCCGCACCTCATTGACGAACTGCTAGCAAAACCGCAGTACGGCGAAAAATGGGCGCGCCACTGGATGGACCTCGTCCGGTACGCGGAGACAGAGGGATTCGAAAGGGACAGCCTCAAACCAAACATCTGGCGCTACCGCGACTACCTCATCGACGCTTTTAACACCGACTTGCCATACGACAGATTCATCACCGAACAGCTCGCGGGCGACGAGCTTGAGTCACCGACTCAGGCGAGCCTGACCGCCACCGGATTTTTGCGCCTCGGACAGTATGACGATGAACCGGCTGACAGGCTACTGGCCAAATACGATTCACTCGCCGACACCGTGCAGGTCACTTCGGAAGTTTTCATGGGAATGACGATGGGCTGCGCCCGTTGCCATGATCACAAGAAAGACCCCATCACGCAGCGCGACTACTACAGCTTCATGGCGTTTTTTCACGGGATGAAGGAGTACTCCGCAACACGCCACCAGATGCTCCACTGGCTCCCGAAAGACCAGCCGGAGCTAAAGAAAAAATTTGAAAAGCAACAGTTCGAAGCCCTCGAGCGTATCGAAGCGGAGAACCGACGCTTTAAAGAACTCCTTGAGGACAGCGGGAATGGCGACTCCAAGCCGGACACCGAACAAAACTCCGGTGCAGGTTCTCAGCCCACCCCTAACAGCGCATCCTCGGGCGAGTCCGGTATTGAGCAGGGCGTGAAGCATACTTTCACTGAGCCTGATTCGAGCTGGAAAGAAGAGAGCTTTGACTCTTCAAAATGGGACTCGGACAAGGGAGCCGCCTCAAGCCTCGCAGGAGCGCCAGTGTGGGTGCGGCGCACTTTCGCGCTGAAAGAAATCCCAAAATTTGTCGCACTCGAATTCGAGTATGAAGGACACACGGAACTCTTCATCAACGGCACGCAAATCTTCAACAACAACAGACTTCCCAAGGGCCGCCGGACCCTGATGTTTGCCCCGCCGATTCTTCCGAAAAACCTCCTGCACACGGGTGTGAACTACCTCTGCATTCGAACGAACACGCAGCACGCTGCGGCGCTCCCAGCCGCAATCATCTGGGACAAAAAAAATGATGCGCCGCAATGGGAGGAGGCGTTCAAACGGAAAAGCCCGGAGGACGCCGCGCGCATCAACAAGAAAACCGGCGGGGACTTTCTCAAAAGCGTGAAGCAAAACACCGAACGCTGGTTTGCCGAAGTGAAGCGGCCGCTGGGAATAGAACTCAGTGCGGTATCCGAGGTCGGCACCACCCCGCCGCCGCTGTCCGTCCATCGCAGAGGCAACCCGCAGAGTCTCGGGGAACCGGTTGAAGCGGCGTTTCCAGCGGCGCTTTCCCTCAGCCAGAATCCCGCAAAGGCGCAAGCATCTCCGGTGCGCAACGCGTCCTCCGGCCGACGCACCGCTCTGGCGAAATGGTTGACTCAGCCGGAAAACCCTCTGGTGAGCCGGGTGGCGGTGAACCGGATCTGGCAGCACCATTTCGGTCGGGGAATCGTTCCAAGCTCGAACGATTTCGGACGTTTGGGAGAACAACCCACCCACCCCGAACTCCTAGACTTCCTCGCTCAAACTTTTATCGAAAAGAAATGGAGCTTTAAAGAGATGCACAGATTGCTGATGAATTCGCGGGCTTACCGGATGAGTTCGAGCGCAGCGCAGACGGGGCTTGAAAAGGATCCAGAGAACACGCTTTTGTGGCGCTACCCAATGCGCAGACTGACTGCGGAGGAGCTGCGCGATTCGATCCTCTGGGCGTCGGGTCTTTTGAAACTGGACGTGCACGGGGAACCGGTGCATCCCCCACTGCCGGATGCGGTGCTTGAAACCCAATCGAGACCGGGCAGCGGCTGGCCCAAGCAGGGCGTTGAGGAAACTGCGCGCCGCAGCGTTTACGTGCACGTGAAGCGAACGCTTTCGGTGCCGTTGCTTTCCGACCACGACCAGGCGGCTACCGACACGCCTTGCGCGGTGCGCTTTGCAAGCACGGTGCCGACGCAGGCGCTGGGGATGTTGAACTCGGAATTCATCACCGACCAGGCCCGCCGTTTCG
>JBILUQ010000291.1:0-4739 GCA_044370935.1 Chthoniobacteraceae bacterium
GATCCCGCAAACCGCCGCGGACCTCAGAATCGTTCGCCAAACCAGCTTTCCGGTCGAAATGCAACACACCTTGATCTGGCATGTACTGGTTTTTGGGTTGCTCTGGACCCAGGCCACGATCGGCGGCTCGTTCCAGCAGGCGGCGACGTCAACAAGCTTTAGACGGCCGTCTTCGCGCTGCATAGAGGTTTCATCCAGCCAGATGTCTGAAATGTGAAATCGCGCAAAGACGCCGCCCGGGGTCGGCTTCCACGTGATTCCGAGGAGCGTGGGCTGGCCGCCAAGCGACTTTTTCCCCTCAGCGGGCCAGGTTCCTTCCGCTACAAGGTCCAGGACGCTTAGGCACTCGCGGCCGCGCCA
Source organism: Chthoniobacteraceae bacterium (assembly GCA_044370935.1). Classification (GTDB taxonomy): domain Bacteria; phylum Verrucomicrobiota; class Verrucomicrobiia; order Chthoniobacterales; family Chthoniobacteraceae; genus Chth-196. The sequence continues at coordinate 361 of JBILUQ010000291.1, forward strand.
GATCCGCGTCGCATGGTCGAAAGTCATGCTTTCCTCGCCCGACTGGATTTGTCTTCCGCTTTTTGGGCCGCGACTCGCGACAATCAGTCCTTGGTCCTTTTGGAGTTCGACCTCTTTGAGTAGCCAAGTTTCGGCTTCGCCCAGAGGAATATCCCGCTCAATCCAAGTCTTCTGTTGGGATCGGAAATCTTCGGGACGGGACGTTCTTGCCATCCACGGCCAGTTGCATAGCCCCTGATCCATCCATTCCTGTGCTGCCTGTGTGAGAGCGCTGTTGTCTCCGTGTCTCTGCGCCAGTTGAAGCAGGGCGTGGGAAGGCGGCCACTCCTCACAACTCCCCCTGAGATCGCCGTCGTGTTTTGAAATTGCATCCGCCCAGCACCGCAGGTCGGGCGTGAACGTGTCAGTCTGCGCGTTGCGATAATCCGCCAAAAACCACTCAATCTCCCGCGGACGGCAGCGCTCAATTGCGAAGGAAAAGTCAGTGAGTTGCGCCGCGTGAGCATCCCTCTGGCCCGCGTGGAGCAAGTGATGCGGGAGATGCCGCAGCACATATCCGGTGGCATCCGCGCTCCAATTGCCGAAAGCCCCCGGCGTCTGAGCTCCCGTTGCGGGTGTCGTAGGCAGTTGAGAGGATTTCCACGCCTTGACGAGTTCTTCGGAAAATTTGCGGTGTCCCTCCTGATGGTCCACCATCCAATCAGAGCCTGCCGCTTCCTCATCGAGAAGCCAGTCAGCGAGACTCTTGTGAAAAAAATGCAATCGGTCGCCTTCGTTTCGAATCAAAGACCCAAGCTTCTCCTCCGTCCGCTTTCTCCTCCGCTTGTCCCAGTTGAGAACAATTCCGACAAGACTTTCTGGAAGCGGCTCGCGTGCCGCCACCATCAATTCCAGAAGAGGAAGCGCTTCGGATTCATAAGACTCACGAGGTACGAATTTTTTCTCAAACCAACGCGCGTAAATCTTGCCCAGGCTCGGAGGGAGCATGTCGGCTTTCGGCAAGTCCCCAGCTTCAATGATTCCCTCTTCGAAGGCGTGTTCGAGTTGTCTCAAGTAGAGAAAACTGCCCCTGCTCGCCGTGGATACCGATGCAAACGCCCGTTCAAGGTCCGCATTGGGAAGGTTTCCGGAATCGGCCAGGCGCTGCAACCAGTCCCTAGCGTAAAGTTTGAGGTCAGCCAGATTTGACTCCTCAAATTTACTTGGCTCGAAAATTCCAAAATCGCGGAACCGGCTGACTACGGAACGCTCCTTACGGCTGGAGATCACCAGACCAAGCCATTCGGGGAGGGTTCTGATCCGTTCGCTGAGCACGTCCAAAAATTCGCTGCGCTCGTTGGCGTCCACGCACTCATCAAGCGCGTCGATCACAATGAGGCGCCGCTGGTGCTGTCCGCTTGCGTGTCCGTCCAACTCCTCGGAGGCGTTGCGTCCTCCCTCAATGCAGTGAGCCAGAGGCTCCTGAATCAGCTGCCGGAACAGATCGCCTGCGGAGGCGCTCGTCCAATCGGGGCGTGAGCGCACTGCCTCCAGCAACTGGCCACGGTAGTCGTCGAGTTGCGAGGCCATCTGATAGGCGAGGCTTGGGATCACCCGGTGCGGTTGGCGGGAGTCTTCTTCGTCGTGCCTACAAAAGTGGACTGCCAGCACGCGCGCCCTTTGGGCATGGGCCAGTCTTCCGATGACCGCCGACTTTCCCCAACCGGGGTCAGCACACAGCCAGAAGACCCGCTTATGGGGCTCCTCAATCGCCCATCGCTCGATTTCGCCAAGAGGTTCCTCACCCGGTTCCGGTGCACGTCCGGCGGGTGACCTTCCCTCACCTAGGCGCCCCAGCAGCCACTGTCGTCCGACGAATCCCTGTTCCGCCGCGCGCAGGTTGGATACCTGGCTGAGCGGATTCAGCCTGCGCTGCAGTTCGGCCATTTCGCCGGTGAACCCCGACTTTCGACGCATAGCCTCCAGAATTTGGGTCACTTTTTCGTCAAACCACTTGTCAAAGTCCGGCTCTGAAAGCTTCTGCCGCCATTCATGCATGTCCAACCATTGCCGCTGACTGAGGATAAGGGGCGGCCTGACATCAGAAACAGGTTGGACCAAAACGGTGTAGACGTAGCTTTTGAGAGGCCCCAGCGCCAGAGCCACCTCCTCGCGGCAGACCCCGGGCTTGCGGGATGAGTGCGCTGAGAGAAGCGCCAGCATGCAGTCGCTTTGCTTGATCCCCTTGAGTATTTCGTTCCGCCAGTCGTCGCCAAACCGAATGCCCAAGCCATCCCTCTGACTTTCATCCATCCATACGCGGAATTCGGGCTCGAGCCTGTCGCGCAACCTCCGCGCAAGTTCCGTACAGTCAGGGTCGTGCCCGTAGCTCAGGAAAACCTTCGAACGACTGGGGGAGACGGCGGTTGGGTTCGGTTCAGATGACATGCGAGGAGCATCAATCCCGCCTGTCTGAATATTCAATCCAAAATGAAGTTGGATGTCTAAACGCCCGCTTCTGTCGGAAAAATAAAGCCAATTTCGATGGAGGCGATGTTTCCAGTGATGGAGGGATGATCAACCGTGGTTTAAAGAGCGGCGCAACCCCATTGCAAAAAAGACGCTGAATTTTCTCATCAAGGCGCGGGATACGCTCGACTATCGAACCTTGTCCCAACCTTTTTTTATATTCTCCTTCACCAAATCATCCGCGATTTTGCGGGCGTCATTTTTATTGGGAGCAAGTTTCACCTCCCGGTCCAACGGCTCAGCGCGGCTCGGACTGTAGTCGGTCCAATGAACAACATATGCCGGGAAGCGGCCCTCGGACTGAGCCTCCTTGTTCGTTTTCCAAACCAAAAGCTTCCGCACCGCGGTTTTGCCCTTCGACTCCTTGATCCACACTTCCCTTCGAAGCAATTCACTCTTCGGCAAGGGTCCGCCATCACCGCCGTTAATTTGGGTGGCAGCATAGCCCGCCACCTGCGAGAGGCGGGTATCCACCGAATCCGCTCTCTTGTCGTCCCTGACCCTGACCAGCACCGGGTGAATCGGCCTTGGGCACGGACTCATGCCAATGCGGTTCCAACCGTCCGCGCTGAACTGCACAACCATTGCCTGTGACACATCGCCATTCGATTGCTCTGCTTGAAAATCAGTAACCTCAACCTCGACGACGATCTCGGGTTTCACGAAGGAATACAGCCCGCCGCTGTCACTGGCGTATCTGACGCTTGAGACAGCCGCAATTTTAGACATGCGCCCAAACAGCGCGGCACGAGCATCATCTCCACCCAGGTTTCCACACGCTCCAAGCACCTGCACAGTCCCATCCTCCTTGGTAAGCCCAAGAAGAACGGACCGCGCGCAATCAGGCTGATCGTTTTTAGCCGTATAGCCCAGAATCACCGCATCGATCGAGATGGCCGGCTTGATCTTGTAGATCAGCCCGGTTTGCGTTCTTAAAATCAAGCCCTCTAATTCACCGCTTTCAACTTTGCTCTCGAAGCGCTTCCGAATATCCGATGCCGTCGACACTTCTTCGACTGGGATCACCTCCACATTTCCTTTTTCAGGCAGAAGCGCTTTTAATCGATCGTGGCGATCCGAATAGACGGCTAAAGACGGCGAGCCTGCCTCCTGAACCAAGTCAAAAGCGGCGAAATAAACAGCATCCACCTTTGCAGATTTTCCTTTTGCCATGGCTGCCGCCAAATCCCCCACCCTGCTCCGCCGCTCATTAACTCGTGCGTAGAGTTCACCAGCAATCAGCGTCCCTTCCGGCAGCGCCTTCAAAGGCTCTGGCAAAAATGGAAGAGCACCATGAATGACACTTCCCTTCGCATTCGCGAAAAAAACCTCGCTTTTCCAAGACGCCAAAAACCACAACTCCCCGTCGAGCTTAGGCGAGATCCACATCTTCCCCGGGGCCAACGCGTCGATATCACAAGGCGCCAGTGGCCGATAATTACCCGCTACTCTGCGTTTGTACGCAGCAAGTTTATCAACAAGCCCAGCGTCGAGTAATTTGGCACCCCACTGGCCGGCTATCCCCAGCGGGGTGCCTCCTGAAAAAAGTTTATCGGACATAAGGCTACTTTTCTTTCGAGTTAGCAGGCGGCTTCAGCTCCATGTCGCTTAAATGCAAAATAAGCTGGTACGATTTTCCCTTGGTTTTCCCCTCAAGGAACCCCCTGTAGGATCGGCCGTTCGCTTGAAAAACCAAAGGAGCACTCCCTTTTTCTCCCGTTCCAAGGAGCATTATCGACTGGCTTGCCTCCAATTCCTTGGCGATTTCAAACAGGTAATCAAACGTCAATCCGTCCATGTGACGCAACTGCAGACGCCGCCGGAATGCGAACCGCCGCACAGCGTCATTGATCGCAATTTTTTTTCCCGTC
>JBILUQ010000292.1:0-4735 GCA_044370935.1 Chthoniobacteraceae bacterium
CCAAGCTAGGCCGACTCTTCAGTGCCTCAGTGCAATTAAACGAAGCGACGCTGTGGAAACAATCTTTCGACTTCGAGAGCAACAACCCCGATAACGCCGCCTCCCTCGACCTTTCGAGCGCCCCCCGTGTGGCGCTGTGCCCCATGTGCAAAAAAGCGCAAGTGGTCGAGACTGATTCGGCCTACCTGTGCGAGGGAGCGGTGACCAAGGCCTGCAAGTTCCGGATGGGAAAACTCATCCTCCAGCAACCCATCCCGCAGGAGCAGGCGAAGAAACTTTGCGAGACCGGCAAAACCGACCTGCTGCGCCGTTTTATATCCAAAAAAGGGCGCCCTTTTTCTGCTTTCCTCAAGCTAGACGGCGACAAGGTCGGTTTCGAGTTCGAACCCAGAGCCCCGAAAGAGAAGGGTACAAAGCCCACCGGCAAAAAGGTCGCAAAACCGAAAACAACCGCCGCCAAGACGGAGACCGTTGCTGAGTAACCTTTATTCCATGAGCAACCCGGGGAATTTTCGTCTCAACGTGGCCGGCATCCTCATGGATGCGCGCGGCAGAATTCTCATTTGCGAGCGCCTCGGGAACGCCGGGGCCTGGCAATTTCCTCAGGGAGGCGTGGATGATGGCGAAACCCTAGAGCAGGCGCTGTTTCGCGAGTTGCAGGAGGAGATCGGAGTGGACAAAACATCCTACCGCGTGAGCGCCCAGAAAGGTCCCTACCGTTACACTTACGATGGTGGGCCGATTCGCGGCTTTGATGGAAAGGACCAGTATTTTTTCCTCGCCACCTACTCGGGGCCAGCGGACGCAATCCGCCTCGACCTGCCCCACCCCGAATTCCAAGCCTATCAGTGGATCAGCCCCTCGGAGTTTAAGGTTGCTTGGCTGCCGAATATGAAAAAGGCAATGTACAGACAGGTATTTGAAGACATGCTGGACACAAAACTTGCATAGCCGGTGCAAGCGCAACCCGATGAGGCCTCAAGTTCTGGGTGAAAAAGCTCAAATCTGTCATTTTAACTAAATGGCATTGACTGCATTTCATGATTAAGGCAAACCCCCTGCCGTCATGCTTACTTTCGGTGCCCTATTCCTCGCAGTCTCCTCAATCCTCGGTGCAATCTGGTGGGCATCCAGAAACGAAAGCCCAGGCGCTTAACGAAAGCCCCGACGAAGCCTCGGTCCAATATCCGTCAAGCCACCCTCGTTCCGGATCGCATTCCGGATCGCAGCCCCTCGGGACGCGCCTTATCAACGAGGCACCGAAGTACACTTCGGTGCCACTCAAGGAGCCAACCGCTCCACCCTCCAACCACTGGCCGTAGCTGTGCAACGCAACCTGTCGTGCAGACGGCTCCTGCGTCCCTGCCAGAATTCGATGCTGGAAGGTTTAACCACGAATCCGCCCCAATTCGGCGGACAGGGAATCGGCTTACCCCGAAAGCGCTGCTCCACCTCGGCAAAACACGCCTCCAACTCCGCTCGACCCGAGAGCAACGAGCTCTGGAGCGAAGCCCACGCACCCAACTGGCTCGCAATCGGACGGGTTGCAAAGTACGCCTCGCTCTCCTCGCGGGCGACCCTCGAGGCGGCGCCGACCACGTTCACCTGCCGTTCCAGAGCACCCCACCAGAACGTGAGCCCCACGCGGGCCTCGCCCCGAATGTGCTGCGCCTTGCCTCCCTCGTAGTTGGTGAAAAACGAAAAACCCGCCGCATCGCATTTCTTAAGCAGCACGATCCTAGACCAAGGCTGCCCGCGCTCGTCCACGGTCGAGAGCGACATCGCATTCGGCTCCAAAATCCCCTGCGCCTGCGCCTCCGCAAGCCACACCTGAAACTGGCGGATCGGATCCGCATCCAGCTCGGACTCGAGTAGTCCGCGCTGCGAATAATCCTGCCTCAAGGCGGCCAGAGCTTCAGGGGTAAGTGCCATTTCAAAGTGTTAGCACAACCAAAGCGGCAAGTCAGCTCCCCCGCTAATTTGCCTTGCCGGCTTCTCCACGAAGCCGCCTGCTATTCGTGCCGGAACACTTCCTCCATCCGCGCCCACCACTCCCCTTCCGCCCGAGTCGGGAGGGGCTCCTGCATGGGCTCCATCAAATCCCACCAGCGCCGCATCACCGGATCGGCCTTCATCCGGTCCATGTCAGCCGTAAAGTCGTCGCCCCAGTACTCAAAAAAACCAAAGAGCAAGCCGTCGTGATGGAATATCGAATAGTTCCGGATATGACAGCTCGAGATCAACGCTAGCACCTCCGGCCACACCCGCGCATGATAACGCTTGTACTCCTCATAACACCCGGCGCGCAGACGAAGCACGCCTCCATGCCGCTCCGGCGACATTCTCATTTGGAAGCCCCCCTAGCCGTGACAGCCCGATCCAAATGCGTGTAACCGCCATCCACGTAAATGATCTGACCCGTTGTGTGGCTGCTCCTAGGTGAAGCGGCGAAGAGCACCGCATCCGCAATCTCGCGAGCGGTGGTCATGCGCTGCGCTAATGGAATCGTCTTCTCGATCGCCGCCAAAGCGCCGGAAGGATCGGGTCTTGAGGCGATCCATTTTTGATACATCGGCGTCATCACTTCGGCTGGAATCACGCAGTTCACGCGCACCCCGTGCGGCGCGAAATCAATCGCCCACTCGCGCGTCAATGCATTCATCGCACCCTTCGCGGCGACGTACCCGCTCGTACCGCCTTGTCCGGTGCTCGCACACTTGCTGCCCACATTCACCACGGAGCCGCGGCTGAGGATCAATGCATCCATGGCGGCCTGCACGAGCACAAAACAGTGGACGATATTTTTCTCCAGCGACGCCCGGAACGCATCCACCCCAGCACTGAGACCCGCCCCGTCATTGACACCCGCGTTGTTCACCACACAGTCAATCCGCCCGTTTTTCTTCAGAATCGCACCCACTGCCTCCCTGACAGCATTTTCGTCAGTCAGTTCACATGGGAAAAACTCTGCCCTCCCACCGTCCTCCGCGACCCGCGCACACAACTGTCCTGCCTCAACCGGATTCCGCCCTAGAATGCACGCCACCGCACCCTCTGCAGCAAAACCCATTGTGATCGCCTCTCCGATCCCCTTGGCGCCGCCGCTGATGACAACTACTTTGTTCGCGAGTTCAAGATTCATAATACATTCCGCTGGAGTCTCAAAGACTGCCCCCGATCCAAAACCAGAGCAAGACCACACCTGCCACACACCCCCGGAAATCAACCGCCCTCCGGCATCGGTGCAGGGGCCAAAAATGGAGCCCGGCAGAAACACAAGAAACAGCGGTATGGATCGGGGCTGGCAGCAACCCGGAAACCCACCGATTTGCGATGGATAAAATCATTTTTCTAACGCTCCATCGCTCCATCGCGCCGGTCATCGTGCATTGCCTTCAGCCTGCGATTTTGGGTGGAGCCTGACGATAGCCTCGAGTTTTGAGGGGGTAAAATCCACTTCACCCTCCAGCGTCTTTCCATCAGACACATGGCTTACAATGTAGCGTCCATAGAAGCCCCTGAATCCAACCGCGCCTTCCGCGCCAACCGCGAGGTTCACGCGCGTTCTCCACGTGTTGCCTAGCAGCTCTTCAAGCATTTGCCCGCTCGGGCGCGGGGACCAATCCTTTCGCCACGGCATGCATTCGCCGTGGTGGGCTTTGCCCTCCCAGAAACCCCACGACAGGAATCCGTCAAAAGCCGGGTGACTGAAAACAGCAGTCATCAGGTCGCGCGTGAAATCAGCCGCTAACTGATCGTCTCCGTTGGTTCTCACGTCGAACTCCGTCACCAATTGCGTCGGCACCACTTCGGAGTAATAATCGGCGACCTTCAAAAACGCCTCGGGGGAAATCAAGTTCGCAAGGTGATAGTGAGCCTGATGTCCGAGCTTATCAACTCTGAGTCCGTTCTGTCGGTACTGCTTCAACAACTCCCACGTGGCATGCGCTTGCCGCTCCTTGAGATCGCTCAGATTGTCCTCATTTAGAACCAGCGGAAGCGGCGTGAGTGTTGCGATTTCCCTGATCAAATCCTCGCAGATAGATTCAAACCCCTCGCTTTGCGTCAGTAGCTTTGCGCTTGGCCATGCGATCGGATGATTCGCCGCGTCCCATTCGCAAGCTCGGCTGCCCACATAGTCAATTCGAGCACGGATATTCTCCCGCAATTTTTCGCAATACTTCGCCATCCCCAACTCTCGGATTTGCTGCGGCATTGTGGAGTTGATTGCATTCTGAAACAAGTAATGCCCCCTGAGTTGAATGTGATTGCTCTCGAGCCACTGAACAGCCGAGTCGAGAGCGGACATCTGGCGCTTTTCCCTCCGCTTTTCATACATCTGGGGCTTGAGATCGTTTTCAAAAACCACCGCACTAAAAAGCCTTTGAATCGATGCTCGATAGCGGTCGGCATCCTCACCCTGTGCGGCTAGCAGGTCAGCTGACACTGCCGAGCCAAATCGGAAAAAGTGGCGTTCCAATTGAGCGCATACGCGTCCACCCGAGACCGGCTGTCCGCGCTCATCCAACAAACGCACGACCAAATCGCCCTTTCGAATTTTCTCGATCCTTTCCGCGGCAGCCGCCCGCCACGGACTATCCGCCTCACGTCCGGGATAACTCATCTTCTGGAAATTCAGCCGCGACATTTCGTATCCGGCCGGATACCGAAAAACACGGACGCTTTCGATCTCGACGTCCTGCGGCCTCGCCCCCATTCCGAGCGTGATGACTGG
>JBILUQ010000235.1:0-6352 GCA_044370935.1 Chthoniobacteraceae bacterium
ACGGGGACGGTTGCACTGACGTCCTCCCACTCGCCTCCTTTGAGGGTGTAGGGAACCGACTGTGGCTTTCCGCCGTCCTTTTCGCTTCCGGAGTTAATCCATTCAATCTTTGCCTCGCCGCTAACCATTGAGCGTACCCGGAACTTGATGTTCGCCGGTCCGTTGATTCCGGGAGAAATCCCCAAGAATGGAGAGTTGTTTGTTGACCTGAGATTCACGACCCCCCCATCAGCCGTAAAGTTAAATCCGCGCGCTTTCCAGCCGTGAAGGCCGGGAAACTCCTCGTTGTTTGCTTTTGGATCCTTGCCTTTGCCGCCCGTGCCCCGCGTCGAATCCGCGACTTTCCCGTAGTTTGGATTCCTTTGAGGAATTACCGCCTCTGTGTCTTTTAAAAAGCCGTTGATTAGTTCGTTTAACTCGCGCACCAATTCTGGTTTTTCCGCAGCGAGATTTGTTGATTCCCCCTCGTCTTTTTTTAAGTCAAAGAGCTCGAAGCGGTCGCTTGCGTCATCGTTGTCAGCGTAGAAGCGGATCAGCTTCCAATCGCCCTTTCGGACATAGGTGCCGGGAAGGAAGCCTGGCATATGCTCCGCCTGATTAGGAGTGCCGTGTGGGAAATGGCAGAAAACGAGGTCGCGTGGAGACTTTTTACCAACCAGCGTTCCGCTTTGGTCCATGCCATCAATCTTCACACCGGCATGCGGCTTGAGTCCCGCCATCGAGAGGAGCGTCGGATAAAAGTCTGTGCTCTGAAAAAGAGCATCGTTCACCGTGCCGGGTTTCACCTTTCCGGGCCAAACGATGATGCAAGGTTCGCGCGTGCCTCCTTCATACAGCGAAGCCTTGCCGCTGCGCTTTGGAAGATTGCTTGTGGCGGGTCGATTGCTGAACCCCTCGGGGTCTGTGGCTTTCGGCGGGTAAGCGTATCCACCGTTGTCCGAGAAGAAGACGACGATCGTATTGTCCGCTACGCCCGCTCCGTCGAGCGCTCTGATGAGGTTGCCCACCCCGTCGTCCAAACTGTGTACCATGGCTGCGTAGAGGGGATTGTGCTGAGGATTGGTGTCGTCGACGATCTTCTGGAAGTGCTCGACGTAGTCCTTGCGCGCATTCCACGGTGAATGGACGGAATAAGCCCAGTAGTTGATGTAAAAGGGCTTGTCCTTGTGCGTGTGGATGAACTTTGCGGCCTCCTCCGACATTCGGTCCTCGATGTGCTCACCTGGTTTTCCGACAATGGTCGGATCCGAAATGAACTTCCAAGGCGAGATGTAGGTGGGACCTGGACCCGCTGCTTTCGGGGTGTGAGGGAAGTCCACATCGAATCCCTGGTCCTTCGGTTCATAGCGGTCGTCCGGTGTGAGATTATGTCCAAGGTGCCACTTCCCGAAATGTGCTGTGTAATAGCCCCCTTCGTGCAGGGATTCCGCCAGGGTGAAGTATTCGGATTTAAGCCGTGTCACGCTGTCGGCATTCAGAACCTTCGAATTCGCGTTCGCTGCCGCCAGTTTCTTCTGAAGCTGAACCTGGGGCAGGTGACATGCCGGCGCTGTGATTCCAGAGCGCGCAGGATAAACGCCGGCAAGAATGCTGCTGCGTGTCGGTGAGCAGAGGGGACTGGCCGCGTAGGCCTGAGTCATTTTGACGCCGCGCGAGGCCAGCGCGTCAATGTTTGGAGTTTCGTGAAACTTGCTCCAGAAGCAACGCGTGTCATGCGCGCCAAGATCATCGGCTAGGATGAAAAGAATGTTTGGTTTTCGATCGGCGGCATGAAGAGCCAAGGGGAGTCCAAGTAGGAAGGCAAAAGTCAGGGGGATGCGTTTCATTCGGGCACGAAATGGGCCTAGCATGTAACAGCACTATCCGGCCCAATGGATAGATAATTGCACGGGCTAGCACCGGATTCTTAGTAAAATGCGAATGGTCGCGGGATCACGATTAAGACAATTCCCAGTCTTCATTCCGAGTCGAGGTTGAAGGGAAGGAGGTCTTCGCGAAGATTCTAAGCGGTTGAGAGCAAGTTCCGGTGGAGATTTCGCTGGAGGAATGGCGCGGGCGCGAAGTGACTGTTTGCTGGGGAGTGGATGCGTTGAAGGATCCGGCCTACGATTGGGCCACTTGGGTGGGTCCCAAGGTTTTGCTACGCCCGACTGCGGTTCGGTAGACATCGTCGAAGCTACCGGAAAAGACGAGTTTTTGCAGGAGTTGCGCCCGATCTTGTCTCTCTAAACTCAACGGAACTATGGTCTCTTTCAGTGCAGATTGTGGATTGCCCGCGCGCAGATCCGTCCGCACGGATTTTGACACTTTGAACCCGTTCTCAGAAGTTGAAAAGGCATCGTTCTGCGGGTGAGGGTTCGGTAAAAGAGAGTTACCACACAAAAAATAACCTCAACCTCTGCACAGAACGGCACGCGCCTTTTTTCACCCTCCTTTGTCCAAAAAGCCAATCCTTTTGCGTAGTACGGCCAGAGCTGTCACGCCCTTTGGTGGCTTGGTGAGCTTTTTGGAGTTTTTTCACAAAATAAGTCTTGGACCAAAGCTCAGCGAGACCATGCCGTTTTCGCATACGTCGCCGAATTCCATCCCTCCCGCTCACACCCTCATGGCGTTTCTGTATTCGGTGGTCGCGGGCGCCAGTCGCTTTGCGCACTGCGAGTGGTTGCGCTCTGACAAAGCTCTTCACTCCATGCTGGGGATTGATTGTTTCCCATGCACAGATACCGTACGCAATCTGTTTTTGCGCTTCACGCAGGGCACCGTCCAAGCTTTTTGGCGCCCGCTCTGGCAATGGCTGCTGCCGCTGTTTAAGGCGCCAGCTGAAGGGTTCAGTCTGGATTTGGATTCCACCGTTTTCCAACGCAGCGGGGAACAGGAGGGCGCTGCTAAGGGATATAATCCCAGCCGTTCCGGACGCAAAACGCACCACCCTCTTTTGGCAATATTGGGAGAGGCCCAGTGCGTCCTTCACGCCCGGTTGCGCAGCGGCATTGAGCGCGGATTATTTGTCAAAAATCTACCATTTCCCATTCAATTCGGCGAGATTGGCAGTCTTTTCCGCCCATGAAAATCGCTTCTTTTAAATCGTTTGGTTCGTTGTCTCAACAGCCTCTCAACTTCGTTTGTCCTGGCGCTCTGCGCGTTTCCGCGCTTTTGGTAGTTTCTTCACAATTGAATGCCGCTGCTCTTCAACCCGGCCATATTGGGCTGCAGTCGAGCAAGAACATTTACCACGATGATTGGATTGATTTTAACAAAAACGAGCGAAAGGACGTTTTTGAGGACACGACGAAGAATATCGAGGAGCGAATTTCTGATCTGTTATCGCAGATGACTTCGGATGAGAAGACTTGCCAGCTTGCGACCCTTTACGGTTATCGCCGTGTTCTTAAGGATCCGTTGCCGACTCCGGATTGGAAAAATGAGATTTGGAAGGACGGAATCGCCAACATCGATGAAATGCACAACGGGGTTGGTAAGTCGGGTGACTCGGATAACCCTCACATTGCCACTCCGGAGGCCACTGTTCGCGCTCTCAATCAGATTCAACAGTGGTTTATTGAGGAGACCCGTCTGGGAATTCCGGTGGAGTATACCAACGAGGGAGTGAGGGGCGCAAATTACCGAAAGACAGTGAATTTTCCCGCTGACATTGGGCTCGGTGCGACATGGAATCCTGAGTTGTTATCTGCGGTTGGCGACGTGGTGGCCAAGGAGTCCAAGGCAATAGGATACCGGAACGTTTATGCTCCGCTTCTTGATTTGGCTCGGGATCCGCGCTGGGGCCGTGTCGTTGAGTGCTACGGCGAAGAACCCTACCATGTGGGTGCGCTTGGACTGCGTATGATTCAAGCGATCCGTGGACATGGCCTTGCTGCCACATCCAAGCATTTTGCGGTATACAGCGAGCCCAAGGGGGGGCGGGACGGCAATGCAAGGACGGATCCCCATGTGGCTCCTCGCGAGATGGAGATGCTTCACTTAAAGCCATGGGAGCGAGCGGTAAAGGAAGGCGGGCTTCTTGGAGTGATGAGCTCTTACAACGATTATGATGGGGTGCCGATTTCTGGTAGTTCTGACTTTCTGATTGAGCGGCTTCGCAACCAATGGGGGTTTAAGGGGTACGTTGTTTCAGACAGCGAGGCTGTGGAGTTTTTGTATTCAAAGCATCACGTTGCATCCAACCCAGACGAGGGCGCCGCGATGTTTTTGAGAGAAGGCGGAAATGTGCGCACGACTTTCAAAACTCCCGAGACATTCATCCTGCCTGTCCGAAAAGAATTGGCGGCTGGAAGGCTCTCAATGGATGTCATCGACGCGCGGGTTCGTGATGTGTTGCGAGTCAAGTTCATCGAGGGGCTTTTCGATGCGCCTTACATTGAGCCTGCGCTTGCTAATGCCTCGATAGGCACCCCTGAGGCGAAGGCAGTCGCGCTTAGGGCTGCGCGCGAATCGCTGGTTCTTCTTAAAAATGTGAACGCTACACTTCCGCTTTCTAAGTCGTTAAAGCGTTTATTGGTTTGCGGGCCGACTGCGAAAATTACAGAAACATCTTTCGATCGCTATGGATCCAACGGCGGCACAGTGATCTCTGCACTTGAGGGGATACAGTCTTTCCTCAAAAGTGCCGGCACGGAGGTTTCTTATTCGCTTGGCTGTAACGTTACCGATAAGAGGTGGCCCGAGTCGGAGTTATTTCCGGAGCCCCCGAATGAGGCGGAATCACTCATGATTCAGGAGGCAGTGGAAGCGGCGAGGAACGTTGACGCTGTCATTGTGTGTGTTGGCGATTCCAACGCCACGATCGGCGAGTCAAAGAGTCGGACTAGCTTGGATTTGCCTGGGCATCAGACTGCACTGGTTCAAGCTTTGATGAAGACAGGCAAGCCTGTGGTGGCGGTTTTGATGACGGGAAAGCCCGCCTCGATCAATTGGATTCAGCGTTATGTTCCCGCGATTATCGAGGCTTGGAATCCGGGTGAAGCCGGCGGCACCGCCATCGCCGAAGCGCTTTTCGGAGACTACAATCCGGGCGGTAGGTTGCCGGTGACCTTCCCGAAATCGGTGGGGCAGTTGCCATTCAACTTTCCATTCAAACCAGGGAGTCACGCGACACAATCAAAGCGGTATGATCCAAATGGTTTTGGAGACAGCATGGCCGAGGGCGCTTTGTATCCATTTGGTTTCGGTCTGAGTTACACAACGTTTGCGTACGAGAACATCCAGTTAAGCAGTCCTAAAATTGTTCCCACCGGCGATTTGGTTGTGAGTTGTGTCATCAAAAATACTGGTGTCCACGCGGGTGATGAGGTTGTGCAGATGTACTTCCATCAGGACACAAGCAGCGTGACCACCTACGAACTCAACTTGTGCGGGTTTGAACGCGTGCATCTTAATCCGGGTGAATCAAAGAAGGTATCATTTAAGCTTCACGCTTCTCAACTTGAGCTCATCAACCGCGCTGGGAAGCGCGTGGTGGAACCCGGTACGTTCCAAGTCATGCTTGGGAGTGGTTCCGAAGATCTCAGGCTTACTGCCTCTTTTGAGGTCGAATCGTCCGTAAGATGACGCGCTCAGTTTTGCCAAATAGACTCAATTTTAAGACATCTCGTAATTCGTAAATTTATGTCTGATTCAGCCGAATGTCCCATGTGCTCAATGCCGGATTTGTTGTGTCACCCTGAGCATTGGGAGTGTGCGACTTGCGGACACGAGTGGCAGGGCGCGGGTGTGCCCGCTGAAGCGCGAGTTGTGAAGGATGCGAATGGAAACCCGCTCAGCGATGGGGATGCCATCACGCTGATCAAGGATTTGAAGTTAAAAGGCTCCTCAAAGGTCCTCAAAGGCGGAGCCAAGGCAAAAGGGATTCGGCTCGTCGAGGGAGATCATGAAATTTCCTGCAAAATCGACGGAGTGCCCCTCGGGCTTAAAGCGTGCTTTGTTCGAAAGGCGTGAGTTGGCTTCGGGGCGGCGAACGCGCTGAGAGCCATCTTACGTTTGTTCGCTCCATTCCCCTAAAAGTGCGCATCTAGAGGCCCGATGGATGACGGATCACGCAGCCTGTCGCGGGTCTGCCAAGTGTTGACCACTGCGGCCCGTGCTCCTGTCCCGTATACCCGGTGTCGTAGCGAAGTCCTGCGACTACCAAAAAAACATGACCGCTCCTTGCATAAATGCTGATCCAATCGCCCGGCCCGCTCTCGCCAAAGCTTTTAAACGCAGTTGAGGGAATCGGGGATGTTAGTTTGCCTGCACCCTTCAGCACATGGGACGCCGCTCCAGAGCAATCGTATCCGGAGCAGGCGCCGGGGACGTGTCCTCCTCCGTGCCGGTAGGGGAGCCCGACTAATTC
>JBILUQ010000126.1:0-10469 GCA_044370935.1 Chthoniobacteraceae bacterium
CGTTATCGCATCGTGCACTTCCTTCGGAGCGGAGGTGGGAGCCTGTGCTACGCCGCCTCGAAGAATTGTGTCTTGCCGGGGACAAAACTGTAGGAGTACCGGCGAGGGGAAGCGCAACCCGACAGGGCGCTCAGCCAAACCAAGGCGGGGATGCTAACGATAATAAAACGCACAATTTTGTCTGTCGGGCACTTTTACATTTTGATTAGCAATTAAATGATGGCCGCGAATTTCTATGCCGCATTTTGAGTCTTCGTTCAGCGCGCCGTTTTGGTTGCGTGCCGGTCATCTGCAAACTGTGTTGCGGGGATTGATTTGGACCCGTGGCTCGTTGTGTTTTGAGCGCCAGACGTTGGAGCTCTCCGACGGTGACTTTCTCTCGCTTGGCTGGCACCGCTCTGGGTCGCGGAAACTTGCGATTCTGTGTCATGGGTTGGAGGGGAGTATGGATGCCGTTTACATTCGCAGCACGGGAGCCGCTTTGTTCAGGGCCGGCTGGGACGTGCTCGCTTGGAATTTCAGAGGCTGTGGATCCATTCCGAATCGTCTGCTCGCGGGCTATCATTGCGGCAAAACCGAGGATTTGGCTTCAGTAATTCGCCATTCGGCTCCGCATTATCTGAGTATTGCTCTGGTGGGGTTCAGTCTCGGCGGTAACCTTGTGCTCAAATATCTCGGTGAAGCGGCTCCTCATCCGAAGGTTTCCGCGGCAGTCGCCGTTTCGGCGCCGGTAGATTTGGGTTCTACAGCCGAAGCTTTGGACTGCAAGTTCGCGAACCGAATCTATCTAAGACGTTTTCTCAGCACTCTGAACGCAAAAATGAAGGAGAAGAGGAAGCGGTTTCCAGATCGGATTTCTGACGTGATCGCGCGGTCGCTGCGAGAGTTTGACGATATTTACACAGCACCACTCCATGGCTTTTCGGGTGCCACTGACTACTGGGCGAGGTCGAGCAGCAGGCAGTTTTTGGAGCAAATCACAGTGCGCTGTCTCCTGCTGAATGCGGTCGATGATCCTTTTCTGGCGGAGGAATCCTTTCCCTGGGAGGAGGCGCATGCTAACCCTTGTTTTTTTATTGAGACGCCGGCACATGGGGGGCATCTCGGGTTCATGGATTGGCGTGGCGGGCCGCGTTACTGGTTGGAGAGCAGGATCGTGGAGTTTCTTGATTTTGTTGATGCGTGTTAAGCTTTACCGAGTTGGATAAGTTCCATTTAGCTTAGTGCTGACCGATGCTGATTGGGCCTGTGGGATTTTGATCCGGTTGATTTGCCAGATATTCGGGAATGTGCTGGTTGGGGTAAGTGTAATGAGTTTATTGCATGATGTGCGAGGGTGACAGGGTGTGCCAAAGATGCTTTCATACATCAATGGGGTCCGGTTTTTCCTCAGTCTTAAAAAAGTCATGTTTGTTCTGCGCAGGTCTTCTGTTTTTTCTGAGGGTTCCTGCGACCGAGCTGTTCGCGATGGATGGAACCTCAGTGCCGAAGGCCTATGGTCGGCTGTTTGATTGGCATCTGGCCCTTTCCGACACAGCCTCTTTGGCCCCGCAGGAACGTGGAGCCTCTATTGGTGAGGTGGTGGAGTGGTACCGCCAAGCGGCTGAGCGGGGCAATGCGGAAAGTCAAACGATTCTTGGTGCCCTTTACGAGAGCGGGCAAGGGGTTGCGATGAACCTGGAAAACGCTTTGGAGTGGTATCGAAAGGGCGCTCAGCAGGGCAATGCGCGGGCTCAGTACCACTTGGGATCCATGCATCTGAGGGGAAGAGGGGTCCCGGTCAATGCGGAGGAAGCGGCTCGGTGGTTCAAGCTTGCGTCTGATCAGGGAGATTTTAGCGCGCGTTGCGCCTATGCAATTTCACTTTTGGAGAGCGCGGGTTCTCCGGAGAAGGTTCAGGAGGGTTTGAAGACCCTGAAAACCACGGCCGAAGCAGGGTGCGGTGAGGCACAACTAAACCTCGGCTCCGTTTATATGAAAGGGTTGGGTGTGCCTAAGAGCCCTGAGCGAGCTTTTAAGTTTTTCAAGCAGGCTGCCGAAGGAGGAAATACCGAAGCGCAGATTGCAATCGCAGTGCTTTACGAAACTGGGAGCGGGGTAAAGCAGGACATTTCCGAGGCTCTGAAATGGTACCGCCGATCGGCTGAACTGGGTAACGCAAAGGCCCAGACAATCCTCGGGTCCATGTACGAAAAAGGTGATGGCGTCGGCAAAAGCCTGACTGAAGCGGTGATCTGGTATCAAAAAGCAGCGGACCAGGGCGACCCAAATGCACAGGCATTTTTGGGTATGCTTTACGCGCGGGCTGATACGGGTCTCCCTCGAGATTTTGTAGCTGCTTTGCGTCTTCTAAAGTCGGCAGCGGATTCTGGAAATGTGCCAAGTCAGCTGGCGTTGGGCATGTATTACGAGCGCGGAGAGGTGGTGGAGCGAGATCACGTGGAGGCATTGCGCTGGTACAGCAAGGCTGCGGCCGAGGGGGCCGCGCCAGCGCAGATGTTGGTTTGGTGCATGCGTTCGCGCGAACCTGGGATGCCGAAGAGGTTGCAGGAAGCAAGAGACTGGACGGAGCAGGCGATGGAAGACGGAAATGTGGAGGGAAACTTCGCTCTTGGGATGGTTTATTTGAAAGGTAACGGAGTGTCCCGCAATCTGGAAGAAGCTGCAAAGTGGTTTAGAAAGGCTGCAGAACAAGGCAATGCCTTTGCTCAGGTTAACCTCGCGCTGATTCTAAAGGCTGACCCAGCCCTTTCTGGCATGATCGGCGCAGATTCTTCGTGTTTCTGGTTTCGTAAGGCGGCTGATCAGGGGAATGCGGAGGGGCAGGTCAATTTCGGCCTTCTGCTTGCCGAGGGAATCGGTGTGGAGCGAAATTTGGAAAGCGCGGTTTACTACTATTCGTTGGCAGTCGACCAAGATTACGCGCCGGGTCAGTTGTACCTAGGGATGGCGCTCAGCGAGGGAGCAGGAGTGAATCGCGACAAGGTGGCAGCGGTTAAGTGGCTAACAAAAGCTGCAAACCAAGGACACGCTGAGGCGCAGTATCAACTCGGTAAAATGTGTGCCGCGGGAACGGGCACATTGAAGGATTCGGTCGAGGCGTATTGTTGGCTAAATCTTGCCGCAGCCCAAGGGCACGAAAAAGCCGCGGGTGAGCGGGATGCATTGGGCCAGAGCATGCTTTTAGAGCAGGTTGCCGAGGCGAACAAAATGGCGCGCCTGTTCTTTCCACAGCACTCCGCTTGTACGACAGCGAATTACGCTCTTCTGGATCCGCATCTGAGGCATTAGCGTTAGTTGCCCCTCAACGGGCGCTTGGTTCTGATTTTAATACTTTGGTGTGCGGCAAGTTTGGGCTTTTGGTTTTGCTGGGTGTTTGATCAGACTCTGGGACTTATGCCTTCGTTTGACATTGTTTCAGAAGTGGATACGCAGGAGATTGATAATGCTATCAACCAAGCCCGCAAGGAACTGGTGACCCGTTTTGACTTCAAGGGTTCCAAGGCGGAAATCAATTGGGACGCAAAGCTGAACAAGATCGTATTATCTGCCGAGGACGCTTCCCGAGTGAAGAGCCTGGAGGAGATCACTGTCGGTAAACTTGCTAAAAGAAACGTAGATTTGCGAAACGTTGACCGCAAGAAGGCTGAGATTTCGCCACTCGGCCATGCTACTCAGGATCTGGAAATCAAGCAGGGCTTGGACGGTGATAAAGCCAAGGAAATCGTCAAAGCAATCAAAGCGCACGAAACCAAAGTCCAAAGCACGCTCCAAGAGCGCCAGATCCGCGTTACGGGGAAGAAACGTGACGACCTTCAGAATGTGATTCAGTTTCTGAGATCAAAGGACTTTGGTGTCGGGTTGGCTTTTAAAAACTTCCGGGATTGAAGCTGCTCAGGAATCACCGTTTGAGAATCGAGTTCAGCCACTGCAGTGAGTCGTTCTGCCACTGGTCCCACATAGGCCCCTGATAGCGGTTCAAGCCGTGTCCTCCCTCGGGGAGACGTAAAAGACGAGCCGGCACGTTGTGTTTGATCAGGGATTGGTAAAACAACTCGCTGTGTTCGATGGGAACAGCAGTATCGTTCTCAGCATGCGCTAAAAACGCGGGTGGCGTCTTCGCGGTGACCTGGAGATGCGTGCTGAAGCGCTTTATGTCGGCGTCGGAGGGCGCTTCGCCTAAGAGGTTCTTCGCGGAGCCTCGATGCGCCTTCTCTCCCATGGTGATTACCGGATAGATCAGCACCATAAAATCTGGTCTGCAAGAGACGCGTTCGACGGCATCATTGGCCCCTGGGTTTCCCTCGTCGAAAAGAGTGCCGGCCGTCGAGGCAAGATGTCCGCCCGCGGAGAAACCCATGATTCCAATTTGGTCCGCACGAATGTGCCATTCTTCGGATCGGAAGCGGACTGTTCGGATGGCTCTTTGAGCGTCAGCTAGCGGAAGAAAAGAGTTGCCCTTCGGCAGCCTGTACTCGAGCACGATGCCAGCGATGCCGTGAGACGCGAGCCATTCCGCAATGCCGTGCCCTTCGGCTCCAGTGACCAATCCTCCGTAGCCGCCGCCGGGGCATATCACGAAGGCCGAGCCGCTGGGATTCGGGGGCAGGTGAACAGTGATCGCGGCCGTCGAAGGTGCATGCATACCGTTTCCAATCGGGGCATCGCCGTTCCAAAGAGGAATGGCGTTCTTTGGTGAAGGTTCCGCGGCTGTGATTGCGGTGGCAGATGCTAGGAGTAAAGTACGTGCGAGCATTGGTTTGTGGTGCTGGATAAAAACAACACAGCTAATGGGAATGCTGCGCAAACTTTTTTAACAGAGCGTCCCATCCGACAGCTCAACAGCGGGCACTGGGGCACCGGGAAGAAATCACATGTAACCCCGCGCCCATCGGAGCTCTCTCGGACTTTTGGTCGGCGCTCCACTCTGTGTGGGGAATATCTGCGGGGCTGAATTTGATGACTTCCTGAAAAAACCCGATGAATCGTTTGTTTTCCTGCGATGTGATAGAGGAATGGAGCGGCTGGATTGAGTGCGCTCTTGATGCAGGTGGTCGGAGGAAACAGGGGAAAATCAAATGAGCAGTGCGAAAGGAATGTTGGCGCCGGGGCCGGATCACCATGAGGAGCCCGGCGGAGGCGGGACCTCAGCGGTTGATGATTTTGCTGGTTTGGTTGATGCGGTAGATCCGTCCAAGGCCGCTCCGAGTGCTGCGGGGTTGGTAGGTAAGTCTGTAGTCAAGATTTTGAGGATACGACCTCGGCGCCCTTGGAATTGGGACAGCGTTCAGGAGTTCTGGAGTTACCGGGATTTGCTTTGGACGCTGGCTTTGAGGGATCTTCGTTTACGCTACCGTCAGACCGCGCTGGGCGTTCTTTGGGTAGTGTTTCAGCCTGTGGTGGGAGCCGGGGTTTTCTCGGTGGTTTTTGGATGGATCGCTGGGCTGGGCTCGAGGGACGGATCGTATTTTCTTTTCACGCTCTCCGGAATGCTGATTTGGAATGTGTTCCAATCAACGCTGGCCAAAGCAAGCATGGCTCTGGTTGGAAATGCGCCTTTGGTCTCAAAGGTGTATTTCCCCCGGCTGCTTCTGCCGTTTTCGACAATCCTTTCAACGTTTGTGGATTTTGGGATTGGGTTTTTGGTGTTTGCTGCGGTCGCGTTATTGAACGCATGGACGCCTTCACTAGTCGGACTGATAGCGTTTGTCGGTTGGCTGTTGGTTGGGCTGATCGGCGCATGCGGACTTGGGTTGTTAGCGTCAGCGTTGATGACCCGCTTCAGGGATGTTCAGCATGTGCTTCCGATGTTGCTGCCGTTTGTGATGTACGCAACGCCTGTGGCGTACAGCTTGCAGCGGGTGCCGGAAAAGTGGCTCGCGGTGTATGCTTACAATCCCATGACATGGGTGCTCGAAGGGGGCCGATTCGCATTGTTCGGCGAGGGAACGCCGGTATCCACCGGTTGGATTTGTTACTCGGTTGGGGTCTCGCTTTTTGCTTTTGGGATTGGGTTGTTGGGATTCCGTCGGATGGAAAGGAGTTTTGCAGATGTCTTATAATGTGATGCAGAGCGATTTGGCGTTGAGCGTTCGCGGGCTATCAAAGCGTTTTACCATCAGGACGCGGCAGACGGCTGCCGGGGTGTTCTCAAGAAGGGCTGTGCAGAGTGACTTCTGGGCGCTCCGCGACGTTTCCTTTTCGATCGCTCGAGGAGAGGTTTTGGGTGTCATTGGCCGCAATGGGGCCGGCAAGAGCACGTTGTTAAAGATTCTTACCCGGATCAGCGCTCCCACGCATGGCGAGGCCGACTTGTATGGGCGCGTCGGCAGTCTTCTGGAGGTCGGCACCGGGTTTCATCCGGAGCTTACGGGGCGGGAGAACATTTATCTCAACGGCTCGATCCTTGGAATGCGCCGGCGCGAGATTACAGCGCAATTTGATGCGATTGTGCAGTTTGCCGGGGTTGAACAGTTCTTGGAGACTCCTGTGAAGCGCTACTCTAGCGGCATGTATGTGCGCCTCGCGTTCGCAGTCGCGGCGCATTTGAAGTCGGAGATTCTGTTAGTGGACGAGGTGTTGGCCGTCGGTGACGTGGAGTTTCAGCGGCGTTGTCTTGGCAAGATGCAGGATGTCGCGCGAAGCGGACGTACCGTCGTTTTTGTCAGCCACCATCTCGAGTCATTGTCTGGATTATGCAACCGGTTGCTGGTTCTTGATCAAGGCAGGCTTGTCTTTGACGGCAATGTGGCGGGCGGGGTGGAGCGTTACATGGCGTCCTTTTTTACTGACGGTTCACGTTCGCTCGCGACCGAAAAACGCGCGGGCTCTGGTGAATTCCGCGTTATATCAGCGACTCCATCCAAGGAGTTTTACGAATGCGGTGAGCCCAAGTCGGTCTCTATCCGTCTTGAGCGGAAGGATTCGTTCACTGGTAATTTTTTTGTTTCAGTCCACGTGGTGGATGCGGCCGGAATGGTGCTGCTTCATTGCGATTCAAGGCTTGTCGGCAGCTGGTTTAAGGACGCGCTTGAGACGGAGGTGAACTTCACGCTCGAGGCGCCCTGGCTGCGTCCCGGGCGCTACCGCCTTGATGTGTTTGTGTGTTCGACGGGCGTGATCGATCACTGCGAGGGAGCATGTTTTTGGGATGTGCTGCCTCTTCTTCCCTATGGGAGCGCGGTTTCCGAGGATGCCACCGCCCACGGATTAGTCTTCGGCGAGTACGCGTTTGAGCAGACCGCTTAGTCTGTGACGCTTGGCGCTTTTATAACATGGTATCGGGCTCTGAGCGGTGATGGTTGTCGTGGATTTGCTTGGTTAGCTTGGTCAGTGACGCTTCGCAGTTGCGATTTACTAAGGAATGGGCCGCAGAACAAGGGGCGGTCCGGATGGCTGGAGAGATTTTATGGGGAATAAAAAAACAGGCGGCGGAGTGGCTTTCCTTCATCCGTTTTGGTTCGAGTTTGAAAGGCGGCGTTACGAGGAGGGCACCGTTCCGTCGCACCGGCTTTGGGGCCAAATTGAGCTTGAGCGTCTTGGGCGTAAAACATTGCTATGCCCACAGGCACCTCGTTTTTTCCAGTCCGCGGGGGATCTTGGCTGGCGGTTATGGCAGGCGCTTTGGGTGTGGAGGAATCGGGAGCGGCTTTCCGCATGCGTCGCTGTGCATGAGATAAGCGCGCTTGGTTCCCTGATCTTGAAGCGGCTCGGATTGATGAGTGTACCCATCATTTTGATCAATTTCGGGCTGACGCACACTCGGCAGGTTCAGGGGTTGAAGCGTTTGATTTGGAAGTGGGCGCTTGGCTCGGCCTCGTGCGTGATTTCATTGGCCAGCGCTCAGAACCGGAACGTGGAAAGGTTCTTCGGGGTTCCTGCAGCGAGGCAGCGTCTGTTTCTGATGCCGGTGGACATCGACTTTATTGAAAAGATCAATGTACAGAGAGATCATTGTCCGGCGGGTTTGGCGGCGCAGATCATCAAGGGTGGCAACTTTGGGATCGCTGTTGGAACAAACGATGGCAAAGACTTTGAGACCTTGCTGGAAGCGTGGCCCCTCGGAGAGCGCCTGGTCATTGTCACAGATTCATACAACGCGCGCTTGATAAGAAAGCACAGGTGCTTTGGGCAGGGTATCGAGGTGTACGAGTCCGTTCCAATGCCGGAGTTGTGCAAGTTATATCGGGCTGCAAAAGTTGTGGTGATTCCCTTGAAGGATTCCTCCCACGGCTCGGGCCATACCGTTTTGGTTGAAAACATGGCGCTTGGAAATTTACTCGTCGTGTCCGCTTCCAAAAGCATGGCGGATTACGTGCAGGACCGCGTAAATGCGTTCAGCGTTCCGGTCGGCGACGTTCAGCGATTGCGGCAGGTTATCGAGGAGATCGTATGTGAACCTGAGCGCTTTGAGGGCATCAGGTTTGAAGCAGCGAATTACGCGCGCGCCAACTTTAGTGCCACACGCTTTGGTGGGGTGCTTTCGGATTTGATCGGCGAATTGGAGTCTGAAAATGCGGATGCTCGCATCGGTTCGGGCAGTCTGGAGATGGGGTCGGTTGCGATGACGGATGGGAGATAATCTATGCATGTATTTAAGCAGCTTCGTAGGAGGGCGCAGTCTGGCACGCCGATTCGGGTGTGCGTTGTGGGCACGGGCTCGATGGGCCGAGGAATCGCGCTCCAGCTAAGGGCGATGGAGGGTATGGAACCCGGAATCCTGGTAAACCGGACCGTTGCCTCGGCGGTGGATGTCTGGCTCGCGCTTGGCGCTCAGCGTGACGAGATTGTGGTTTCTGAGGACCCAAAGGTTCTCAGCATTGCTGTCGAGCAAGGCCTGCCTTGCGTTTGTCGGGATCCGTTAGTTGCGGCTTCGGTTCCGGAAATCGAGGTCGTGGTGGAGTCGACAGGCACCATCGCGCCGGCAACCATGGCAGTTCTGGGTGCCATCCAGTGCAGGAAGCACGTGGTGATGATGAATGCTGAACTGGACGCCACTCTGGGGTGCTACCTCGCTGAGCGCGCTAGACAGCAGGGCGTGCTTTACGGGTATGCGGATGGTGATCAGCCTGGTGTGCTCGCACGGCTTCTTGATTGGGTGCAAGGGACCGGGTTCGAGGTGGTCGCTGCCGTGAATTGTAAGGG
The DNA here is from genome assembly GCA_044370935.1 of Chthoniobacteraceae bacterium. Lineage (GTDB taxonomy): Bacteria > Verrucomicrobiota > Verrucomicrobiia > Chthoniobacterales > Chthoniobacteraceae > Chth-196. The sequence continues at coordinate 9,145 of JBILUQ010000126.1, forward strand.
CTTTATGGATGTGAGCGCAACCCCTGCTTCCTCCATCGAATGGGCCGCGAAGATGAAGACAAGCGCGCGGATGGTTTGTGCATTCACTGATGGCACAAAAATGAATCTGGAAAATGCCGTTGTCTCAAATGCTACAGGGCTGGTGCCAAACAAACGAGGGATGCACGGGGTTGTGACTACTCAAAAAAATGCGGTGAAGGATTTTCTTGGAGTCCTCTCGCAGTCGGGCGTGGTCGACTACTCGCTTGGGGGCGATTTCGGGGGAGGGGTTTTTGTCATCGGGCGTAGTGAAGACTGGGAGAGAGTCGGGCATTATTTTGACTACCTTAAAATGGGGCCCGGCCCGGACTATCTTTTCTTCAGGCCTTATCATCTCTGTCATGTGGAGGCTCCGATTTCGGCAGCGGAAACGGTGTTGCTGGGCGAGCCTACGATGGCACCGATCGGCGCCCCCGTGGCTGAAGTGATTTCCATAGCCAAACGCGATCTCAAGGCTGGTACGATCCTCGATGGGATCGGTGGATTCTGCGCCTACGGACAGATTGATACAGTGGAGCGGGCACGTGATTTCCTGCCAATTGGACTTAGTGAGAACGCGATACTGCGCAAGCCCGTTCAGCGAGGGGACCCCATTCCGCTCGAGGCAGTCGAGCGGCCGGAGGGGGATTACGTTGGTTACATCCGCCAGCTTCAGGACTCGCTCTTTTCAACATTTGAACCGACTAAACCCTATGTTCTCTCGGCCTTTGATTAGCGTGGTTGTGCCGGCGCACAACGCGCGGCTATTTATTGGAGAAACGGTTGCGTCGATTCAGCGCCAGACGCTGGGTGACTGGGAATGTATCGTTGTCGATGATGGTTCGGTTGACGGTACCTTCGAGGAGGCGCAGGCGGCAATCTCAGGCGACTTGCGATTCCGCGTGATTAAACAGGAGTGTCGGGGCGCTTCGGCGGCAAGAAACCGAGGTTTCGCGGAATGCTCTGCGCATTCTGTGTTTGTCACCTTCATGGATGCGGATGACGTGTGGATTCCTGAAGCTTTGCAAGTGTTGGTCGATCGCTTGAAAGGAAGTCCGGATGCAGTCGGGGCTCATGGGCTGGCTGAAATGATCGATTCGCAAGGGCATCCCCTTGAGGAGGGGACCTTCTCGGCGTTTGGCCGCCGCCGCCTTGGCTTCAGGGGTGGGGGCATAGTGGAATGGCCGCTGGGGGAGCCTACTGTTTTTGAAACGTTAGTTTGGACAGGGCCGCTTTATCCTCCGGGGCTTCTTCTGGCGCGACGTTCTGTTTACCAAAAAGTAGGGCTCTTCGACGAAAGAATGAGT
>JBILUQ010000060.1:0-16829 GCA_044370935.1 Chthoniobacteraceae bacterium
GGTTGCGCGAAAGTAGGACGTCGCCAGTATCCCCGCCCCGCTCAGGCTAACCGCCAGAGCGGGGCGGCTTTTTTTACCACATAGGCTCGGCAAATGGACTTTTCCCGCGTGCAAACGTGAAAGTCAGTCTATCGCGAAATACGCGAAATACGCGAGTCGGCGCAGAATGTGCCTTCAGCACTGATGCCGATGACGTTGCATTCTGCCATTGATAGGGTGTAGCTTTACGGTGTGATACCTGCGCTCCGAATCTTTGCTATTGTTGCTCTGTCTTCTGTACTCTTTGCGTGTAAGAAGGCTCCTAATCAGTTAACTCGGACTGATATTCCGATCGGGGAATTCGCGTCTCTTACGGGTACAACTGCAAGTTTTGGAGTTTCGTCGCACAACGGGACCGTGATGGCAATAGATGAGATTAACGCCGCCGGAGGGTTGTTCGGCAAGCCTCTCAGGCTGATTACAGAGGATGACCAGAGCAAAGCCGGTGAGGCTGCGACCGTCGTGAAAAAGCTAATTTCCCGAGATGGGATCGTTGCTCTGTTGGGTGAAGTTGCGTCCTCGCGTTCACTTGAGGCGGCGCCAATTTGTCAGCAAGCTTCCATTCCGATGATTTCGCCGGCTTCCACAAACCCAAAAGTCACGGAGCAAGGCGATTTTGTGTTCCGAGTCTGTTTCATTGATCCGTTTCAGGGCACAGTGTTGTCAAAGTTTTCCCTGAACAAGGGCTGGAAGAAGGTCGCTATTCTGACCGATGTTAAGCAGGACTACAGCGTGGGACTATCCGAGTTTTTCAAAGCGCATTTCGTCGGCAACGGGGGAGTAATTGTCAGCGAGCAGAGCTATTCGTCTGGAGACAAGGATTTCAAGGCCCAGTTGACCGCCATCAAGGCGAGTGGACCCGATGCGATTGTCGCCTCTGGGTACTACACGGAGGCTGGATTGATTGCCCTGCAAGCGAGGGAACTGCAGTTAAATGTCCCATTGCTAGGAGGGGACGGATGGGATTCTCCCTCACTCGTTGAAGTGGGTGGCAAGGCCGTTGAAGGATGCTTCTTTTCAAACCATTTCTCTACCGAGGATCCAGCGCCTGCAATTCAGGAGTTTTTGAAGCGGTATCGGGATAAGTTCAACGAGGAACCTGGGGCGATGTCGGCTCTTGGATATGACTCAGCGATGATTCTTTTCGACGCCATGAAACGCGCTGGAACCACCGAAGGTCGAGCGGTTCGTGACGCTCTTGCCGCAACCAAGGATTTCACTGCCATCACCGGTAAGATCACGCTGAATCCGCAGCGAAATGCTGACAAATCCGCAGTGATGCTTGAGGTGAAGGACGGTAAATTCAAGTACGTACAGACAGTTGCACCTTAGTCGGATCTGCGGTGTACTGGGCTGCGACGCTCGTGAACGAACTGCTGCAGCAAATCATTAATGGCTTATCGCTTGGTGCTATCTATGCCTTGATAGCGCTCGGCTACACGATGGTTTATGGAGTCCTCCGCTTCATAAACTTCGCCCATGGCGATGTGTTTATGGTCGGAGCGTTTTCCGGGCTTTACCTGTTTCGTTGGCTGAAACCGTTTTTCGATGGCGGACGCTGGCTTTTGGCGGCTTCCGTTTTGCTCGGATCAATGCTTATCAGTGCGACTTTGGGGGTTCTGATTGAATGGCTCGCCTATCGTCCTCTGCGCGAAAAACCTCGCCTGACCGTTCTGATCACCGCGATTGGGGTATCGCTGCTCTTAGAGTATTCGGCGCAACTGTTGTTCGGAGCCGCCCCGCGCGGATTTCCTTCGCTTGTCCAAGGGGGATCGATCGGGGGGATGGGGGGATTGCATACAAGTAATGTTCAGGTTTTGGTGTTCTTGGTATCTGGGGTGTTGTTGTTCGCTCTTCGATTTATCGTGATGCGCACGCGAATGGGCCTTGCGATGCGCGCTCTGTCATTAAACCCGACTGCTGCCGCTCTCATGGGCGTGAACATTGGCGTGGTGATATCGTTCACATTTGGACTTGGCTCGGCACTTGCCGCTGCCGGCGGAGTTTTTTATGCGTCGCTGTATCAGGCGATTGACCCGTTTATGGGCGTTTTGCCCGGAATGAAGGCATTTGTTGCTGCAGTCCTTGGAGGTATCGGCAGTTTGCCCGGCGCGGCGCTTGGCGGCGTGATTCTAGGCGTGGTTGAGACATTGGTTGTCGGGTACTCGAAGGAACTTGGCATTCCCCCCGGCTATCGTGATGCGGTGGCCTTCGTCATTCTGATTCTTATTTTGTTGTTCAAGCCCTCTGGTTTGTTGGGAAGAAACCATCGCGAAAAGGTATGATTCGATCCAAGAGCGTGCTGCTGCTTACGATAGTGCTGAGCACGATTATTTCCTGCGTGTTCACGGGGCATACAGAGCCATCATGGCCGATCGCCCAGATCGACGACTATGTTTTAAACATTATCGTGCTTGCAGGGATCAATATCACGTTGGCCGTGAGTTTGAATCTGGTGAATGGTCACACTGGGCAATTTTCGCTTGGCCACGCGGGATTCATGGCAGTGGGAGCGTACGCTTCTGCGTGGTTGACGCAGGTGCGAGGGAAGGAGTTTCTGGCAGCACTACAGTTCTGCGACTCTGCTGCGCCTGTTGTTGCATTTTTACTCGCCACAATCTTCGGCGGGTTTGTTGCAGCGATTGCCGGCTTCGCCGTTGGGCTTCCTTCACTGCGATTGAAGGGCGATTACCTTGCGATTGTTACTCTTGGGTTTGGTGAAATTATTCGGGTCGTCATCCAAAACACTGACTCGCTGGGAGGGGCCCGCGGCCTCACTGGAATTCCAATCCGCACCACCCTTGGATGGACATTCGGGATCGCCGCATGCGCGATTTACGTTGCTGCTTCACTGGTGAAAAGTACCTACGGACGTGGATTTCTCGCGGTGCGTGACGATGAGATTGCCGCGGAGTCGATGGGGATTAACGCCACCAAATACAAGGTCACGGCGTTTGTTGTAGGAGCGTTTTTTGCAGGCTTATCAGGCGCGTTGTATGCGCATTTTATAGGTTATATCACGCCTGAGGGGTTCAATTTTCTGAAGTCCGTGGATGTGGTTGTGATGGTGATTTTGGGAGGGATGGGATCGACCGCCGGGGTGAGTGTCGCTGCCGTTGGACTGACCGTGTTGAACGAGCTTCTTCGGCAGGCGGAGCAGTACCGCATGATTGCCTTTGCGCTGCTGCTGATTGTACTGATGATACTGCGGCCGCAGGGATTGATTGGAGATCCTGTCAGGTGGTTCAAGGCAAGGAGGGCGAATCGATGAGAGAATCCAAATCGCTATTGGAACTTTCGGGTGTCGGGATTCGCTTCGGAGGTTTGGTTGCCGTCAGCGGGTTTGATTTTTCCGTATCGTCCGGGGAGCTGGTAGGGTTGATTGGTCCGAACGGGGCAGGGAAGACAACGGTGTTTAATATCATCACCGGGGTGTACGCTCCGTCTGAGGGTGCAGTCCGGTTTTCAGGCAGCTCAATCAACGGGTTGGCACCGAATCAAATCACTGCTCTCGGGATAGCTAGGACATTTCAAAATATCCGCTTATTCAGCTCGCTCTCGGTGCTCGACAACGTCAGGACAGCGTTAAACTTGCATCTGAGGACAGGGATGCTTGGCGCCCTCTGGCGTGGCAAAAAATTTCGTGAGGAGGAGAATCGCGTGAGGCATGAGGCTTTGGAGTTGCTCGAGATATTCGGCCTCGCGAAGATGGCCGACGCGCCTTGTAGAAGCCTGTCCTATGGAGACCAGAGGCGTCTTGAAATTGTACGGGCGCTGGCCACCAGGCCTCGGCTCTTGCTTCTGGACGAGCCTGCTGCTGGGATGAATCCCACGGAAAAAGTGGAGCTCATGAAATTGATCCGGTTCACTCAGGAAAGATTTGGACTGGCTGTTCTCTTGGTGGAGCATGACATGAAGGTTGTGATGGGAATTTGTCAGCGCATCGCGGTGCTGGAATACGGGCGAAAAATAGCGGAAGGAACGCCTTCAGAGATTCAGAAGAATCAGCGTGTGATTGCAGCGTATTTGGGAGAGGAGGTCGTCGATGCTTGAGATCAGCAACCTAACGGTGGGATACGGCTCCATTACCGCGCTTCATGGTATTTCTCTGAATGTGGAGCGAGGTAGTATCGTGACTCTGATCGGCGCTAACGGCGCTGGTAAGTCCACCACTCTGCGTGCTGTCTCGGGGTTATTGAAAATCCGGAGTGGCAATATTGGTTTTGATGGAAAGCAGATCGCCAATCTTCCGGCTCATGAAATTGTAGCAATGGGGCTGGCCCACGTGCCGGAGGGACGCATGATTTTTTCCAACCTCAGCGTAATGGAAAATCTTCGGATGGGTGCTTATTTGCGGAAGGATGCTGACGGTGTGCGTAGGGATTTGGATTTCGTGCTGGAAACATTTCCTCGCTTGCGCGAGCGGGAGAAGCAGCTCGCTGGAACATTATCTGGCGGCGAGCAGCAGATGCTCGCGATTGGGCGTGCGCTCATGAGCAGGCCCAAATGCCTCATGTTGGACGAGCCGTCGCTGGGGATAGCTCCTCTTCTGGTGAAGACGATTTTCGAGAAGATAGTCGAGGTAAACCGCGATCTTGGGTTGACGGTGTTGCTAGTGGAGCAGAACGCGAATCTGGCGTTGGAAATTTCGCACTACGGTTATGTATTGGAGACGGGGGCGGTGCTTTTTCACGACCGATCGGAGCAGCTGAAGCTGGATCCGCGGGTCCGAGAAGCTTATCTGGGGGCTTAGTTAGGGACGGAGTTTCCCTGCATCCTTACAGGCAGGCCAAATATTCCTTAAAAAGCGCTTGTAAGCTCCGGCGAAGGGAGGCAGTCTTACGACCCCTTTTTTAATGGAGGTTGGAATATGTCTTACGCAATTTTTAAAACCGGCGGTAAACAATACCGTGTGTCTCAGGGTGACCTGATTGAAGTGGATAAGCTTGATCACGAGGAAGGTGCACAGGCTGTGTTTTCCGAGGTCCTAATGGTGTCCGATGGCGGCGCTGTGAAGGTTGGATCCGAAGTGTCCAATGCCTCCGTGGAGGCAAAGGTGGTGGCACAGTTCAAGGGCGACAAGTTGTTCGCTTATCAGTACCGCCGCCGGAAGGGGTATCATCGCACCGTGGGGCACAGGAGTCGGTTGACTCGCCTTCAGATCACGGCGATTAAGTCATAGTGGCCCTCTCCTTGCGGGCATTGTTCTCTAGTATAAATCTAACTATATTATTTTATGGCTCATAAGAAAGGTCAGGGATCTGTAAAGAACGGTCGCGATAGCGTAAGCAAGCGGCTAGGCGTGAAAAAGTTTGGTAGCCAGTCAGTGGTTGCGGGAAATATCATTATCCGCCAGCGTGGAACGAAGTTCCATCCAGGCAAGGGAGTCGGACTCGGCAAGGATTACACGATCTTCGCCTTGGTGGACGGGCATGTGCGCTTCGACCGTGATGGCCGCCGCGTGAACGTCGATGCGGTTGCCGCTTCAAACTAAACAGCCACTATCCATCTGGATAGTATGGAAGCTTTGGAAGACCCTGTCTCTGTTGAGGCAGGGTTTTTTGCTTGTGAAATTTGATGCCGGATGGCAGCGCTTAGTCGATCTTGGGCGATCGATGCTCCAGAGCTGCATCGAACCAAAAACACTCTGACAATGGACTCGTCATTCCCCGTAATTCTCTACTATAAATATGTGCAGATTGCCGGTCCTGAACGGTTTGCTGCTGAGCACAAGTGGTTGTGCTCCTCTCTGGAGTTGAAGGGCCGAGTGATTGTGGCGTCCGAGGGGATCAATGGGACGCTGGCCGGATCGCGGGAGTCGATACAAGCCTACATCGAGGCCATGCACGCGGATGCGCGCTTTGCTGACATGGAGTTTAAGCTCAGCGATGGCGGGCCTGATACTTTTCCCCGCCTATCGGTTAAGGTTCGACCTGAGATAGTGACACTCGCGGCGGGCGTTCCTTTGCAGGCTGATCTGGACAATCATCTCAGCCCGACCGAGTGGAAGCAGATGCTGGAGGAAGACCCGGATATCGTGCTCATCGATGTTCGCAACCGGTATGAATCTGCGGCCGGTAAATTCGAGGGGGCGCTAGCTTGTGAAATCGATAACTTCCGCGAGCTGCCGGATTATCTAGAAAAGCTCGCTGAGAACCGTGACAAAAAAGTGCTGATGTACTGTACGGGAGGTATCCGATGCGAGAAGGCCTCTGCGTTATTCCGGCATCGGGGATTCAAGCAGGTTTTTCAGCTCCACGGTGGAATTGTAAACTACCAAAAAGAGCACGGGAACGCGCACTGGCTTGGGGAATGTTTCGTTTTTGACAAGCGCATGACGGTGCGTGTCGATGAGGATTTGAAGCATGTCGGTCAATGCGCACATTCCGGCAGGCCTACGGGACGGTTCGTGAATTGCCTGCATGACCTTTGCCACTGCTTGTTTCTGCTCGCGGAGGAAACGCAGCTTGAGGATCCAGAGACGATTCTTTGCCCGCAGTGCCGCGCCAAGGGATTAACTCGGATGACGGCGGTGTACAAAGGAAGCCCCGCTTCGACTGGTGCCGAGCGTTGACAGCTGGCGGCCTGCGCGCTCGGAAGTGCTATTCGCCTTCCTCAACATTCTGTCTCAAGAACTCGAGCACGTCCTTGAATTTGGCCTCGTTCTCGGGATTGGCCTCGACGACTGCCTCGTGCGCTTCGAGCATCGTTACCGCTTGGGCCTGCTTGTCCTGCGGGGTCGTTGAAAGGTTTTCAACCTGTGTAAATTCCTGCGCTGCGCAGACGCTCGATGCATCGCTTGTTTGCGCTTCGAGCCTGAGGAGTTGATCCAGCCCGAGATTTGAGAGAAGGCTGAAGTTACGTTCGTTCAGCTTTGTGACCCGAACAAGGCCCTCGGATGCTTGGAGTTTGAGAGCGATCCCCGCAAGAGTGCCCATGAAGGTGGAATCCATCACCGGGCATTCCCCCAGATCAATGACGAAGGACTTGTAGCCGCGAGAAAGCATTTCCTTAGCAAAGTCCTTCAGTGGGCCGCTGTTTTGAAAGCTGCCGCGGCCGCTCACCCGCACCCAAACTGTTTGCTCGTTAAAACCAACCTGAATAAAAGTCTGCGAATTCACGAGATTTGTTGGCCTTGTATCCTAGTCTGATTCCTACCAGAGAAAACTCTGGTTCACTCCCACGATCCGGCCGTTCTCGACCAGGGTGATTCGCCACGCCGTGACGGCGCCATCCTGATGGTAATCATCACCAATCACTGAAAACTCGCTTCTGTAGGAGCCTTTGGCTTTGGGATAATCCATCTCCATCAGCTGCACTGCGAGCCCCAGCCTCTCCTGGCGATATTCGAAGCGCAGTTTCAAGTCGGCAGTCCGTGCGGAGAGCCACTGGATGTTGTAATAGTGCCCCTCCCTCAATTTCCTCTCGAGGCTGGAAATGGCGCCGTAGTAGCGCCTGTCCATTTCTGCTTTGAGCCATGAGTTCGATAAACCCGAAGATCCTCCCACACCAGGATCGAGCCTGAGAGTGGACACTTTACGAATTTCGAACGAGTCATCCAGAGCAAGCGGGAGAGGCTTCGGCTCGGATGCATGCCGCACCTCACGCTCAGCCTCCTTTCCCATCAAAGGAACGGTCATCAGCGCGATCGCAAGAGTCAGGGGCACCAGATCAAGCCTCATTCAGACTCGAAGTCTAAGCCGTTGCGACGTCGGGTGTCAACGATGCCTAATCAACTCGCTTGCCGAGCTGCGAAGCTTGCCTAAAGTTATCCCGTTACTCAGCCCAGTGCAGGACCCTATTCAAACATCTCCAGAAGCAGATTCTTTATGAGCAGAAAAATTCGTTACGGAATGGTCGGCGGCGGTCGTGGTGCGTTCATCGGGGCAGTCCATCGCATCGCCGCGAATATGGACGGCCAAATCGAGTTGGTGTGCGGAGCTTTTTCCTCAGACGCCGAAAAATCCAGGGCCTCAGGGGCTGATTTCTTTCTGCCGGCTTCCCGAAGCTACGGCTCGTTCGAAGAGATGATTTATGCGGAAAAGAAGCTGCCTGCCGATCAGCGCATGGATTTTATTTCCATCGTCACACCCAACCACGTGCATTTCCCGCCTGCAAAACTTGCGCTGGAAAACGGCTTTCACGTGCTTTCAGACAAGCCCGCCACCTTTGATCTCGGCGAGGCGAGGCAGTTGCAGGAACTTGTTGAGAAGACGGGGCTGCTCTACGGCCTGACGCACAACTACACCGGCTATCCACTCATCAAGCAGGCCCGGGAAATGGTTCACTCTGGCGCCCTCGGCAAAATACGGAAGGTGGTCGCCGAGTATCCGCAGGGCTGGCTCGCAACTCGTTTGGAGGAGAGCGGGCAGAAGCAGGCCGCATGGCGCACAGATCCCGCCCGCTCAGGCGCGGCTGGTTGCGTCGGCGACATCGGGACTCATGCCGAGAACCTCGCCGAGTATGTCACGGGACTAAAGATCCGCGAACTCGCCGCAGACCTGACGACTTTTGTCGAAGGCCGCTTGCTGGACGACGACGCGAACATTTTGTTGCGCTTTGACAACGGGGCCAAGGGAGTCCTGCACTGCTCTCAGATCAGCGTTGGGGAGGAAAATAATCTCAGCCTACGGGTGTATGGTGAAAAGGGAGGGCTCGAGTGGCACCAGAGAGAACCCAATACGCTTCTAGTTAAGTGGATCGACAAGCCGATGGAGGTCTACCGCACGGGTAATGGTTACCTCGGGGCCGCCGCCGCCGCCGCGACCCGCACGCCCCCCTCCCATCCGGAGGGATACCTCGAGGCATTCGCCAATATTTACCGCAATTTCTCCGCCCACATCCGGGCTCGGCTGGAGGGAAGCACGCCGTCCGCCGTTGCGCTCGATTATCCGAAGATTGAGGATGGTGTTCGTGGAATGGCATTTATCGAGGCGGTGGTCGCCTCCAGTAAAAATAATGCAGCGTGGACGGGGATCAGTGCCTGATGCGCGGCGGCCGATGTGACACTTCGCGCCGCACGGCCTTCGGCTGGTTATGGCAAACCTACGCATGCGTTTGAACTTATGAAAATTACCGGATTCCACCTTAATCTCGACCACCGACTTTGGTTGGTTTGTGCTCTGGGATGTTTTGGCAATATCGCGCTGGAGGCCCAAGAGTTGATCGCCAACCCTAGTGCGGCTGCCTACGCCGTCATTGACCACCAGTCGGGGCACGTGTTGGGATCCTTCAACGGAAAAAAGAAGCTACCCGTTGCAAGTTTAACGAAAATTGCCGCCGCTTGTGTAGCGCTGGACTGGGCTCACGCCGCAAAGCGTGATTTGGACCAGTTTATTGCGGTTTCGCCCTCGGCAGCGGCGCTGGGAACTACGGGGCAAGGGATCACATGGGCGGCGGGAGATAGTGCGAGTTTGCGGGACTTTTTGTACGCGGCCTTGCTTCAATCCGACAACGTCGCCGTTCAGACGATCGCCGAGTATGTGGGCCGCTTGGTGGCGCAGCCATCCGGATCAGAGGACCCGGCTATCCCTTTCATCGCGCAAATGAACGCACTTGCCCGCAAGCTCGACATGAACGACACGCGCTTTCTCAACCCGCATGGGTTGGAGGGGTTTGAGCGAAAGCTGCCCTATTCCACTGCGGAAGATATGGCCCGCCTGACAGCCTACGCGATGAGCAATGCTGGGTTTCGCTTCATCGTCTCTCAGAAGGAGCGCCGTGTCGCCGTGCGCCGGCAGGACTCTTCAAAGTTCGATTACATGCTTCGGAATACCAACGACGCTTTGGGCGAATCCTCCATCGACGGAGTGAAGACCGGAACCACCAAGCAGGCGGGGCAGTGTCTGGCCATTTCGGCGGCGCGTCCACCCGAGGTCCGTCAGGAGGGTGAGACGTTTTTCCCGATTCCCCGGCGGTTGGAGGTGGTGGTTCTTGGTTCACAGAACCGATTTGAGGAGGCCAAACAGCTTTTGCAGGCAGGCTGGAGCCAACACCAGCGCTGGGTTGCCGCGGGCAGGCCGATAGATCCGAAGGAAAAGACCGGCATTAAGACGGCACTTGGATTCTAGATCTGGGGGCGAATCGGATCCGCTTACCCCGCGCGCCCATTTTCAATAAGTCTATCATTTCCAATAGAACACAACCATCCCATTCGTGAGCTCCTTTCCATCAGCACGTAGCGCAGTATTACTCGCAGCAGGTCGCGGAACCCGCATGCGGGAACTCACGGAGGACTTGCCCAAGCCGATGATTCCCGTCCGTGGGAAACCCATTTTACTACACATCATCGAGGGGCTGCGGAGCGCTGGGGTCGAGCGGGTTCAGATTATCGTTGGGTACAAGGCCGAGGTTGTAAGGGATTTCTTTGGGGACGGTTCAGCTTTCGGCGTCGCTGTGGAGTATGCGACTCAGGTGGTGCAGGACGGCACGGGGCGGGTTGTGGAGCTTTCGCGTGAATTCGTTGGTGACAAGGCATTTGTACTTTCATACGGGGATATTCTTGTCGCGCCGGCAAACTACTCGAAGCTAACCGCACTCGAGGGCTACGAAGCGTTGGTCAGCGTAAAACGCAATGAAGCAGAAATGGCAAAAGGCGGATGCGTCGTCGTGGATGACCAAATGTGCCTCACCGATTTGATCGAAAAACCCGAGGGAAAGCCGCCGAGCCCGTGGTACAACGCCGGGGTGTACTCCTTTATGCCTTCGATCTTTGAATTCACGGCCCGTCTTCAAAGGTCACCTAGGGGGGAGTTTGAATTGACCGACGCGATCCGAGGCTTGGCGCAGGCTTCAGGGCGGGTGCGGGCGGTGGAGTTGAGCGGCGACTGGGCGGACGTGCGGGACCCGGAGGTGCTGGCTCAACTTAACGCTTAAAGGAGCGATATTCGGTTTCGGATGCACATGATCCGAGGTTTTTCCAGTGGCTAATTCGGCCTCGGAAAATTAGATGTTAAGTTTCTTTTTATGAGGTAATTCCATCATTTTATCTATCCTTTTATAAGGGCCATAGATAAGTTTTTAGGTTGCGCGCCCCCCTTCCGAGAGGCACGATTTCCGACCCCCGCCTTTCTATGGAAGAAATCCTCACAGAGTTCCTGATCGAAAGTCATGAGAATCTAGACCGTCTAGAGCGTGATTTGGTTGCCATTGAAAAAGACCCCCGTGACGGGGAAACCTTGAGCAGTATCTTCAGAACCATCCATACCCTGAAGGGGTCCAGTGGATTTTTGGGATTCACCCAACTGGAGGCTATCGCGCACGTTGGCGAGAACCTGCTGAGCAAGATGAGAGATGGATTGCTGCTCAGCAACTCCGACATCACCGGCGCACTCCTTGCAACCGTCGATGCCGTCCGCGGGATGCTGGGTGAAATCGAGGCGGCTGGTGCGCCTGCCGAGCATGACTACACTCATCTGATTTCTCTTTTGGAACGTCTCAAGGAAGGTCAGCCCTCGGCTGAGCCGGCTACTGCTTCGTCCGCTCCCGCGAAACCCTCCGAACCCGAGCCGACACAAGCGCCCGTGGCCCCCGAGCCTATACAGACTCCGGTTGTCCCGGTGGCCGCACAGGTCTTGGAGGCGGCAGCCCCAGTAGCTCAAGTCGCATCTCCCAAAGCTGCGACATTTATCGCTCCCCAAACTTCTGCCAGCGCTGCCGTCTTTCAGGAAGTCCGAGCTTCGATCCCTGACCCCGTCCAGCCCGTTCAAGGTGAGGTTGCGGCTCCGGCTCCGGTGGCGCATCCGGAGACCTCCGAGCACAAAGGGAGTTCTGCTTCCGATAGCAACATCCGGGTCGACGTGGGTCTTCTGGATAAGCTCGTCAATTTGGTTGGTGAGCTGGTGCTTGCCCGCAACCAAGTTCTCCAGTTTACAAACCAGCAAACCGACAACGCTTTTCAAGCGACTTCACAGCGCCTGAACCTCATCACAACGGAGCTTCAGGGCAGCATCATGAAGACGCGCATGCAGCCCATCGGGAACATCTGGAGCAAGCTCCCGCGAGTGGTGCGCGACCTCGCCTCCAGCTGCGGCAAGCAGGTGAGGCTGGAGATGGAGGGTAAGGAAACCGAACTTGATAAGACGATCATCGAGGCAATCAAGGATCCGCTTACCCACATCGTACGTAACGCAGTGGATCACGGGATCGAGAATCCTGCTACGCGTCAGCAGAACGGCAAGCCAAGTGAGGGTTGCTTGAAGATGCGGGCTTACCATGAGGGCGGGCAGGTGATTATCGAGATCTCCGATGACGGCGGCGGTCTGGATTTGGAGCGCGTCAAACAGAAGGCTGTCCAGAAAATGTTGATCAGCGCGGAGCAGGTCTCGATTCTCACGGATCATCAGGCGATCCAGCTCGTCTTTATGCCTGGATTTTCGACTGCTGAGAAAATCACGAACGTCTCCGGAAGAGGCGTGGGCATGGATGTAGTGAAGACAAACATCGAGAAGATCGGAGGCATGGTCGACATGCAGACGGTCAGGGGTGCCGGCACTACTCTCAAGATCAAGATTCCACTCACTCTTGCGATCATCCCAGCGTTGATTGTGACGAGCGGGGGAGAGCGCTTCGCAATCCCGCAGGTCAGCCTGCTTGAGTTGGTGCGCTTGGAAAAGAGTCAGGAAGACGCACAGATTGAGTACATCCACGGGGCGCCGATTTACCGCCTACGCGGCCAGTTGCTCCCGCTCGTGTACCTGAACAAGCAACTCAAGCTCGATGACTCCCGACCGGGGGTGGAGGCTGATGCCCAGGAGGAAACCAATATTGTGGTGCTCCAGGCGGATGGGCATCCATTCGGGTTGGTGGTCGATAAGATCAATGACACGCAGGAGATCGTTGTGAAGCCGCTTGGAAAACAGCTCAAGGGAGTCATTTGTTTCGCAGGCGCGACCATCATGGGCGATGGTAAGGTGGCCTTGATCCTTGATGTTCTCGGGCTTGCGCAGCAGTCGAATGTGGTTTCGGAAACGCACAACCGAAACAATTTGCTCGCGAACGAATCGGACGACCGGAAAGCCGATCAGCAGAAGCAGACGCTTCTACTTTTCTCGGCGGGTGCTTCGAGCAGAATGGCCATACCGCTCTCGACCGTCGCGAGACTCGAGGAATTCTCCCGCTCATCAATCGAGTACTCGGGAGGAAAACCGGTCGTGAGGTATCGCGGCGAGATTCTTCCTCTGGTCGAGGTGGCTATGCACTTGGATTCGGATCCAAAACATGCAGATCTTCCGGACCCTATGGAGGTCGTGGTCTACAGCGAAAACGGACGGAGCGTCGGTTTGGTCGTTGGAAAAATTGAAGACATCGTGAGCGAAGCCATTACCGAAAAACGTCACTCTTACGGAAACGGCATCCTTGGTTCCGTGGTCATCCAAGACCGCGTAACCGACATCCTCGACGTGCAATCGGTGATCCGTTCGGTGGATCCCTCATTCGGAGAGGCCAAGTCAACTTCCAGTGCCGCGTGAGCTTGGCTTTCAAACCCTTACCTTCAAAACCGTGAACCGAAACCAACAATTCGCCACATTCCATCTCGATGGTCTTTTCCTGGGGGTGGATGTTTTGAAAGTCCAGGAAGTCATCCGGTATCAGGAGATGACGCCTGTGCCGATCGCTCCGCCGATGGTCGAGGGGCTCATCAATCTCCGAGGACAAATCATCACCGCAATCGATCTGCGCCGCCGCTTGGGACTCAAGGATCGCGCTGCAGACGAGCTGCCAATGAACGTGGTCATCCGCTCAGATGATGGAGCCGTGAGTCTTTTGGTAGACGAGATCGGTGACGTGATCGAGGTCGATCAACACAATTTCGAACCCGTGCCGGAGACGGTGGTCGGTTTCTCCAAAGACCTAATCAACGGAGTCTACAAGATGGATAACCGGCTGCTGCTGATTCTCGACACTGAAAAGGCATCAAATCTTCCTGCGACGTATAAGAGCTCGAAATCCAACAATTGACAGCTTCAGCACCCCCCCGAACCAACCTAATTATGAGCACAAACATAAGCATGGACAGTGATTCAGTCGAAACACCCGACCGCCAGACGGAGCCTAAGGTTCAAACTCTGGTGAAAAATGGGCGTAATGGACGGGCCACGCGCCCGGGAAACGGAGTCTCTGCAAAGGCTGCCGCCCCAGCCCAAGTGAAGGAAAAAGCTCAATCCGCTGAAATGGATGCAATGCGCTCGCAGCTAGACGCGTTGAACCGCTCACAGGCTATCATCGAGTTCGAGCTCGATGGCACTGTGCTTACTGCCAACGAAAACTTTCTCAAGGTGATGGGCTATTCGCTTCGCGAGATCCAGGGCGAACATCATCAGATGTTTTGCGATGATGCGTACACCAGCAGTTCTGAGTATCGTCAGTTCTGGAAGGCGCTACGCGCCGGCGAGGCTCAGTCCGGAGAGTTCATGCGTTTCGGCAAAGGCGGCAAAGAGGTCTGGATCATCGCGTCCTACAATCCAATTTTCGACAGCAACGGCAAGCCCGTCAAAGTTGTCAAATTCGCGACGGATATCACCGCATCGAAGGTCGAGCTGAAGGTTCGGACTGAGATCATGAATTTGACAAGCATCGTGTCCGAATCAGATCTGCGCGGCGACATTCTCTCCGTGAACGATAAGTTCTGTGAGGTTTCAAAATACAACCGGGATGAACTACTCGGAAAACCCCACAACACAACGCGGCACCCTGACATGCCCAAGGAGGTGTTCAGGGAGGTATGGTCAACCATCGGTAAAGGACAGACCTTCCGCGGGATCATCAAGAACCGCGCAAAGGACGGCACTCCTTATTATGTGGATGCAGTCATCGCACCTATCCTCGGTGAAAATGGAAAACCAAAGAAGTATCTAGGTGTCCGCTACGACATCACTGCTGCTGAGTTGGAGCGCCAGAATATGCGTGGGATCTTTCGCGCAATCGACAGCGTCTACGCCTACATCGAGTTTGATACGGAAGGAAACGTCCTGAAGGCTAACGAAAATTTCCTTTCGGTCATGGAATACACCGAAGAAATGGTTAAGGGACGCCATCACCGGATCTTTGTTGACGACGTCACTGTGAATTCCAACGAGTACAAGGAATTCTGGCCTGACCTTCGTGCAGGAAAGAGCAAGTCAGGCGAGTTCAAGCGAGTGACTCGTGGAGGCAAGGAACTGTGGCTACAGGCTGTCTATGCGCCAGTGACCGATGAAATGGGCCGCGTGGTTAAAGTCGTTAAAATCGCGACTGACATCACCATCCAGGTCCGCCAGCGGTTGGCTTTGGCTCAGGTCCTAAAAGAGGTAGCCGAAAGCGCTCAGACTCTGTCATCAGCCTCTGAAGAGCTTTCAGCTAACAGCCAGCAAATGGTCGCAAACGCAGAGGAAACCTCCGCTCAGGCGGGTGTCGTCTCAGCTGCCGCGCAACAGGTCAGCACCAATGTCCAGACGGTTGCTGCCGGCACCGAAGAAATGAGCGCGAGTATCCGAGAGATCGCGAAAAACGCTCACGAGGCTGCTAAGGTTGCTGCAGTTGGCGTGACAGCTTCCGACAGCGCGACAGAGACGATCTCCAAGCTAGGACTCAGCAGCGCTGAAATCGGCAAGGTTGTGAAAACAATCACCTCGATTGCGCGCCAGACGAACCTTTTGGCACTGAATGCGACCATTGAAGCGGCGCGCGCGGGCGAGGCCGGCAAGGGATTCGCAGTGGTTGCAAATGAGGTCAAGGAACTCGCGAAGGAAACCGCCCGGGCGACTGACGACATCAGCCAGAAGATTGAAACAATCCAGTCTGACACGAAGCGCGCTGTGTCAGCGATCGCGGAGATCACCGATGTGATCAACAAGATTAACGATTACCAAACCACCATCGCGAGCGCCGTCGAAGAGCAGACTGCGACCACCAACGAGATCACCCGCAACGTGAGTGAGGCTGCGCAAGGCAGCAGCGAGATTGCGCAGAACATCGTCGGTGTAGCCGAGGCTGCGCGCAACACAACGATGGGAGCGAGCGACACTGAAAAAGCTGCGCTGGAACTGGCTCGCATGGCGGCTTCCCTGCAAAGCACCGTGAATTCGGTCAAGTGATCCGCTCACGTTTTCCCGGTCGGCCTGCTGCACCTAGTGGGCGGACCGGGAGTCGTGATTCGGGAGCCCGCAATTGGCTCGTCTGGTCACAAAACCAAAATGTCGGTTCAAGGAGTTCCAGAATGCGTGCACTGGTGGTCGATGATTCGAGAGTGGTTCGGAAAATCCTTGGGAAAACGCTCTCAGAGCTTGGGTTCGACGTTTTTGAGTCGGAGAACGGCAAGAATGCTGTTGAAAGGCTGTATTCTGGGGAGAGCTTTGATGTGATGCTTGTGGATTGGAATATGCCGGTGATGAACGGATGCGATATGGTCCGTACCGTGCGCGCGAATTTGCTGCTGGACGATGTCAAAATCATCATGGTCACCGTTGAAACATCAATGGAGCATGTACGGATGGCATTGGAGGCTGGGGCCAACGAGTATTTGATGAAGCCTTTCACTCACGATCTCCTGCTTGGAAAGCTGAACCTCATGGGAATCTGATAATCCACTTGCGTGTTGCTGCTTTCACGCTTCTCGTGGTGGCTTCCCGTCCTCCAATCCTGCAATGAATAAAATCCGAGTTCTTTTGGTTGATGACTCTGCGGTTATTCGCCGTTTGTTGACCGACACACTCGCACATGACCCCGACATCGAGGTCATTGGGATGGCCGGCAACGGTGAAATTGCCCTCGCTAAAATCGAGCAGCTCAAGCCGGACATCATCACGCTGGAC
>JBILUQ010000293.1:0-4703 GCA_044370935.1 Chthoniobacteraceae bacterium
GTCTCCGGGGGCAAAGGCCGAACCTATGTTTGAGAGCGGTATTCGTGCGGCGGACTTGAAGGCTCAGGTCGAGTGGCTGGCCGATCCGGCGCGTGAGGGAAGGCGCACCGGCGGTCCCGGGGCGCATGCCTCGGCGGAATGGATTTCGCAGTATGCCAAAGCGAGTGCGATGGAGCCGGTCGGCGGCTCGTACTTTCAGGGGTTCGATTATCCCGCGGGGGCCGAGCTGATCGAGGGACGCAATTCGCTCAAAGTTGGCACGGGCGATAAGGTCCGGGCGTTTGAGTTGAACCGCGATTTCCGGCCGCTTTCCTTCAGTGATTCCGGGAAGGTTGAGGGGGAAGTGGTTTTTGCGGGCTACGGGCTTTCGGTGCCTGAGGGGAACGGAACGTTTCGGTACAATTCCTACGACGGGTTGGAAGTGAAGGACAAGGTCGTGCTCTTGTTGCGATACGTGCCCGAGCAGGTGGATGCAAAGCGGCGCGCGCAGCTCAACCGGTATTCGGGGCTTCGTTACAAGGCGATGCTTGCGAGGGAGCGCGGAGCGAAGGCGGTGCTGGTGGTGGCAGGACCCGCGTCGGCTCAGGCGGGGGAGTTGCTGGGTTTGTCATCGGACAATACGGTGGCGGGATCAGAGATCATCGCGCACACCGTTGGAGTGGAGGTGGCGGAGGCGCTCTTGGCTGGCACGGGAAAGACGCTCAAGCAGGTGCAGGCAGAGTTGGATAATGAAAATCCGCACATTCCCGGGGGCTTTCCGCTGCCCGGAGTGCGCGTCGAATTGGAGTCCGGAGTGGTGCATCGCAAGGGGCACGACCGGAACGTCGTGGCGGCCATTCCGCCCGGGCCGGAGTCAACCGGCGAATGGGTGCTGGTCGGGGCGCATTACGATCACTTGGGCAAGGGAGCAGAATCCAACTCCATGGCGCGCTCAGGCGAGGAGGGCGGCATTCATTTCGGGGCGGATGATAATGCATCCGGTACGGCGCTGGTGATGGAGCTCGGAGCCGCTCTGGCCGAGGAGCGGCGTGCGCACCCGGAAAAGTTCCGCCGCGGCGTGCTCTTGGCGCTTTGGTCTGGTGAGGAAATCGGGCTCATCGGTTCAGCGGGCTTTGCGGAAAAACCGCCGGTGGATTTGAGCCGGGTGGTGGCCTATTTGAACTTCGACATGGTCGGAAGGCTGCGCGAAAATCGGTTGAACTTGCAGGGCATCGGTTCCTCCAAGGCGTG
This sequence comes from Chthoniobacteraceae bacterium, assembly GCA_044370935.1. Taxonomy (GTDB): domain Bacteria; phylum Verrucomicrobiota; class Verrucomicrobiia; order Chthoniobacterales; family Chthoniobacteraceae; genus Chth-196. Next base: position 1,231 of record JBILUQ010000293.1, read on the forward strand.
GAAGCGTCTGATTGAAAAACGAAACGTCGCTGCCGGCTTCAACCTGGTGCTGCAGGACGACCCTTACCTGCCGACCGATACGACCAGTTTCTATCCAAAGCGCATTCCGGTGCTGAGTTTTTTCACGGGATCCCACGAGGATTATCACCGGCCGACCGATACGCCCGAGAAGATCGACTACGAGGGTTTGGAGCGCATCACGCGGTTCGCCACGCAGTTGGTGCAGGATCTCGCAGAGTCCGTGGAGAAGCCTGATTTTGCCAGGGTGGAACGCAGCGCGCAGCAGGAGTCGGGTTCGAGGGAAACGCTCCGCGCGTACATCGGTTCAATCCCGGATTATGCTACCGAGGTCAAAGGCGTGAAGCTAAGCGGGGTGAGGGCCGGTAGTCCGGCGGAAAAAGGCGGGATTCAGGGCGGCGATGTCATCATCGAGTTCGCCGGGCAGAAGATCGCGAACATTTACGACTACACTTACGCATTGGACGCGGTGAAGATTGGTCAGGAGGTTCCCCTCAAGGTGCAGCGGGCGGGCGCCGTGATGGATCTGAAGGTGGTTCCCGAGGCGCGAAAGTAGGGACAGGGGGCGGTGTCCCTCAAAATCGAGTTTCGTAGATATAAAGGCAAATCTCGTTCTTGCTACCGTGCGGCCAAGCTACAACACTTGTGGCTCAAAATTTTGGAGGCTTTCGTACGTTCATGGGTTTTCAGTCACAGTTGGTCCAGATTTGCGGCCTGCTGGCAGGCAGGTTTTATCCGGAAACTTTCCGTTTGCCGCGGACTGCAAACGGTGAATCTACTGCACGCCCTCGATATGTTTAACCAACTTTCCAGTGTGAGTATTGCTCGTGACGATGCATCTACCGGTAATGGGGGCCTATCGGCCGTAGGGGGGGGCCATGAGGGGTAGCGTCCGCGTCGAATCCGACGCGCACCATCAGCTCAAGAGCGGCGAGTACTGGAGGGAATTGCCTGCTTTCGCGTCTGTGTCCGCCCAAGAGTTTGAGACGCACCTGTTCCAACAGCGCCACACGGTGACCAGTGTCGCGCAGTTGCGTGAGGTGCTCGGCGGTGTTGTGCCGGAGAGTTTCTATGCAGACCTCGCCGCAGGCATCGCCAATGCTCCGATGGCGCTTCGAATCTCGCCACACTTGCTGAGCCTCATCGACTGGAGCGCGCCCGAGAGCGATCCGATCCGCCTGCAATTTCTTCCGCTGCGTTCGGGGCAAAGGGCCGATCATCCAATGCTGCAGCTTGATTCGCTGGGCGAACGCAAGGATTCGCCCGTGCCCGGGCTGACGCACCGTTATTCGGACAAGGCTTTGTTTCTGCCGGTGGATAGTTGTCCCGTGTACTGCCGCTTTTGCACCCGCTCTTACGCGGTTGGAGCGGACACAGAGTTTGTCGGTGAGAAGCTCAAATTACACGCGAGTCTGCAGCGATGGGAAAACGCATTTGCCTACATCGAGTCGCATCCGGAGCTTGAAGACATCGTCGTCAGCGGGGGCGATTCGTTTAATTTAAAGGCCGACCACATCGAGCTCATCGGCATGCGTCTGCTACGGATTCCCCACATCCGCAGGCTGCGGTTCGCGACGAAGGGGTTGAGCGTCCTGCCTCAGAAAATTCTCTCCGACCACCGTTGGACGGACGCCCTTACCCGCGTGGTGGAGGAGGCGCGAAAGCTCCATAAGAATGCGGTTGTACACACTCATTTCAACAGTCCGAACGAGATCGTCGATGTCACGCGTCGGGCGATGAACGTGCTCGTGGAGCGCGGGATCACCGTGCGCTGTCAGACGGTTTTGCAGGCGGGTGTGAACAACTCCGCGAGGGTGATGCAGCTTTTGGTGAAGCGCCTCGGGCACGTGAACATCCAGCCTTACTACGTGTATTTCCACGATATGGTGCCCGGCGTTGAGGACCTGAGAACGAGTCTTGGCGAGGGATTGTCGATTGAGAAACACGTGCGCGGCGTCACCGCCGGGTTTCATACACCTGCGTTCGTGGTCGACACCATGGGCGGCGGCGGCAAGCGGGATGCCCACTCCCATGAACACTATGATCGCGAAACGGGTATCGCGGTTTTCACCAGTCCATCGGTGAAGCCCGGGCAGTGGTTCCTGTACTTTGATCCTCTCGAATCCCTTGCGCCGGATGTCCAGGCCCGCTGGGAGCTCGCAACCGAGCGGCGCGCGATGATTCACGATGCGCTCAGGGAAGCGGGCGCGGGGAGCGGAGACCCTGTTGCGTGCGCTTTGCGCTAGCCCCCTCCTTCTTTTGTGCTCAGACGGGGAGGGTTGAAAAGGTCTTTCCTTCCGAATGGTTCTGGTTCAGAGAAGGTTGACGTTTATGAATCAATCCCCCCTCATTTCGCGGCGTACGCTGCTCGCCATGGCTTCATCCCTTCCGCTCGTGTTCGTTTCCAACGCCAAAACCGCCCAGGCCGCCCAGGACACGCGGGTGTTTGAAATGCGCATTTACACGACAAACGAAGGGAAGATGCCCGACCTCCTGAAGCGCTTTCGCGATCATTCGTGCTCCCTGCTCGAAAAGCATGGAATCCAGAACATCGGCTACTGGACCCCGATTGAGAAGGCGGATGGGGCGGACGATACTTTGATTTACATTGTGGCGCACAAGAGCCGCGAGGTTGCCAAAGCCTCCTGGACCGCCTTTGGACAGGATCCGCAATGGAAGGAGGTTGCCAAGGCAAGCGAGGCTAATGGAAAGCTGCTCGCCAAGAAGCCGGAGGCAATTTTCATGACGGCCACCGATTATTCCGCCGCCATAGCGCCGTCGTTGTCGGGTTCGTCTCGCGTATTTGAGTTGCGCACCTACACCACCCCCGAGGGAAAATTAGACGCCCTGAACGCCCGGTTTCGTGACCACACTTTGGGGTTGTTCTCCAAACACGGGATGACACACATCGGCTACTGGCTGCCAACTGACGCGGACAAGGGTGCAGGCACCAAGCTGATTTATATTCTGAGCCATAAGAGCCAGGAAGCAGGCGCCGCGTCCTTCAACAGCTTTCGGGCCGATCCCGCGTGGGTAGCGGCAAAAGCTGCGAGTGAAAAGAACGGGTCCCTGACCGTGCAGCCCGACGGGGTAAAGTCCGTGTACCTGCGGGCCACTGATTTCTCGCCGATCCGCTAGTTTTGCAGTCGCTTTAAATGCGGCGGTTGATGGCGGGTTGAGCGAATGCGCGTAGTTTCGCACCGTAGTACCATGACGGCTCAGGTTGCGGCGCCGGATTGTTCTTAGAAAACTCTGTTTTCTGGGTTTAATCCTAGGGAATACGCTGCATTCGGGCGTTGGCATTTGGCCCGAGAGCCTCTAATGTCCCGCCCCCCACTCCCACAATGGACCGGACCGCATTGGTTGCCTCAACTGCCTGCTTTTTACTCGGGTTTGCACACACCATGCATGCCTTGGGGGCTCGCGTGTACAGGCGGTCCCTCTTGAACTTCTTT
>JBILUQ010000294.1:0-4659 GCA_044370935.1 Chthoniobacteraceae bacterium
TTGTGTTTTTCCGTCCCGTGAAGCTCGTACAATCGGACGATCGTGTCCTCTATCAGATTGTTCGGACAACTCGCTCCGGCAGTGATTCCGACGGTCTTTTTACCAGCCGGCAGCCACTTCAAAGCTTCCACCTCGGCTTTCTTTTGCAAATCGTAATGGACGATCTTGTTTGGCGACTCGAGCCTTTCAGCGTTCCGGATGAAGTAAGTCGGCAGCTGTTCCTGTCCCATCTCAGCTAGGTGCGAGGTGTTGGATGAATTGTACCCGCCAACCACAAGGAGCAGATCCATTTGCTGGGCTAGCATTGATTTTAGCGCGTCCTGCCTCTCCTGGGTCGCACCGCAGATGGTGTCGAAGAATCGAAAATTCGAGCCCCCCGACTCCCCGTCACGCCTCTGAATTGCCGCCGCGATTCGGCGTTGAACCTCTTCAGTCTCCCCTCGGAGCATCGTGGTTTGGTTGGCCACACCCACCCGTTTGAGGTGCAAATCCGGATCGAACCCTTCGCTGTATGCGCCCTCGAATCGCTTCAGGAAGACGGCCTTGTTGCCGCCGCGCTCGATGTAATCGCACACAATGTCCGTTTCCTGCAGCGTTAATACAATGAGGTAGTGGCCTTTGCCCTCAGAGTTAGCCCTTGATGCTGTCGCCTTTGTTTCCTCATGTGATGCCTTGCCGTGGATGATCGAGGTCATGTCCTCGTTGGCGTATTGTCTGACCCTCTTCCAAACGCTCATCACGTCCCCGCAGGTGGTGTCGACAATCTGGCATCCTACTTGTCGGATGATCTTCATCGTATTTACCTCGGTACCAAAGGCGGGCACGATCACGACATCATCGGGCGTGAGGCTCTCCGGAATCACTTGGCATGATTGATCAAGGATGTTCACGATGCCCATTTCCCTGATCTGTCGGTTGACTTCAGGGTTGTGAATGATTTCCCCAAGGATGAAGAGTCTTCTGTCGTTGAATACTTTGTGCGCGGCGTACGCCAGGTCGATCGCGCGCTCCACTCCGTAGCAAAAGCCAAACTGCTTGGCCAATCGCACGGTGAGTCCGTCGATCTCCATTTCCCCCCCTCGTTTTCGCAGGCCTTCTACAATTTCGCTCCGGTAATGCGTTTCCACCTGTTCCTGGACGCGCGCCATCACGTCAGGTGTGCGCAAATTGACTCGGGCGAGGGGTGTTGCAGAGGCGGTATTCATGATGCTTCGATTGCTCGCTTTAGAAAGGCCTTCGACTCTACCAGCACCGGTCCAAGAGTGACATACCTATTCGGCGTCTTCTAACCCCCTCTTTGCGCCATGGACGGCAACGGTGTCGACATTTCCTCTCCGGAACCAAGATCACCCACAAACGGCATTTCTCCCAAGGTGAGAGATAACTATGACCTTTTAGTGGGCGCTACTCGAGCAGCGGGCCCTGCGGCTTTTCAAACACCTGCGCTGAAATCATGTAGGTCTCAGGCGGGTCATCGTCCAAATAGTCCATGGGTCTAGGGATATTTGCCCCGTGTATATCATCCTCTGGTTGCGTCTCCTTGATGGATACCGGGGTGCCTTGTCGGACAAGCGCGAAAAACTTGGGGGCCACCGATTTGTGCAATCTCAGGCATCCGTGCGTGCGGGGATCTGGGTGCACGTACCCCGAGTGGAATCCGTATCCGGGCTTGAATTCGCACCAGTAACCCAGCGGATATCCGACGAAGCGGCCCGGCTGAGGCTTTCGCATCTCGCCGGGCACGATGGCTTCTCCGTTCACAAAGAACCCGTAGGAATTCGAACGCTTTTGCTCCTCTTTGCCGATAATCGAAAAACTACCGCTGGGAGTTGGATTTTGTGGGGTCCCGATGCACGTCGCTGCCACCAGCAGCAAGCGGTCCCCTTCCATGACATAGACATTCTTTTTGGAAAGTGAGACTTTGACCTGCACCTTTGCAGAATCCTGAGGCCGACTTGCTTTAACAAAATAAGGGGGGTGCGAGTTTTTCCTGCCAACGGCGCTTTTCGTGCAGGATGGAGCTCCAATTGCCAGGAGCAGGGATGCAAGCAGAACTGATAAGTGCGTCGTTTTCATAGGCCATGCGTCAGGGTGGGTTTGCTATTCGAGGAAAGTGAGTGAATCCAGTTCACGCCTCGTAATGCTTACGAAGCAAATGAGATTTTTGGGGCTGGGAGGCTGAAAACTACCGAATTTTTTCAAACGGCCCGAACTCTCTTGAGTAGTCCGGATATTGCCTTGCGGCATCCTTCGGTCGATATCGCAAGTGCTTGTACGCCCAAAGCCAAAGTTCGGGGCATTTCCAAATTTGCTTTTCGAGAATGTCCCAGGTTCTTTGGGTTATTGACTCTTCCTGCTCGTCATCGGCAATTTCCAGCGGATCCATTGCCTGAATACTACATCTGCCGTCTGGCAAAGGGTAGCTGAACACGGGGACGAGCAGGCTTCTCCCGCGCTTGGCTAGAATGGCGTGCATGCGGGTGGCGCAGATCTCCAGCGCGTCCCCATCTTTCATGAAGGTGCGGAGAATAACAGCCGCCTGTGTGGGTTCTACAGTTAAATCGCCGAGTAGCGCCGTGTGTTCCCCTCTAAGGGAGCGCTTTAGAAGCTTTAGAAATGCCTTTTCCTGCGGGATTAGCTCGTGGAACTGCCTGCCCCTGAGTCTGACGAACACATCAGTCAACGCCTTATTTTTGAAGGTTTCCGCAACGATGTGCACTTTCATTCCGCAAGCTTGTGCGGCGATCGGCGCCCACTCCCACCCTCCGAGATGGAAGCACACGAATGTCACGCCCCGCCCCTCGGCACGCGCGCGGTCCGCGACTTCTTTGAAGCCCTGAACCTGAAGATATTTGCGATAATTTGAATGATCGATGCGCGTTGACCAGAACAAGTCCAGCATGGTCCGGGCAAAGTTTTGATACGAACGCACAGCAATCATCCGCAATTGCGGGGGGGAAAGAGATTCTCCAAAAACAATCCGAAGGTTTTCAAGGGCAATATGTCGGCCGCGACTGTCGAGCAGGTATCCGAGTGCGCCGATCAATTGGCCCAAGGCGACGCATGACCGGCGTGAGAGGCGCGGGATGGTCCTCGCGAGTAGTTCACAACCCCATACCTCAAGTTTGTATCGGTTTTGTTTCCAAGTATTGTTCACGGTCGAAATCTTCACTGTCGAAATGCGGAAGTTAGCACACCGTATCCAAGAATCTATCACTCTGGCTGAAATGAATACTGACCGGCTTTTGCACACGGCGAAACAAATTCTCAGTTTGCCAACTGCCCCGTTTAATGAACACGGCGTGCGCAATGAGATTTTACGTCAACTGGATCCGCTGCCTCATGTGAGTGCAAGTATCGATGATTTCGGAAATGTTTTGGCAGTGTTTCAGCGTGGCAGCGCAACCCCGCGGTGGTTGTTGAACGCCCACATGGATCATCCGGCCTATGTTCGCGGAGAGTTCATGGGCGGAGTGCCCAAGTCAGTGTTGGAGACCAATTTTCCCACGGTAGCGCATGGTGATTTTCAAGTCTGGGATCTGCCAGGGTTCGAGCTGAATGATGGCCGCATTTTCTCCCGGGCGTGTGACGATTTAATTGGGTGCGCCGCCATTGTTTCGACATTGATCAGCGTTGAGGAAAGTGGACGGGATGCGTCTTTCCTCGCTGCGTTTACGTGTGCCGAGGAAGTTGGCCTCTTAGGGGCTGCGTACCTTGCGAAGTCGGGATGGATTCCAAAGAACGTGGCGGTGCTTTCCTTGGAAACTAGTGCCGAGCGGCCGCCTGCAAAAATGGGAGACGGAGTCATTGTGCGGGTAGGGGATAAGACGTCGGTTTTTGACCCGGCATTGACTACAGAGCTTTGGGATCTTGTGCATAGCCTGAAGCTTCCAAGTCAGCGATGCCTGATGAGCGCTGGAACCTGCGAGGCAACAGCCTATCAAGCATTTGGTTATCGAGCTGCGGCGATATGTGTCGCCCTCGGCAATTATCACAACTGCACTCCGCAGAGTGAGATCGGTTCGGAGTACGTTTCAGTTACCGATTTTGAGGCGATGACTGCACTCTGCGTTGCGGTTGTTCACGCGGAGGAAATCGAGTTGGATCGAGGTTCTTTGCGGGCACAGTTGGAAAGAAATTTACAGAACGCGCTTCAGAAGTGGTTTTGAACTGTGACTCGAAAAAGCGCGAAGAATTCGTTACGGATGCTTGACGGTTTTGGGAGTGGAGGTATGGTTCGCCCCCCGAACGATTCCAGCCCTCGTGGCGGGAGTGAGTCTGGGAGCGCTGGAAGCAGCGTTCCGCAGAGGATATCGAAAAAAACTTCGAGATTTGATGCGAAAGTGGGTTGACTGGTGCTGGAAGTCTGGTACGGTCCCCAACCCGCCGCGAATAGCGGCTCTGTTCTTTGAAAGTTTGGTTCCAAGTCGAGGTGAAGTAAGCGACGCGCAAGCGCCGTGGCAAAACATCCTCAGACAGGAATGGCTTTGATAGTGGGAAAGCAAAAATTGAATTGTGCGTTATACGTCAAGGTATTTGGGTTAAACAAAAGTTAACTTGACCGGTCCGGAAAGACGAAAGCCCGTGAGGCCGTAGTTTACCGGATAATTAAAAGGTCAGATCGCTTCAAGAGGTAGCACTCTTGGCGGAATTCTCTTA
>JBILUQ010000061.1:0-16662 GCA_044370935.1 Chthoniobacteraceae bacterium
TTGACTATGGAGCGAAGCATAATCCCTGCGAGCTTCCGCTGGCCGCAGCCCACGCCTCGAGGCTCGGCGTGCCTCACATTTGCCTTCCACTGAATTTTATCAACGACCATTTTGAATCCGCTCTTCTGCAAAAGGGCGGAGCGATTCCCAAGGGCCATTACGAGGCCGAGTCCATGAAGCAAACAGTCGTGCCTTTTCGCAACGGCATCATGCTGGCGGTTGCGGCTGGCCTCGCCGAAAGCCGCGGTGCCGCAGCGCTCGTGATCGCCGCGCACGCGGGCGACCACGCCATTTATCCAGACTGCCGGGAGGACTTCATGCTCGCCATGGCCGCCGCGATGCGGGAGGGCACCTACGCGGGAATAGAGCTATTGCGACCGTTCATCGCCATGGACAAGGCGGCGATTGTGCGCGAGGGACAGCGGCTTGGTGTTTCATTCGAAGACACCTGGTCCTGCTACGTGGGCGAGCGGGTTCACTGCGGCTCATGCGGCACCTGTGTCGAACGACGGGAAGCCTTCATCCAAGCCGGCGTGACCGATCCGACCATTTACGAGAGCAATAACCCGCTTCCGGCGCCCCCCACTGCGTAATTCATGCAGATTTCGGAAATCTTTTATTCCATCCAAGGCGAAGGCGCTCTGACGGGCGTTCCGTCTGTGTTTGTGCGAACGTCCGGATGCAACCTGCGCTGCAGATGGTGTGACACGCCCTATGCTTCTTGGAAGCCGGAGGGTGAATCGTACACGGCTCAGGAGGTTTTTGATGCCGTGAGCCGCCATCAGCGGGCCAGACACGTTGTATTCACCGGCGGTGAACCCATGCTAGTGAAAGAGCTGATTCCGCTGAGCGAGATGCTCACGGCTGCCGGTTGGCACATCACGATCGAGACGGCTGGAACCATCTTACGCGGCGATGTGCACTGCGATCTGGCTTCCCTAAGTCCAAAACTTTCAAATTCCACACCGCTGTCCGGGGAGATTGAACAGGCTTGGATTGGCCGGCATGAACAAACCCGCTTCCAACCTGCGGTGCTGCAAGATTGGCTTCAACGCGGCGATTACCAGCTCAAATTTGTCGTGGGCTCCCCGCAGGATGTCGGCGAAATCGACTCTCTGCTCGGATCAATCCAGTTCCCGATTGCGCCGCACAAGGTGCTGCTTATGCCCGAGGGCGTGACGACGGAGGTTTTGCGCGGCAAAAGCCTCGAACTTGTCGCACTCTGTAAGGAACGCGGATTTAGATTCTCCGACAGACTTCACGTGCACCTTTTCGGACATCAACGCGGGACTTAGCAGGTGCTCAGAAGAAGTTCAAAAAGCGGTTAAGGCTTTCCGTTTTATCCGAACGATCTCGAGTGGAAATCATGCTGTTTGCGCTGAGGTTCAAACCCGACACCTCAGAGACTGCTGGGAAAAAACAAAGGCCGCGTGATTGCCACGCGGCCCTGTATTTAAATGGACAGACCTAAACCCGTCGAGAATCTGAGGCGCCTCTGCTACAGTCCCTTCAAAAGCTTGCTTCCCTTCTTGGTCAGAAGCCCGTGCAATAGCGATATCAACCGGCGAACCTCATGCGAACCGGAAGCCAGTTTCGCAAAGTAAACCAACTGCTTTTTCAGATTAGGCTCGATGTGAGATGGAAACTCGGGACCACCTGAATCCGTGTTGGCATGCTTCGCCGCACCGTTGTGCGAAACGGAAACAGTGCTCTCGCATCCGTCCGGTACAAGATCCATTAGGTACGCGGCAAGCAGTGGCCCACGCGTTGTCTGAGGAAGCACACGAATCAGTGCTCCTAGACTTTTCCGATCCGGAACAGATCGCCCGGAAATCCAACGCGAAACACTCGCTTGATCCGTATCTAACAGGCCAGCAAGGTGTTGCTGCGTCCAGTCATTTTTGGAAAGCACGTCTGATAAGTAGGTCCTGAATCGACTCATGATGACAATGTAGTGGGTTTTTTGGGTCTAGCAACAGTTGTTAAATGCTGAAAATGTTCAATTTATGTATGCGCATTGGACATTAGAAGCGCCGCTTTTTGCCGCTTCTTTTCGTTAATCCTTGTTTCAAGGGCTTTAAAACGAGATGCAGCCTTATTCGCGCACTCCATTACCTAGTGTTTTCTGGAGAAGTTTTGCTAATAAAATTTTTTATACGGTACACTTTTTTCTCTTCGCCAGCACATTTCACCCCGCCTTACCTCGTCTTCTTGCGCTTACAGAGTCATCTGACCTGCTCCGATCCACTCTAAGGGGTGATCGAACTTCGTTTCCGATAATCCGCCACAAAAAGGATTTCTTAGCAGATTCGTGCGAACTGTTAATAATATCGCGCCAGAATGAAAAAATGCCAAAGTTTTTTACTCTTGCTCCTTTTCTAGCTCTTGCACGTTCTCGGTTTTCCGTTGCCAACTCAGCCCGACTGGAGCCCCCGACTGGAGCCCCCGACTGGAGCCTTGTGAAGCCTCTCACTCGGCTCCTAAAGTCCCACGCCGTCTGGACCCACGGCGCCACGGCTGTTCATCCCAATGAATCCCTCCCACCGCATCCATAACCTCCGGACGTTAATCCGAGAACACGATCAGCGCTACTACGTGGATGCCACACCCGTGGTCTCGGACCGTCAATACGATGAGTTGTTGCGCGAACTGCGCGAACTCGAGGAAGCGCATCCGGAGTGTTTTGACCCTTCCTCCCCAACCCAGCGGGTTGGCGGTTCGGTACTTTCGGGATTCACTGCGGTGCGGCACACCGTTCCGATGCTCTCCCTGGACAATCTTTTCGCGGACAAAGACGGTGACGACGGTGTCGGAAAGTGGGTTGAATCGGTCGAAAAACTGCTTGGCACAAAAGATCTCCAGTGGTTGCTCGAGCCCAAGGTTGACGGAGTGGCGGTCTCTCTGCGCTACGAAAACGGATCGCTAATACTTGGAGCCACAAGAGGCGACGGTGAATTCGGGGATGATATCACGCAGAATCTGCGGACCATTCGAAACCTGCCGCTTCAGCTCAGAGGCGCGCCTCCCGTCCTTGAAGTGCGCGGTGAAGTGTACCTGCCTACCGCGGCATTTGAGAAAATGTGCAGTGCCATGATCGCCAATGGCGACGAACCCTTCGCCAACCCCCGCAATGCCGCCGCGGGCTCGCTCAAACTGTTAGACTCCCGCACCGTTGCTCAGCGGCCGTTGTCACTTTTTGTCTACTCCCTTGGCTGTCCGTGCCCTGAAGCCCCGGACTCGCAGTATAAGCTATTGCAATGGTTAGAGGCGCTCGGATTGCCGGTGCAAAAATTCCACCGCCTCGCCAATTCCGCCCAGGAAGTGGTGTCAGCGATCGCGGAACTTGAGGTCCAGCGGCACTTATTCGGTTTCGAAACGGATGGCGCAGTCATCAAGCTGGACGCGATCGCGCTTCGCGAGAAAGCAGGCTCCACGGCCCGCGCGCCGCGCTGGGCGCGCGCTTACAAATTCGCGCCCGAACAGGCTGAAACCGTTCTTGACGATATTCTGGTTCAAGTGGGACGCACTGGCGTTTTGACGCCTGTAGCGGTTTTGCGTCCCGCCCACCTGCGGGGCAGCACCATTTCACGGGCGACCCTGCACAACGAGGACGAGATTCGCCGGAAAGACATTCGCATCGGCGACACAGTTGTCATTGAGAAAGCGGGTGAGGTCATCCCGGCGGTCGTTCGAGTGGTGCTGGCGAAGCGACCGGACCATGCTACCCCGTTCGATTTTTTCTCGCATGTGGGTGGCCGTTGCCCCGCATGCAAAGGTCCGGTGAAACGCTCGCCGGAGTTTGTCGCCTGGGTTTGCGAGAACATCCAGTGCGCGGCCCAGCTGACGCGGCGCCTCGAGTTCATGGCGAAACGTTCCGCTCTCGACTTGGAGGGCTTGGGCGGAGTGGTGGCAGATGCCTTGGTGGACCGGCAGATCATCAGGGACCCCCTGGACCTTTTTGAGTTAGAAGCGGCGGGACGTCTTTCCGGATTGTTGGCAACGCTGAACCTTGGCTCGGATGAGGAGCCGCGCATTTTTGGCTCAAAAAACGCCACTAAGCTTGCTGCCGCCGTCCAAAAGGCCAGAACCCTGCCCCTCGCCAGATGGCTGCATGCGCTGGCGATTCCCGATGTGGGTGAGACCATCGCGTATCAGCTCGCCTCCACTCACGATTCGCTCGAAGCCGTCGCCGCATCACCCCTGTTGAAAGACGTACTCGAGCTTGAGCGGCTGCGGTCCTCCCGCGAGAACTTGAATCCCCGCGCACAAGTCAACCGGGACAAGCCCGAGGAAGACAAAGCCCGCCTGCTGAGCCTCCTGAGTCACGCGGATGCTCAGGTTTCGGTTTTGGAGCGGCGACTCCTGAGCGGAGGGTTTGCTCAAGAGTCGAACAGAAAAGACGGTTCTACTTCCGTGGTTGCGCTTGTGGGTCCGGTGGTTGCCAAGTCGGTGCTGGATTATTTTGCCAGCCCCTCGGGCGTTGAAACCCTGGCGCGCCTTCGCGGCCTTGGGATCCGCCCGGGCAATAGCAATGGCGCCGCTGTTACCGATTCTTCGCACAACGCCCTCGCTGGTAAGACATTTGTGCTCACTGGCTCGCTTTCGCAGTTTAGCCGGCAGGAAGCCACCGAGAGGATCAGGGCGCTTGGCGGTTCGGTGACTTCTTCGGTGACGAAAAACACGGACTTTGTGATCGCCGGCGCGGAGGCTGGTTCAAAGCTGGAAACCGCACTGCGCCTCCAAATTTCAGTCCTCAGCGAGCAGGCTTTTCTCGATTTAATCGGACGCTCCTCGGATCCGGCGGAGGACTCGTCCGCGCCGGCATTCAAACCAGGACCTGCGGAGGCTCCAAAGACCAAGGCGCGTGCCACGCAACGCGAGCTTTTCTAGTCTTCAAATTAGATTTCTTCGAAACGTTCCGTTCTTCCTTTGTGCGTTTCTAGCCCGTAGTCTTCGAAGATGGTTTGTAAGCCTGAAAGCGCACTCATTTTGGTTGGCCACGGATCCACCGTTAACCCGGACTCCAGCGCGCCCACTCTGGACCATGCGGAGGAACTGATCCGACGCAAAGTGTTCGGAGAAGTTCACTGCGCTTTTTGGAAAGAAGAACCCAGCCTGCGGCAAGTGCTGCACATGTTGGATAGAGGCGACGTTTACATCGTGCCGAATTTCATAAGCGAAGGTTATTTTACGCGGACCGTAATTCCGCGTGAATTGAATCTGGACGGACCGCTGACATCCTTGAACGGCAGGACGTTGAAGTACTGCGATCCGGTGGGTAACCACGAACGGATGACGGAACTCTTGTTGAAGCGCGCCTCCGAAGTTTCACAGGGTGTCCCGCTGAACGAGAGCAGCCTCCTGATCGTCGGACATGGGACGAATTTGAACGATAACTCCGCCTTTGCAGCGAAACGCGAAGTCGAGAAACTCCGCGAACTGAATGTCTTTGGCGAGGTGTTCAATGTTTACATGGAGGAGGCGCCGCTGGTGAGCGAATGGGCTGAATTCACCAAGTTTCCAAATGTGATCGTGGTGCCGTTTTTCATCGCGGACGGTCTGCACTCCTATCAGGACATTCCCGTCCTACTCGGGATCGAAGAGGACATCGGACTGGCTGCGAGTCAGCGCGACGTTTTCCGCAAGAATCCGTATCGACTGCGCGACCGGACCCTTTTCTACGCCAGCGCCATCGGAACAGAGCCTTCCTTCGTTGATGTGATCGTTGATCAAGTTGCGGCTTTTGACTCCGTCACTCGATAATCTCCGAATTTCAAACATGCGTCCTTTACCCGAAACAATAGCTGGTTGGATTCAAGACGGGTTTTCGTTGATCGGCCAGATCCGCATCACATCCAACGCTGATGGCGGCTTCGAGTTGAGACATCGCGAGGACGAGCAGGAGCACGGGTTACAGGTATTCCACGGGTCCAGTGCCGCGCGCGATTTGTCGTTCTTTGATGAGGCACGGAATTACCGTCCCTTGAAAACTGCCCCTAACTTGCGGCGGGGTTGGTCATTGATCGTGGAAAACGCCGGGGATTTGCGCCTCGCGCTGGATCACTTTTATCCCGCGATGACCGCCATATGGCGCAGTCATCTTGAAGGCTCTCTCACCAGCGTTCCGCTGAGGGATACGCTGGAACGGCAGACAGGCATGTACGCGGCCAGTAAACGAATTCAGGATGAAGAAGGACTGCAGCTTGTTGCCAACGCCTGCAACTCCGCAACGGGCTGCATGAAGCGCAAACTTTGGCCGTTCACAAGGACCTTGGATCTAGTAGGCTTCAGTATCCGGGAACGTTCAACCGAGATCGTGACGCTCGACTCGTGCGAGAAAGAAATTCCCCTACTATGTCACGAAGCCTGCAACATCCTAGTGGCCGCATGTCGTGAGACGGTTAAGAAACGGGAAAGAGCCGCTGCAGCAGTCACAGCAGCGGCGGCCAGCCAATCATCAACCTAATCGGTAAGAACTGCGACCCCGCGAACTTTACGTCGCCCTGTCTAGGGACGCGGCCTCTTTCCTTCAACGCTGAATGCCACGCTAAACCTCCGTTTTGGGAATAACCCCGCGAATAACTTCCTTTTTGCGCCGAACAACTTCTCGCTTTTCCTCTGGCCTCCCCTTTTCCACGCTGTCCTTCACAATTTCAACCCGCTTTTACACGGGCTTCGATTCCCGTGGAACAAGCCTACAAGGCGGCTCTCCAGTTGTGGAACTTAGTTGTTCACACCTTTAATAAGATTAAATTAAAGGGTTCTTTTCTCTCTTTTTATTCAGGACGTGAACAACGTGAGAAACTAAAAGTCTGGAAACTCGGTTTCAGAGACGTGTTTCTTGGTGACCATAAAAATGTGCGCCTGTTTACCGTGTGGACTCAGAGAGACATAATTCCGAGATCCGTGCCAAAGGTATTGGTCATTAGAAAGTAGGTCCAGCACTGTGTAGGAATCACCCTCGTTAAGCGCCAGTAGGTCCAGAGGAACATGGATGAAAGTCTCCTTGGGATGGACGCAGTCGAGCGAAACAACGACCAGAAGCAGGTCGTTGTCAGTGGGAGAGGACTTTGAATAGAAAAGGACAGACTCATTCTCCGCGGAATGAAAAGTGAGGTTGTCAAAAAGGCGGAGGCTTCTGTGCGTTTTCCTGAGTTCGTTAACTCGGGTAATTAGTGGTTTGATGTTTCCAGGAGAATTCCAATCCCGGGCTTTGAACTGGTACTTTTCGCTGTCAAAGTATTCCTCTTTGCTGGGAAGGCCTAGGTTTTCACAGAGCTCAAAGCCGGAGTAGATGCCGTAGGTGGGTGACAGGGTCGCAGAAAGGATGAAACGGATCACAAAGGCGGGAATACCACCGAACTGTAGAAAGAAAGGAAGGATATCAGGCGTATTAGGCCAAAGGTTAGGTCGGAAAAAATCGATCTGAGGTGTCTCGGTCAGAGATGTAAAATAGTCGATTATTTCCTGCTTAGTGTTTCTCCATGTGAAATAGGTGTAACTTTGAGTGAAACCGACCTTAGCCAAGGCGAGCATCATTTTCGGACGCGTGAAGGCCTCAGAGAGAAAAATGGTGTCGGGATAGGAGTGTTGGACTTTCGCGATTAAAAACTCCCAAAACGCAACCGGTTTGGTGTGAGGATTGTCGACTCGAAAAATACGCACCTTCCGGTGAGCCCAAAATAACACAACGGAAGCCAGTTCCTCCCAAAGAGCCTGCCAGTCATCGTTATGAAAATTCAGAGGGAAAACATCCTGATATTTTTTCGGGGGGTTTTCGGCGTACTTGATAGAACCATCAGGACGTTTGTAAAACCAATCGGGATGGTCATGTACGTAAGGGTGATCCGGAGAGCAATTGATCGCGAAATCAAGTGCCAGCTCCATGCCTCGCTGATGGATCTGTTCGACTAACCAATCGAAATCTGACAGCGAACCAAGCTCGGGAGCGACATCGCAATGGCCTCCGCCGTTGGGACAGTTTTGGTGCCGGTTCCCAATAGCATACGGAACGCCGGGTTCGCCAGGGAGACATGAAACCGAGTTATTCTTGCCCTTCCTGGCGGTGACCCCGATGGGATGAATGGGCGGAAAATAAATCACATCAAAACCCATGCGTTTTGCGTCATCAATACGCGCTAGGCATTCGCGAAAGGTCGAGCCTCTTGATCCGTCACCTTCGGCGGAACGGGGGAAAAACTCGTACCAAGCAGAAAAAAGGGCAGCCTCCCGGTCAACAATCACACGAGGATAAAGAGGGACGGTTGCGGACAAGGGAGGAGTCTCAACCAACGCTCGAACCGAGGGTGAAAAAAGATAAAACTCACTGGCTTCAACACGTGTGGAATAATGTGTTAATAAGGCGTTTAAAGCTGGATCCTGAAGGAGCTCCAAGATCGTGGGAGATGTCGCCGCACGAATGGATGAAGCGTATGAAAGTAATCGATCTGCATCCTTATTTTCAAGGGCCTCACGCGCATTGAGAGCAGCATTTTCGCACATGAGCGCTCCTTCAATGAGCTCCAGTCGGATATCCGGAACCTCTGCTTTGACTTTTACCTCAATTTCATGAAGCCATGTATGAAAAGCGTCTTTCCAGGCTTCGATTGTAAGCTCGAAAATCGCATTTTCCAGAAAGACGCAAGAGGCAGTCCATCGATCATTTCCGTTGGGAAGCGGAGTCATTGGAACGGTATGCCAGACGGAAGCCCCGCAGCGCCGCCATTTTAAAGACGCAGCGATGATGTCATGGCCGTCTTTAAAGATATCAGCTTCAACAGTTAATGATTGGCCGACGACTCGCTTTACAGGATGTCTACCGCGGTCGTGAAACGGCGAAACATTTTCGATAACCACCGTCGAGGGACGCAAAGCCATAGGCGCCTATTTTGCCCTAGAGACAAGCGTGGACCAGCGGTTTTTGGAAAAAAGCGACAAAAGCCCAGCTCAAACGCTTTTTAAAACCGAAAAACGTCGAAGCGAGTCTTCCTATTTCCGAAAAGGATGCAGAATACGATTCCACCAAGAGCGGACGACGCCGGTTTTGAGGCGAGCCATTTCTTTGGCGATTTTTTCGGAAGGAACAATTTTGGCTGACACGACGCGCACTGGATCAAGCGGTTTATCGTTAGGGTCTACCGGGATGGAATTCAGCGCGTCCAACACTTCAATGCCACGAGTGACTCGGGCAAAAACCGAGTATTTTTTGTCCAATTCTGGCAGTGAACGAAGGGCGATATAAAACTGACTGCCATTGGATAATCGCTTAGGATTAACCGTGTCACCAAGGCGGCCCATGGCAACGGCGCCACGTTCGTGTTTGGCGCCAAGCTCGGGATTCAGAGTATAACCCGGCCCTCCGGTTCCCAAATCACCGGAGTCCTTTTTTTTACTCAGGGGATCGCCAAGCTGAACCATGGTTCCCGGCAACAGACGGTGAATTAGTATGCCATTATAAAAGCCATCCTTAACCAGTTTTTTGAAATTAGCGACGTGGGCAGGCGCAGATGAACCATCGAATTCAATGACTATCCCAGACAGCCTTTCGTTCGCCTTTTCAAGCTGGATCAAGACGGCGTCTGCCGCCTGGCAAGCCGTTGAAAACAGGCCAAAAGCGGATAAAAGCATTGAGAGGTAAAAGCGAAGATATGAGTACATAAGGCGTTAACATTAAGAACTGATAAACTAACGGCGGGCAATCAAAGAGATGAGTGAAAATACCGAAGTAAAGTCAGGCTCCGACAATGCGAGTAAAAGCGAGGGTAGCAGTTAAATTTCACTGACTTTAAACAGCGTTTGATTCTGACTTAAAACGGTGGCGGGCTCCGATCCCCTCTTCAAATACGCGAGCGCAAAGGACCCCTGATTCGAGTGGGTGATGCTGGTAATTACTCCGATTGAATGAGCGGAATCCCGGCTGGAATTCGAGGGTTCAAACAGTTGGCATCCCTTTGAATCAGCCGCAGCGTTGGCGCTTAAGAGCACGAGGCGGCGGTTGACGTGACCAATGCTTTTGACTCTGGAAAGCACTTCCTGTCCGATATAGCAGCCCTTGTGGTAATCAATATGTGTTCGATCCAACAAGGCCTCGGGTGGAAGCGAGTCTTCTGAAAGTTCGAAGCCCCAGGCTGCGACACCATTTGAGATGCGGAGCAATTCCCAATCTGCACACGAGTCATCGCCGCTCTCGAGCACTAGTTTGACGGCGGCGCGGTCAGCGGTTTGAACTCGCAGATCCCAGCCAGGAACACCGAGACGCGAAGATTGGATGGGCGCTGTGTGGACAATCGTTGATGGCAATGAAGGTTTATCCAAGCAATGAAATAAAGTGTGAGTGGAGGTCTGGTCTTCAATGGAAACATCGTCAGCCACAATATAACGTTCAAGCCGCGCCAGCAGGCTCTCGGCAACAGCAGGGTGAGCATCCACAAGCAGTGCGCCTCCCAAATCCGAAATCCAAACATCCGCTTGAAGCCGACCCTTGGCAGTCGTGACGCAAGCCGGGAGGGCGTGGTCCGTGGAAAGTTTCCGTAGATCCTGCGTAACCTGACCATTGAGATAGCGGAGGCGGTCCGGTCCGGAGAAGAGCAACTGCGTTCGGTTTGTGAGCTCGAAGGAACGGGGATGAGGAGTCAACATAGGAAAAAGGTCTGGAAGGGGGGAGAAATGGGTAGAAAAGGGCATGTGATCCGCATTGGGTACCCTCGGGTTCGGGGATGGGGGTGCTGGCGGGGCGTTTAAAGCGTTTTTGGGGTAAATAGAGGTTTTTGAGGTCGATGAAGCGAGTAAAAGGGAACGAAAAGGAGCTTTTCGCCAATGAACTATTCATGCCATTGGCTGCGGGGTTTTTCGATCAAAAGCGAAAGCAGCGCAATATCCGACGGGGTGATGCCGCTGATTCGACTAGCTTGTCCGAGAGTCGCGGGACGGACTTTCGACAGTTTTTGGCGAGTTTCGGCGCGAAGCCCTCGCACACGCGAGAAGTCGAGATCCGACGGGAAAGGTTTGCCATCTTGGGAACGGAGCTTTTCGACAGCAGCATTTTGGCGGGTGATATAACCGGCGTAACGAAGTTCGATTTCGAGCTCTTCCCAAGCCTCTGCGGGAAATGCTGAATGCATATGAGCTGGCAGATCAGTCCAAGAGGTCTCGGGTCGGCGCAACCACTGGGAGAGGCGGCCATCATTAAATCTGGTATCTTCCGCGAACTGCCGGAGTTGGACGAGTTGATGGAGCCGGGTTTCGAAGCGGGTCCAGCGAGGGCCTGAAACGAGCCCGAGTTCACGGGCAAGGGGGGTAAGGCGGAGGTCCGCATTGTCGTTGCGAAGCAGAAGGCGGTGTTCGGCGCGGCTCGTAAACATCCGGTAGGGCTCCTCGGTGCCGCGGGTGATGAGGTCGTCGACAAGGACGCCGAGATAGGCGTCCGCTCGGCTTAGGATGAGGGGCGGTTTACCCAGGATCTTGAGGGCGGCATTAGCGCCGGCGAGCAACCCCTGGCCGGCAGCTTCCTCGTACCCAGAGGTGCCGTTGATCTGTCCGGCAAAATAGAGGTGGGGAACCAGTCGGGTTTCGAGGGTGGGGTGGAGTTGCGTCGGCGGACAGTAATCGTACTCGACAGCGTATCCTGGCCGGAGGATTTCGGCTTTTTCAAGTCCTGGGATGGTGGCAAGAAAGGCGACCTGAACCTCAAGGGGGAGGGAGGTGGAGACGCCATTGATATAGAACTCCTGTGTGTGCCTGCCTTCGGGTTCAAGGAAAACCTGGTGCCGGTCCTTTTCCTCAAATTTCACAACCTTGTCCTCGATGGACGGACAGTAGCGGGGCCCGACGCCCTGGATGCGGCCCGCGTAGAGGGGGGAGAGGTGGAGGTTCTCTCTGATCAGTTCGTGAGTGCGCAGGTTGGTGTAGCTGCTCCAGCAGGACATTTGTTCCACGTGGAACACGCCCTCCCGCCACTCGTTAAGGGTGAAGATCTCATCACGCCCCCGGCGGATCTCCTCGGGCAGATGAGTGAACGGGCGGGGTGGAAGATCTCCATCCTGACGCTCGCACTTCTCAAAGTTAATGGTGCGCCCATTGAGCCGGCATGGCGTCCCAGTCTTAAAACGCCCAACTTCGAAGCCGAGCTCCCTCAGGCTGTCGCTGAGCGTGGACACGCCGTCCCCGAGGCGGCCGCCTGCGATATTCTGCAGGCCCACGTGCAGTAACCCGCGCATGAAGGTGCCGGTAGTCACCACCACGGACCTGCCTCGTATGCGCATGCCTAGATTGGTCTCGATCCCGCAGATGCCATCTTCGCCCTTGATCAGGGTGGTGGCGTTCCCCTGCCGGAGTGTGAGGCCCGGGGTTTGTTCGAGCACGGCTTTGGCGCGGAACTGGTATGCCTTCTTGTCACACTGCGCCCTCGGGGAGCGGACGCTGGGTCCTTTTTTAGCGTTAAGCATCCGGAACTGTATGCCGGTGGCGTCGGTGTTTAGTCCCATAAACCCGCCAAGGGCGTCAATCTCGCGAACGATCTGCCCCTTGGCTTGGCCGCCGATCGCAGGATTGCAGGACATCTGCCCGATGGAGTCCAGGTTCTGGGTGAGCATCAGGGTGGACGCCCCGAGCCTCGCTGCGGCGAGGGAGGCCTCGATCCCGGCATGGCCAGCTCCTAGGACAATCACATCGTAAACAATCGGGTCGGTGTACATCGGGCGGTAAGTGTACCAGTTCCGAGGCTAGAGACGTAAGCAAAATAGGCTCGAGACTTATCTCAAGCTTGGAGGCGCGCCCGAGCGTTGGCGAGGGTTGGCGCGGAGCGAAGGGTTCGCGCCTTCAAGTTCCACGTGGAACATTCGGATTGCCTACCACCCCGTTTCCTGCGAAGTTTCAAGGGTGGTATCCTCCTCCCCTGAACCCCGACGCCAGTCCTCCGGCGCCCCGGACTATGCCGGAAGGCTTATTGCCGTCGAGGGACTGGATGGATCCGGAAAATCCACCCAGATCCGTCTGGTCAAGAGCTGGCTGGAGCAGGAGGGGTACCGGGTCTTTTTCACCGAGTGGAATTCCTCCACTCTGGTCAAGCAGGCCACCACTAAGGGCAAGCAGAGGCAGCTGCTGACCCCGACCACTTTTTCCCTAATCCACGCCACGGATTTTGCCGACCGTTACCAGCGCCAAATCCTGCCTCTGCTCCGCGCCGGCTTCATTGTTCTGGCGGACCGGTACGTTTACACAGCCTATGCCCGAGACGCCGTCCGGGGCGTGGACCAGTCCTGGGTGGAGAAGGTATACGAATTCGCCCGCAAGCCCGATATCACCTTTTACTTCCGGGTCGAACTGGAGGTGTCGCTAAGGCGGATCCTTGAGACGCGCGCGGTTCTCAAATACCATGAGGCGGGGATGGATATGCGCTGGAGCGCGGACCCGGTTGAAAGCTTCAGGATGTTTCAAAGCAAGATCTCGATGGAGTACGAGCGGATGCGGGACAAGTTCGATTTCCGAGTAATTGAGGCTGGGCGCCCCATTCCCGAGCAGCAGGAGGAAGTTCGCCGGATCATCCGTCAGAAAATAGACCTGCGCCCCTTTAAACATCAGCAGGAGCCCCAGTCATGAATATCCGCTGGTTCAGGGAAGCCCTTCCGGAAGTCAAGGACCAGAGCCTGCCAGGCCGCCTGTTTGTGCTTGAGGGACCGGATGGATCGGGGCGTACCACCCAGATCAACCAATTGGTGCAGTGGCTGGAACTGCGGGGTTTTGCGGTCCGCACCTGCGGCCTTGGCCGCTCGGAGCTCGTGGGGGAGGAGCTAGAGCAGGCGACGCATGGCACCATTCTGACGCCCCTGACCCGCAGCCTTTTTTATGCGACCGATTTTTACGACCAGCTTTTGCATACGATTCTCCCCGCTTTGAGGGCAGGGTTCATCGTGTTGACAGACCGCTATATTTACACCCTCATCGCACGCGATCTGGTCAGGAATGCGGAGCCGGAGTGGACGCGGAATTTGTACGGCCGGGCCCTGGTGCCGGATGTGGTCTTTCACCTAAGGGTCAGCGCCCGGACGCTGGTGCAGCGGAATTTTGAAAAAAACTCCACCCTTGATTACTGGGAGGCGGGCATGGACCTCTGCCTTTCGGACAACATGTTTGACAGCTTCGTGAAATATCAGAGGCTGATGAACGCCCAGTTCATGGAGCTCTCGAAGGAACATCATTTCGAGGTGGTGGACGCGAATCGCCGCGTCGGTTTGATTCAGGCCGACCTTCGTAAAAAGCTCGCCTCGCACCTAGGGATAGCTCCTTAGCTAGGGTATTCCGGGTCTTGAGCTCGGCTTTGCCTTAGGGTTAGCTCAGCGCATGGACCTGCAAAGAGCTCGGGAATGGTTTGAAGAAAATTTCAGGCTGCGCGGAGAGCGCGGCGCCTCGGTGAGTTTATGGGACGCGAATGGCGAAGTGCTTTCGCTGGCTGGCGGCTATGAGGACATGACTGACACGAGGCCGTGGACCGCCCGAACCCCTGTCTTGGTCTGGTCGGCAACCAAGGGTCCCGCCGCTGCCTGTTGTCTGCATGCGCTTGAAAAAGCGGGCCTCAAACCCGATGACGCGGTGTGTTCGGTTTGGCCTGAATTCGCCGCCGCGGGTAAGGCGGAAGTCACCTATCGAATGCTGCTGCAGCATCAGGCCGGGCTAAGCGTTTTGGATAATCCACCCCCTGTGGAAGACCGCGAAGCCGTGGTGCAAGCGTTGGCAAAACAGGCGCCGGCCTGGATTCTGGGAACTGCTCATGGGTATCATCCCCGCACCTTCGGGTTTTTGCTGGATGAGTTGGTGCGGCGGCTTTCGGGGGTTAAGAGCTTGGGGGAATACTGGCGGCAGGTCTTCGCTGAGCCGATGGAGTTGGAAATGTGGATTGGGCTTCCCGACGACGTGCTGCCGAGAGTTGCGCCCGTGTATTCGTCGAAGAGCGTCCTGCCAAAGGACGACCCGTTCCTAAACGCCTTTATGACCCCCGGATCGCTTACCTCGCGTTCGTTTGCCTCGCCGAAGGGACTGCACTCCGCCGCGGCAATGAATGCTGAAGCCCCGCGAAAAGCTTGCTACCCGGGCTTTGGAGGGATTGCCACAGCCGGGGCGCTCGCGAAGTTTTACGCGATGCTCGCCCAGGGGGGGACATGGCGTGGCGAAGTGCTGTTATCGGAAAAGGTGGTGAGAGATATCACCAGTACCGGCGTCCAGGGAATGGATGCGGTTCTGCAAATGCAGACGGCTTTCTCCTTGGGGTTCATGCGTGATCCGGTGGATGCCGGAGGCGGTAAAATCCGCCGGTTGTTCGGCTCTTCTCGAGGCGCATTTGGGCATCCGGGCGCGGGAGGAAGCCTCGCATTTGCGGATCCGGAAAGGCGTATCGGATTCGCCTACGTGATGAACCAAATGGAGCTAGGCGTGCTCCCGAAAGAGCGTGCACAGGGGCTGGTAGACGCTCTTTTCGGGGAACCAAGGGTATCGCACGCCCTGTAGCGCTTCATGTCCCCTGCGCTGATGCTGGGGCTGGAAGTTGTGGATGGACGTGAACGGTGCGGATAGGGAAGGGCATCCGAAGGCCGCGTTCCTTGGCCGTGTACCAGATCTGGGTGCGGACGGCGTCCGTGGCGTCGGAGAGGTGCTCTTCGCAATCCACCCAGAAGACGACTTCATACTGCACACCAGACTCGCAAAAATCGCGCAGGTGGACCTTGGGGGCGGGTGCCGCGAGAACTCCGGGGGCACACTGTGCAGCATGGAGCAGCGCGTCTTTTACGGCGATAGGAGCGGCATCCAATTCAAACATCACGTTGACTGTCGAGGCGCGTTCGGCGGTTGGTGCGGAGAGGTTGGTGATGGTGCCGCCGGCGATGGTCTTGTTGGGAACATCCACCAAGACGTTGTCAGCAGAGCGCATGCGCGTGGAGCGCCAGTTAACCTCCAGCACCTGCAGTCGCTTGCCCTCGAGCAGGAGCCAGTCGCCCTTTCGGAAAGGACTTCCGATTTGAAGCGCGATTCCTGAGAGAAGGTTGCCGAGAAGGTCCTGGCTCGCAAAACCGATCACCGCCACGGACACCGTTGAGCCCAGCTCGAGTCCGCTCAGATCCTTGTGATAAACCCCCTTTGCGATCGCGATCAGCGAGAAGCCGATAATCGCCGCGCTACAAATGTCGCTCAAAAATTTCGGAGCCTCGGTTTCTTGGGTCCGTTCAAACCAATCGTCCCAAACACATTTCCGAATGATCCGAACGGCCATCAGCGCGCCGAAAAAGATGCTGATTGCGAGAAGCGCTTGCAGCAGGTCCTCTGGAATCAGCAGCGGCTGCAGCGGCGCTTTGGCCCCCTCGACGGTCACCTCCATGCTCCCTTTGGTCTTCGCCACGGAGGTAAGGGCAATCGACTGATACAGCCGCAGGGGCAGGTAGGCGGAGAGGCAGTAGGCGGCGACTTTGAATCGCAGCTCGAAACTCACGCGCAGCTTCCGTGAAAATGCGCGTCCAGCCCACAAAACCAGCAGGAGCAGTAGGGGAATCGCTAAAAGGCTGGCTGCCAAAAGCAGCGTGTAAGGGCGGTCAAAATCCATGACGTATGCCTTCTTTTTAACATCGCCTGAGCAGTTAGGCCAGTCCGCAGCAGTTGATTGGCGAAGTTAAGATCCGG
>JBILUQ010000062.1:0-16630 GCA_044370935.1 Chthoniobacteraceae bacterium
ATATGTAAACCTGCATCGCTGGGTAATGCCACGCGAAGGCAAATAGCAGGGAGTTGTTCAATAAAAAGCCGCCCGCACCGTCCCCGACAAGAAAACCGGCCACCGTGGTGCCAAGAGCCCCCAGCAAATAGTACACATTCAAGCGGAATACGCCCATCGCCTCCTCCAGGCCATCCCCGAGCCAGACTAGGAAGAGGATGTAAAACGCGGCTCCCAGCCAGCTGGGTAGCAACCCCCCGAAGGGCGGGATAAACAAATGGGACACCAGCCTCCATACCTCCCCCTGCAAAATCGCCGCGGGATCCAATTCCAAGGCCTTGATAAAAAACGGCTTGACCTGGCAAAGCACGAAAACGAGCCCGTTTAACGCCGCCACATACCTAAGCAGGTGGGGGACTGCTAAATTTCCGAAGCGGCTCTCAGCTTTATCCAACCAATTCATAACTTTTTCTAATATCGAACCAGTAAACAATTGATGCGATGTGCCAAGCCTACCCTTCCATTGGGCTGACGGCATCTATTTTCACAAAAACCACGTTCCGACTCCCGTCCCCACGGCTATCCGATGAGCCGAATCGCACGGGGCTTGAGCCCAAACTCGACGTCGCCTCGTCCGACAAACTCGCCATCCAACTCCAAGCCCGCGGCGCCCTTTACCTCCAAGGCCTCTGTTTGCAAGTAACTCACCCCTTCCAGCCGGGTATGCCATCCAAGCGGCACGCCGAGGAGGTACTGCGCCGCCTCGACCGCCCTTAGGTTCCGGAAAACAAGCACATCCATCAATCCATCGTCATTCTTCGCCCTCGGAAAAACCGGGAACGGCCCACCATAAAACCTCCCGTTGCCGACCAAGACCCAGACGCCCTCGATCGCTGGAAGGCCTGCGGCCCGGACCTCGAGCTGCTGCGCCCGAAGTCCGATCTGCTTCAACGCGGACCAGGCATACGCCCCGGCGCCGAACCGACGTTTCGCCGCGCTTGTCACGCCCACCACGACGTCCGCGTCAAACCCGACACCAGCCAGTTGGGCGAACGGTTGACCGTTTGCGAGCCCCAGATCGACCTCCCGCGTCCGCCCGCGCAGGATCGAGGCCCACGCATTCTCCCAGTCCAGCTGCAAACCCAGCTCCCTGGCAAAAACGTTCATGGTGCCGAGCGGCAGCACGCCCAGTCGCATGGAGGTTCCAGCCAATCCTCGCAACACCTCGTTCACCGTTCCATCACCACCGGCGGCGATGACGGCTCCAAAACCCTCTGCCGCAGCCTGCCTAGCGAACTTTTCCGCCTCACCGGGTGCGGTTGTCACACGGATTTCTGCGTCACGAGCCACGTCCGCAATCGAGTGGATTACCTCCAGCTGCCGAGCGCCGCGGGCCTGGGGATTGAGAACAATGCAGTAATCCTTCATGGACGATGGCTTCCCGCTTTTCATGCGTGAAACTGCGCGTAAGCTGCGGGCTTACATGCGGCTTTCCAAGGGAATTTTTCTAAAGCTAGGCTTATCGTTCGCGTTGAGCCTCTGCGCCCTTAGTGCCCTCAAGCTCGTCCTGAAGCTTGAGAGCAACCAAACTCGCATCCGCAAATCGCTCTCCTCAGCATTCGGGATGGACGTACAGTTCGAAAAACTCCGCTCCTCCCTCTTCTGGAAAATACGGATCAGTGGGGTCAAAGGCTCAACCGCCAATGGAGCGAGCTTCTCGGCCCACGAGCTGCAGATTAATCCCCGCTTGCTTTCGCTGCTCCAGGGACAACTCGTGCTTTCAGAGGTGCGCATCGACAAACCCAGGCTGACCTGGGTGGACCGAATAACGCCCCCCAGCGCCACCCCTGCTGCGGACTCACCAACCACTTCTGCCATCAAAAAAGGCACCCCTTCCAAACTGCACCCTCTTCTGAAAAGACTGCTACCGAGCCACGGTCATTCGCCCGTCCGCCGGCTCGTGGTAAACAACGGGGATATCGATTGGATTGATGCAGGCGGCCACACCGTAGTTCAAGTTGAGAGCGCGCAACTCGAGCTCAACGCCGACACAAACGGCCAGGGCTCAGGGCGCATCTCCATCGCCAAAGGAGCGATCGCCGAACTCATCGCTTTCCACGGCATGCAATCCCCCATCGAACTCAACGACGGCCTCATCAACCTCCCTGCTATCCGCGCTACAAGCGGAGAGGGGCAAATCGAGGCCTCCATCGGGCTGCAAACCAGACAGCCCGGAATGCCCATCAACGCGCAGGCCGCACTCAAGGCAGTAGACCTCTCAAGCATGACTCCGGAACTGCCCTCCCTCAGACTCGCAGGCATCGCAAACGGTGATGTCAAATTCGCGGGACTTGCTCTTCAAACAGCTTCCATCACCGGAAGCGCTCAACTTCAAATCGAGAATGGATTCTTCAAGGGCCTGGGCCTGCTGCAACTCATCGGACAAATATTCCAAATCCAAGAGCTCTCGAATTTAAAGATCAAAACCGCCACCGCGCGCATCGACATTGCGGATGCCAACATCCGGCTGAACGAACTCTCGATGCAAAGCGAGGACCTCTCATTTTCCGCACCCGGAGTCATTGGATTTAACAGACAACTTTCACTGAATGCGCGCCTATCACTGCCGGAACGGATGCTAAACGGCAGAAACATCCAGCCTTTCAATTCGCGATTCTCCCCCGCGGACAAACTTGGAAACCGCTCAATCGATTTTGCAATCACCGGATCGCTCGACAAACCGCAAACTAATCTCCTCGAGAAAATCGCCGGCGACGGGGTCGGCAACGTTTTTCAACAATTGATCGGAAATTTTCTTAAACCACGCCAACCGGACCAAAAACCCGAACCGTCTCCCGCTACAAATCCGCCGGAGAGCGCCGTAAAATAAATCATGCGTGTCATTGCCGGTTCCGCCGGGGGAATCCCGTTGCGTCTCCCGAAGACAGACCTTCGCCCCACCATGGATATGGTTCGCGGCGCAATCTTTTCAAGCCTTGCAGACGCGGTTCCTGGCAAACGTGTCCTCGATCTCTTTGCTGGATGCGGCTCTCTTGCCATCGAAGCGCTCAGCAGGGGGGCGGCCTCTGCAATTCTCGTAGACTCGGACCGGAAAGCCTGTGCTTGCATCGAGCAAAACCTCGAAAAAACCCGCCTGAAAGCTTCAGTAATTTGCTCCGACGTGTTTCGGTTTTTGAAGACACAACCCCTCACGCTTCCAGCAGACATCATTTTTGCTGACCCGCCCTACGCCAAAAAACCTGGCGACACCGACTTTGCATCCGACCTGCTGCGGCATGAGTCGCTGCCGCAGATGCTACACCCGGACGGCCTTCTGGTTCTCGAAGTCGCAACGGCATGGCGATGCCCTCAGATGGAATCCTGGGAACTCATCAAACGCAAAAAATACGGCTCAACTGAAGTTCTGTTCCTTCGGCGAAGACCATTCAACATCGTCTCCGAGCCGGACAAGCGGATCAAGGACTGAAGCGAAGAGCGTGCATGACAGAGTACGACAGCCTGTCATAGTGACGCTGTAAGGCCGGACGGTTCCGAAAACGTCCACGCACCACACAGCAAAGTATCGCCTACGCACCATCCATTCATGAGATTCATCAACAGCGTCTACGAACGCCTACGTAAAAGCCCAAAACGCCTCGTATTTCCTGAAGGCACCGAGCCTCGCGTTTTAAAAGCCGCCGCCCGCTTCGTCAAACTCGGCCTCGGAACACCCGTGCTTCTTGGAAACGCAGACGCGATCCACCGGGTAGCCAAACAGGAGGGAGTGGATCTCGAGTTCATAGGGATCATTGATCCGCTGAGAGCGGAGGACATGCCTCTGTTCTGCGAGCGACTCGAAAAGCTCAAGCGCTACCGCGACCTTGGCCCCTCGATGGCGTCAGCTATCCTCGCAAAGCCAAACTACTTTGCGGCAATGATGGTCCAGTACGGCCACGCCGATGCGATCGTCACCGGCGCAGACGAGGAAGCCTCCAGCACGCTGCGCCCGATGCTCCAACTCATCAGCCCCCTGCCACATCTCAAGAGCGTTTCCTCCTGCATGGCTTTGGATCTTTCCAACAAGCGGTACGGCGAGCGCGGCGTGATGTTCTTTGCCGACTGCGCCGTGATTCCCGAGCCCACGGTAGACCAGCTCGCGGATATCGCCGTCGAGACCGGCATCACCTGCCGCACCCTGACCGGGATGAAGCCACGGATCGCTATGCTTTCATTCACCACGCACAGCAACGGGCGTCTGCCCGGACCGGCAAAAGTGGCGGCAGCTACAGCGCTTGCAAGACAACGTGCGGCACAGCGCGGATTCGAAATGGAAATCGATGGTGAAATGCAGGCGGACACCGCTCTTCTACCGGAACTGGCGGCAAAAAAGGCTCCTCAAAGCCTCGTTGCGGGGAGGGCTAACGTGATGATCTTTCCGGACCTCGCAAGCAGCAACATCGCTGTGAAGCTCGTGCAGTACCTCGCCGGCGCCGAAACCTACGGGCAACTACTCATCGGACTGTCCCGGCCTTGTGCCGACCTTTCACGCGGGGCAACAGAGGACAATATTTTGGGTGTGGCGGCAATTGTAGGACTCCAGTCCATCGAACACCGCAAGCCCGTGATTTAACCAACAGCGCATGAACACCGTCACACCACGAATATTCGTCGCAGCTACCGAACAAAACGACGGCAAAACCACCACTTGCCTCGGCCTGTTCGCGGCATTGCGCAAGCGGCTTGGGCGTATCGGCTACATCAAACCCGTCGGCCAGCGCTTCGTGACCATCGATGGAATGAACATCGACGAAGATACGGTCCTCATCGACCAGACCTACAAAGTGCACACCCCGCTCGAAGCGATGAGCCCCATCGCAGTCGAACCGGATTTCACACGCAAATACATCGAGGAAGCCAACCACGATAACCTCGTGCGGCGGATCAAAAACTCGTTCGACCGGGCGGCATGGGAAAAGGACTTCGTGATCATCGAAGGAAGCGGACACGCGGGCGTCGGTTCCGTGTTTGACTTGTCTAACGCGAGCGTCGCAAGGATCCTCAAAAGCAAGGTCATCCTCATCACGCGCGGCGGCATCGGCAGGCCGGTTGATGAAATCGCCCTTAACAAGGCGCTTTTCGACAAAGAAGGAGTCGAAGTGCTCGGCGCCATTATCAACAAAGTGCTGCCTTCAAAATTCGAGACGGTTTCCGAGTTTGCAGGACGCGGCCTCGCCCGGCTTGGAGTCGAACTGCTTGGGTGCGTCCCCGAAGATCCAATCCTCGAAAACCCAACGCT
The DNA here is from genome assembly GCA_044370935.1 of Chthoniobacteraceae bacterium. Lineage (GTDB taxonomy): Bacteria > Verrucomicrobiota > Verrucomicrobiia > Chthoniobacterales > Chthoniobacteraceae > Chth-196. The sequence continues at coordinate 5,276 of JBILUQ010000062.1, forward strand.
CGGCCAGATTTCCAAGAGCATTAAAGGCAAATTCCTGCACGGGGGGGAACGCTCGCGGCGTCAGGTCAAAAAAGTCGTCATCGGCGCGATGAGCACCGCGCGGGTGACGGATTTTTTCTCACCGGGCACACTGATTGTTTCCCCCGGAGACCGCGAAGACATCCTTCTCGCGGCGCTGAGCTCCGTTGACCGACAGCCCTCCGATGGGCACAAACTCGCCGGCCTCGTGCTATCGGGCAGCGTGCTTCCAGACGCGCCACTGCTAGAGTTGCTTCGCAACTCGCAACTGCCAGTGATCAGTTCACCGCTGGACAGCTACACCGTTGCGAGCAACATCCACTCTATGACGGTAAAAACGCTCCCGGGCGACGTCGAAAAAATCGACAAGATCCAGTCCATGATCGAACGCTTTGTTCGAATCGACCGGCTCATCGAAAAAATCGGCTGATTACAGCCCCAAAGCACCTCACTAGATCGTGGTTCCCGAGGGAATCACGGTGTCTTTGGGTATCACGACGATCCCATCGCGCATGAAGAAATTGTCGCCATCCATCATTGGAGGTTTTCCTTCCGGCGTAATGGTCACCCCGTCGCCAATCCTCGCGTTCTTGTCGATGATTGCGTTCTCGATTCTGCAGTTGCGGCCGATGCCCAATTGAGGAAGTCCTTCGGCGCGCGTCTTCGCAGAATCATAGAAATCCGCGCCCATGATCACGCAGTTGCGGATCACCGTGCCTTCGTTAATGAAGCTGCGGATCCCAATCACGGCACCGTCTATCGTGCTGTCGGAAATCACACATCCATCTGAAATGATTGCCTCGCGCACCGTTGCTGAATTCACCTTGCTCGCGGGCAGAAAACGCGCGTGGGTGAAAATAGGCGCGTTGGTGTCAAAGAAGTTGAAAGGCGGCGCTGCCTTCGCCAGAGCGAGATTCGCGTCAAAGAACGAGCGTATGGTCCCGATGTCCTCCCAGTATCCCTGAAAAATGTAGGCGTTAACCTTCGACTTATGGATCATTTCGGGAATCACGTTCTTTCCGAAATCAACGTGCTGGTTACTCAAGGCGCTAATCAGCGCGGAGCGGTTGAACACGTAGATCCCCATGGACGCCTGGTAAAGATCCGCGTCTGTTGGCAGCCCCAATTCACCCAACAACGACGCCGGGATCCGGAGTTTATCGAGCACTGCCGGATCCTTTGGCTTTTCAACAAACTCGTAAATGCGCCTCGCCTCATCCGTGTGCATGATACCGAACCCGGTAGCCTCTTTCCTGCACACAGGAATGGTGGCGATCGTCAAGTCGGAGCCACTTTCGATGTGGCGCTGCAACACGTCCCGAAAATCCATGCGGTACAGTTGGTCCCCCGAAAGGATGATGAAGTACTCGAAGGACGAATTCAAAAAGTCGCGCAGATTCTGGCGCACCGCATCTGCAGTTCCCTGGTACCAGCGCTCGCCGCTTGGGGTCTGCTGCGCCGCCAGAATTTCCACGAAAGATGGCGAAAAATGATCGAACTTGTAAGAGGCGTGGATGTGCCGGTGCAGCGAGACGCTATTGAACTGAGTCAATACGTAAACCCTCTTCAAACCGCTGTTGATGCAATTGCTCACCGGTATGTCCACAAGCCGGTATTTGCCAGCCAGAGGCACGGCAGGTTTGGAACGCTCTTTTGTTAGCGGAAAAAGACGCGAGCCTGCGCCTCCTCCCATGATAATGGCCAATGTTTTATCGGTGACAGCAACGCTATTGAACTGAGACATGAGGAAGTCGGGAAGAGGGTCCTGGGCGGGGCGGCCTGCGAAGCCTACCCGAAGACCCACACCCCGAGCCATCAATTTCCCTTACACTGGCACGCTTATGCCCCGGGGGCAGGCAATGGCCCAAATAGTGCGCCTCCGGGGATCTTCGTTTGTACTCCACCCTTTTTCACCTAAACTCGGATTCTAGAAACTATGTGTGGAATTGTTGGATATATCGGAAAACAGGAGGCCGTCCCCTTTCTGCTTGAGGGCCTTAGGCGTCTGGAATACCGCGGATACGACAGCAGCGGGGTGGCCGTCCTGCAAGGGAACCATCTCAGCTTACGCAAACGCACCGGCCGGATCGCCAACCTCGCCGAACTACTCGCATCGGATCCGGCGCCCGGGTTCACAGGAATTTCACACACGCGCTGGGCCACACACGGCAGCGTCACCGACGCCAACGCACACCCGCACACCGACCAGTCCGGCTCCCTCGCGCTTGTTCACAACGGTGTGATCGAAAACTACGCGACGCTGCGCGAGCAACTCGTGCTCGAGGGCCATTCCTTTCTTTCACAAACAGACACCGAAGTGCTCGCGCACTTGGTGGGCAAGCAGCTGAACGCGCTACTGACACCCACGACAACGGTATCATCCGCCTTGTTGGTGGAGGCCCTGCGCTTGGCCTTGAAACAAGTGGTGGGAACCTACGGAATCGCCATCGTGCACAAAGACCTCCCCGGTCTGCTGGTCGGCGCGCGCAGGGGCAGCCCCCTTGTGCTTGGCATCGGAAAGGGCGAACACTTTCTCGCAAGCGATGTCAGTGCGATCGCAAACCACACAAGAGAGGTTGTCTACCTCAAGGATTTCGATCTAGCCGCACTCACGCCCGATGGTTTTGAAATTTCTTCCCTACTTGGCGGCAAAAGCGGCTACGAAATCACCGCACTCGAATTCACCGAGAGCGATGTCGACAAGGGGAAATACCCGCACTTCATGCTCAAGGAGATTTTCGAGCAACCAGACACCGTTCGCGACGCGCTCAGAGGCAGGCTGTCGCGCGAGGAGGCGACTGCAAAGCTCGGGGGACTGAACATGTCCAACGCCGAACTGCGCGCCGTGGAGCGCGTGGTGCTCACCGGATGCGGCACCGCCGCTCATGCGGCGATGGTCGGCGAGTACCTCATCGAGCAGCTAGCGCATCTTCCAGCCGAAGTAGAGTTCGCCTCGGAGTTTCGGTACCGCAACATGCCGCTTCCGAAGGACACTCTGGTATTCGCGCTAAGCCAAAGCGGAGAGACCGCCGACACCCTCGCGGCATTGCGTGAAAGCCAGCGCAAAGGCAACCGCACGCTTGGAATTTGCAACAACGTGGCATCAACCATCGCGCGCGAAAGCGACGGCGGAGTCTACATGCATGCAGGTACAGAGATCGGTGTGGCGGCCACCAAGAGCTTTACCAGCCAGTGCACAGTGCTTTCGCTTGTGGCGCTACTCATGGGGAGAATGCGGCATCTTTCCACCACGCAGGGACTACAGATCCTCGACGAACTCGAAGCCATCCCGGATAAGATTCGCACCATTCTCGCACTCGATTCGCAAATCCGCGAGATCGCGCTCAAATACGCGAACTCAACGGCGATGATGTTCCTTGGGCGCCAGTTCAACTATCCAGTCGCACTCGAAGGCGCCTTGAAGATGAAGGAGATCTCCTACATCCACGCCAGCGGCCATCCAAGTGCCGAACTCAAACACGGAATCATCGCACTCATCACTCCCGAGGTGCCCTCTGTCTTCATTGCACCTCGCGACTCTGTGTTCGAAAAAAACATCAGTAACATCGAGGAGGTCAAGGCCCGCAAGGGCCCCGTTATCGGGATCGGAACAGAGGGCGACAAGCGGCTTTCATCCGTGTGCAACGACACCATTCTCATTCCGGCATGCCCCGACTTTTTGTCGCCGCTGCTGACTGCCGTGCCCCTTCAACTGCTCGCCTACCACACGGCGGTGGCGTTGGGATGCGATGTGGACAAACCGCGAAACCTAGCAAAGAGCGTCACCGTCGAGTAGCACGGCTCTCTCTCCTCAAGCGCCAAGAGCGGTCAGCATCTCCGGCCATGAAGACAATCCCCGCGCTCTGGTTCGAATCCTGCCCGTGGATTGACGGAGAATGGAAGCACAGCCTGCCTCCAGTCGAGATCCGCAATCCCGCCACTTTCGAGGTCATCGCGTCTGTCTCCTTCGCTGATGAGGCGTGCGTTTTACGCGCGATCAATGGCTCGGTCGCAGCGCAAAAATCCTGGGCACGAACTTCTGCGGTCGACCGCGGAATGATTCTCAAACGAATCGCTGCACTCCTGCTCGAACGCAAGGACGTATTCGCTCGCCTTCTGTCAGCCGAACAGGGCAAGCCTTATGAGCAGTCGATCGGCGAGGTTGAGTATGCCGCGAGTTTTTTTCAATGGTTCGGCGAGGAGGCCCGCCGCGTTTACGGCAGGATCGCAGACCACCCGGATGCGGACCGCGAGTTTTTGATCCAGCACAAGCCCGCCGGCGTCGCTGCGCTCATCACCCCATGGAATTTCCCCCTCGCACAGGGCGCAAAGAAAATGGCGGCCGCGCTTGCGGCGGGCTGCACCGCATTGTGGAAGCCATCCGAGCTCACGCCTCTCATCGCACTTGCAATGGCTCCGCTCATGCGCGAAGCCGGACTACCTCCTGGCGTGATACAAATCGTGCCGGGCCTCGGATCCCTCCTCGGCCCGATACTCTCATCGCATCCTTCCGTCCGCGTGCTAAGCTTGACAGGCTCCAGCGCAACGGGCTCAAGCGTCATGTCCGCAGCGTCCGCGGGAATCAAACGCGTTTCACTCGAACTCGGAGGCAACGCGCCCTTCATCATTCTTCCGGACGCCGACTTGGATTTTGTCGCGGAACAGCTGACGCGCTTGAAGCTCTTTGTATCAGGCCAGGTCTGCGTCACCGCAAACCGCGTGTTTGCGCCAGCACATCTGCAACACAAGATCACCGAGCTGCTCTCGCAGAAATTCGCCGCGGTCCGCGTCGGCGACGGACTTGCGGCAACCGTAGACGCGGGACCGTTAATCAACCAGCGCGCATGCGCAAAAGTCACCCAGCTTGTAAACGACGCCGTCGCCGCGGGCGCAGACATCGCGCTAGAAAACCGCTCATTCGAACAAGACCCGCGACTCGCTCACGGGAGCTTTTTCCCGCCCACAATCCTGACCGGAGTCCAAGACACGATGCGGATCGCCCGAGAGGAAGTCTTCGGACCCGTCCTGCCCCTTCTCTCCTACACCGAAATTGAAGACGCCGTGAGACGCGCCAATGATACGCCCTACGGCCTCGCGGCGTACGTGTACGGCAACAGCCTTTCACAATGCCGAGCCGTTGCCGCGAGTCTCGAGGTAGGGATCGTTGGCGTGAACGAGTGGCGTCCGCTCAAAGCGGAGATTCCCTTTGGTGGAGTCAAGCAGAGCGGGATCGGAGCCGAGGGCGGGGAGGAAGGCCTGCGCGAATTCTTGGAAACACAGGTAATTTCGATCCCGAGGCCATCGCTTTGAGTCAAATCAACAGCCCAACCGTGGCTCGTATTTGCTGGTATCAATTCGAACACATGGCCGGTGCGCCTACATGTGCGGCACAACGAGCCGCTACTGCTGCAGCCGGTTGACCGTATAGGCCACCATCGGATGTCCGATCGCCTCACCCTTTGAGACAATGTTTGTAAAGTTGATCCGATAAACCTTCCCCTTGGAAAGCGCGGCGTAGCCGAGTTTGACTCGCCTGCGGTCCGAGCTCCACTGGACGCGCTGCGGCATAACGGTGGTTAAACTGTCCTCAGGGCTGCCATAGCTTGAAGAATACTTGTATCCGTAAACTTCTGTGGAAAAAGAGTCCATCGACTCGCCGGATCCGGCGTCGACCGGCTCGGTGAATTCAACTTCGAATCCATCTTTTTGCAGGCGCATCGCAAGGGCCTCGAACACCCGCCCGCCCTTGAATACGATCCGCTGAAGCCCTTCCATCGCCCCCGCCCATTCACGCATCGTCTGCCCCACATACAGCTCACTACCCGAAGGCGAAAACACCATGCGATTCGTTCCATTGCGAAGTCCATTCCCGGAGTAAAAGTCTGCGCATGCGCCCTGCCAGACGCCATCGACCTTTTCCAGCATAACCCGGATGACGCGAGGCGCTGCGGCGTCACCCACAAGCATCTGGCCCCCGAACGGACCGAATTTGCCGCCGGTAAGCTCAAACACGGGCTCGGCTGGAGAACGTGAAAAGCCGTAGGGAAACGCGACGGCCTCGGGCGTGCGCATCGCATCGAGCTCCTCCATGGGTTGCTTGAGAGGATCTCTCTTGGGTTCGGCGCGCGTGTATTCAGGATCCCACACAAGCGAGGAGGGATGCCCGTAAAACTTGCCCTTTTCGACGTGGTAAAGAGGGTTGGTGCTGCGGAAGTCGCCTTGGTTGTCGGTCACCCACACCTCGCCCTTGGGATCCACCGCGATTCCATTCGGAGAGCGGAATCCCTTTGCCCAAGGCTGTGAATTTCCCGTGGAATCGATGTGCATCACCCAGCCCCTGTGCTCGACAGAAGCGAAGTTGCGTCCACGCCGGCTTACCTCGGAAAAAATGCCGCGCGTGAATTCAAAAGTGAACCCAGAGTGCGACGCGGTGTTGAGCGCAACGTAGTATCCGCCCTTTCCGTCCGGGACGGGACCGGCGGTGACCTCGTGATACGCTCCGCTCAAATTAAAGGGCGCAACGGTTTCATACTCGTCGGCAACTCCGTCCCCATTGCCATCGCGGATACGTGTCAGCTCTGGCATCTGACTCACCAATATTTCCTTATCCGACACCACAAAGACACCGTTCGCGTTGTGGAGTGATTGGTCGCAAAAAACCTTCCACTCAAATTTCGAGGGCTCGGCTGCGGGCGTTGCGAACAAAACCCCCGAGCGCCGAGTGACCACCACCAGTTTTCCCGCAGGCGTAAACCCCAATCCGCCGATCTCAGGCGCGACGCCCTTCGGCACGGGAATCTCCTCAACCGCGTATAAGGAACTGGCCGCTCGGGCATGGCTTGCAGCCGCGTGGACTTCGGGGGCTGCCATCGCGAAATCCGCAGAGCACGCGGCAATGCATATCAAGCTAGCAGCGGCGATACGCGGCGGGCGGCGCACTTTCATCAGCTTCGCGTTCGGACCCTGGGTGATATCAAAGAGGGATGGGTAGCGCATAAAGTTGGGCTTGGGTTGGGTGTTTGCGGTTCAGCGTGGCGCTCACTTCTTTTTCGGAGTCGGTTCAAATGGCTCGTCTGGAAACGCGGGCTCCGGGCGATCTTTCACTCGCACCGTAAAATCCCCGAGAACCGGCCCGCTGGGGATGCCCACGACATCGACGAAATTCCTGTCCGCAGGCGACACCCGCCATTCGCGCGGTGCTCCCTCCACTCGGACCTTCAATTCGAACCCGCCATCCGTTGAAGGAGCAATCCGCTCGTGGATAGTCGACTTTCCGATCTGATACCGAAACTCGGGCATATTCTGAACCATCCGATACCCGCCGAACTTTGGAACCTCATCGGCCTCACCTGCTGTTGGGCTTTTGCCGCTGGCGCGATAGACCATCGCCCCCATCAGCTTCGGAATGTAAATCTTGGGCCGTCCAGAGCCCGGTTCCTTTCCCCAATACCAATTCATATCGAGAAACCCCCCGCGCCATGCGTACATCAGCCTGCATTCGGTGGAGTCCCAGACATACGAAAACTCTCTGCCGTGATTCACCGCAATCGCGCCCGCTATGCCCGGCTGCGTCGGGACAATGGTCGGCACTTCGACGGTCTCGCCAGTCGCAGGGTCCTTCTTTTTCTCAAGAATATCCTGCCGCGTGTTGGGATCATAGCGCACCGCTGGCGTCGCTCTAAAGTGATGCGCAAACACAACAGGATCCAGACCGGGATCCGGCACGAAGCTGCGCATCACAAAAGGCTTTTCCATGGTTCCAAGCGGCTTGTGCTTCATTCCCGAATCGCGCAATGCATCCGGAACCTGCGGCCCTGCCGACGTCGACTTCGTTGCTGCAGAAAGCTGCTGTCCCGCCTTCACCACGCCCATGACGCCGCGCATCGTGAACCAGTGGCCCGGGAATGTGCAGACATACGGATATTCCCCCGGAGTCTCGGGAGCCTTGAATCGAAGCGTCTCCTTTTTTCCGGGCTGAAGCAGTTTGGTTGCAGCAACAATTCCCGGAACCTCCGGGACAAAATGCTTCTCCATCCCCTCAAGGCCCATTGCCCCAACTGCCGCTGTCAACGGTCCCTCGGCCTCCGGCTGCACGAGGACGAGGTTGTGCGGCAGCACACATGGATTGAAAAACTCCACCTCCACCTCCGCCCCGACGGTGACATCGAATCGAGTGACATCAAACTTCACCAGATTCGGCACTACAGCGATGCTGATCTTTGATACGTTTTTCGGCGCGGCAGTTTGCGCCACACTGCTGGCAGCCGTGCATAACAAAAGCGCGGTGCTCACGGTGAGAGCGAGGTTTGAAAAAATTGGTTTCATGGGAGGTGGCATCGTTGATGAAAAAGCCTGACGCACTGTATCTGGCAGAACCCACAAATGAAGTTTAGCTTAAGGCATTCTTTCCAACCAATCGTTTGGCCCGTATAAACGATTAAACGACATGATGGCCGAGCGTCACTATTTCAAGGAGCTTCGCCTGCAGCAGTTTCGCGGGCTGCAGGCGATCATCAGGCTTGGCAGCTTCTCGGCGGCGGCCCGGGATCTGGGCCTTACAAAAGCATCGGTCTGGCAGCAGGTCCGGGCCCTGGAGGAAGAGTTCGGCTGCAAGCTGGTGGAATCGCTCGGACGCAGGGCGCAACCGACGCCGGACGGCCTGCGGCTAGCCCGCCTGAGCTCGCCACTGGTGGAGGGTTTTGATTCCATAAAAGCCGCGTTTACGGCGGAGCAGTCGGAGGTAGGCGCCTCGTTGTCTGTCGCAACGACGCCAAGCTGCCTCGCGCACGAGTTGCGTGGAGCCGTGCTAAAAGTGCGCGATGCGTTCCCTCACGCGCAGCTCACTTTTCAGGACCGTAATTCGCCCGCCGCGATCGAATTGCTCGAGAGCGGCGAGGCAGACATCGCGGTTGCGGCGCGGTTTGAGGAGTGGCCTCAAAAGCCGAAGCTAGATTTTCTACCGCTCACCGAACACCCTTTCGCAGTCGTGGCGCCCGAAGGCCATCCCTTGATGACCTCCGGTAAACTCAAACTCACACAGCTGCGGGATCACCCGCTGCTTCTGCCCGGGCCGGCGGCCAACTGCCGTCCGCGTTTGGAAGCGGTGCTAAAACGCGAGCGAATCTGGAACGATCTACAGGTGGTTTTGGAATGCAATTTCCCGACGGGACTTCTGGAGTACGTGGACGCACGCCTCGGAGTTGCAGTGACCCCGGTGCCAGCATCCTTTTTCAAAGGCAACGCCCGCGGCCCATCGCGGGTGCCCGGCCGGCAAACCATGGTGCGCTCACTCAGCTCGCTGATTGGCAGCGAGCCCGTGTATTTCATCCGGCGGCGTGGATGGGTGGAAACTCCCGTCGCATTGTTTTTTAGGGAGGCTCTTTTTCGCAATAACGTCCAACGGTAGAGCGGGTATTCATTCAGCCAATTGACACCGCAGAAAACATGGCTACTGTTAAGAGGTGCGGTCTCTCAGAAACATCACGACGCTTTTGCTGGTTGGGGTGCTCCTTGCCTTCGGGACAAACCGAATTCCAGTAGGCGCAAATATTCCGCACATCACGGTTGCAAGCCTCAGTTTCGCCGCCAGCGCTCTCGAGGTAAGCGACGCGGCTCCCAAAAGCAGATCAAGCAGATCAAGCAGATCAAGCAATGCTGCGCAGGCCCTCAATGACGCTGATGAAGCTCTGCTTCATTGCGCCCACTGCGTGAGCCCTGAGGTCCTAGTCAAAGTCGCATCCGACTGTTGTAACGCTGCGGTATCCGGCAAATCCGGCAAATCCGGTAAGTGCGGCGAATGCCCCGCACAACAATGCGGAGGCTGCTGTGGCAATGGTTACACCAGTTTGTTTCTGAGTAGCTACGCGTATTCGATTACCTTCCCTAGCAAATCTCTGGCATACTCGCCGGAGGATTGGGCTGCGACGCAACGCGCGCATCGCCCTCTATTGGAGCCTCCGCGCTGCTCTTGATGCTTTCTGCGTCAAGCTCCGGAATCAACGGCCCTGTAGTCAACGGGTCCGGCCGGAGGTCACCTTTGCAACAGAGATAAAATTATTCAGATATGAAAAAACTCTTGATCCTGCTGACGTCTATCGCCGCTGCCGTTGCGACTTCCTATGCCGTGCACACCAAGCTCGAATCGAGCGAGTGCTGCGCTGCGGGATGCGCTACGGAATCCTGCGAGTGCGTCAATTGCGAGAGCTGCTCCGACTGCTCGTGCGAGGCCTGCCCTTGCTGCGAAAAGTAGTCCGCTCTAGCTCCAAACGTTAGCGTCAGATAACGGAACGTCCGCCGGAACATTTCTGGCGGACGTTCTTTGTGCGGACCTTATCCTGTCGAAGAATCCCAAAGCCACCCAAAGATGATCGCCTCATCCCTTGTTTGGCCCCACGACTGCTCGCACACTTCAGCGATGCCGTACCCATCATTGAAGCTCCGCTGGCTCAGAAGAGGCGCAGGAAAATCAAGGACTGGTGCTGGAACGCGATAACATCCGCATGATTTTTTGTAACGCACGAGCTTCCCCAGTTCACTGCCATAGAGTCGCGCACTGCATGGGTATGCAGTTGTCCGCTTGCTTAAGAATTTATCCGAATCCTCCTAGCATATGACGTTCGCAAAGTTGAAATCACAATTTCTCAGCGCTCTGCTCACAGTCGCAATGGTAGCCGGTCAAACGGCGAACGCGGCCTCTGATGCGGAGGCACGTAAACTTACAACCGGTTGGCGTGTCGATGTCAAAACCGGGGCGACAAAAGCCGCACCTTCAAAAGCCGGTTCCACCAAAGTCAACGGTGCAGGAACAACCCTCGGGGTCTCGACAAAGTCGATTGCCACCGAAAGAAACATTGAAGGATCAGTGCGGCTTTCGAACAGCGCTGACAGCTCGCGAGAAGCTTTAGTTCAGGTGCGATGGATTGGAAAAGACGCCAAAACCAAGGAGCTGGTACTCGTTAAGGAGGAGAGCCTCACTTTAAGTGTTCCTGTCGGCAAGGAGGTGACGTTCACATCGAGCTCTGGTGAGGTTCAAATGAAAGATGCGTCTCTCAGCGGAAGATCTCTAGGGATTCAGGGAACACTCGTGACTGGATGGAGTGTCCTGGTGCGTGAAAAAATTTCTAATGCGATTATTTTTTCAAAAGCCTCCAGCAGCGAATTTGAAAAGTACGCGGAATCAACGAGTGGTTTGATTGTCCCGAAGTAGAGCCTGTCCGCGATTTCAGAACCATCTAGCAATAAGCGCGTTACCGCGTAAAAAACGAGGGCATGACACGCGAATTTCGCTGCCATGCCCAAAATCAGCGGGTTATGATTGAGTTACCACGCTTAACCAGC
>JBILUQ010000080.1:0-14067 GCA_044370935.1 Chthoniobacteraceae bacterium
TTGGATTTACCGAGTGCAGAACGGAGATAAAGGGTGAGGCTCTGATGGGCTGCGGTGCAGAGATGTTTGAGGAGAGGACGGTGCCTTTGAAAATAAGCGCGGAGCATCTTCGGCAGTGCGAGGACGTAGTGCCTGTGGGGGACTGCAGCAAGGACGCGGGCGACGAGGAACTCGGCGCAGGTCTGGACGTTTTTTTGGTGGCAGGACGGGCAGAACCAGCGTGATTTGCAGGAGAAGGCGAGGAGCGCGTTGAGGCCGCAGTTGTCACAGCGGATGCGTGCGAAATCGCGTTCGAGTGTGCCGCATTTGAGGAATTTGTCGACGACCTGCGGGATGGTGGGCCGCAGCGGCCCGTGGCTAGGTTGATAGTCGTCCGGGTAAGGGGTAAGGAAGGTAGAAAAGTGGCGATCGGTGCACTGCCAGAGGGGTGATTTGCGCGGATTACGTGCCCGGTAGATGTTCATGCCCCCGCGACAAAATCGGAACTGGAGGGAGGTAATGTCGCGCTGCTTCTTCCGTCGCGGCTGCTGTATTTATCGAGCGCGTCATGCGGCAATCCTTTGCGCGCGGACTGCAGAAACAAGGCCTCAATCCATGCTTCGATGTGATCTGCTGAGACTAAGTCGGTTAACCTGTTGTGTGTTCGAGGCCTTGTACACTGGATTTAGGAGGGCTCTTCTCTAAGGTGCGAGTTTGCGATCTCGCCCTCCGCGTGCGGCGAGCTCGGCCTTTTTAGCTTGGCAGGCCGCGGTGACGATCGCCTGAGGGTCATGGGCGTTCTCGGGGTGTTGGCGGAAATGGGTTTCGACGGCTTGCAGGATCGAGGAGTGCGTCAGCGCTCCGATCCGTGAGCCAAGAGCCTGCTCGAGTTTGCGGGTGTAGAAATCGCGTTCTGAGAAATCGGTTGCGCTGGGCTTTGTCCCGTTTGTGCCGTCTGTTGAGGTGGGCTCTGGTGTAGAAGATGAGCTGCGTTTGATCATGGCAAGTTGTGGATGTGCCGCTACCAGTCCCACGCGGCAGGTTTCGTGGATTTGCCGTACGCATCTCCGGGGAGCGGTTGGGAGCCCGCGTCGTTCGCCGGGGGCGGCGGTCCCGAAGAAAGCGCGGACTCCAGCCGGTGGAGCCGTGCTTCGGTGGCTTCGAGATCTTTCTCCACGCGACAATGTTGTTCCGCGTCATTGCTCGCGCGTGACAGCGTCGTGCTCAGTTCGCAGATACGCTTCTCAAGCGTCTGGTGGAATTTTACTAACTCGGCGTTCACGGACTTTTGCCGCTGAACTTCTACTAGCCATTCGTCACGAGTGGGAACGTCGCGCTGTGCTGACACATTTTCAGTTTGAAAGAAAAACGCTTCTGGTGTCTGGGGGCCGTGTCGCGCCGCTGAAACGCCTCCTGCATCGTCGCGCTATCCGCCGAATATCGCGGGCCGATCGGACTAATACGATCGGTTTTGGGTGCTTGCTTTTTCGAGGATCCTTTGCAGGTTTTTCACGATCGCGAGCTTAGTCTCTTCAGGTGTCTCTGCGCCTTGAATGAAAGCGTAAACTTGTTCCGCCGTGACTGCGCCGCTGCGGAGGATGAGCGTGACGCCTTCAAGGTCTTTTTTGCGGCCGGTCTCTAGCTTGTTGTAAACAAGATCCAGCGGATGCAGCACGCGAATGGTCAGCGAGGGGTGGGGGACGATGAGGGATCTTTCCATCCAACCACGGGGCTGCGTGAGCAGGACCCACGTGCCAAGCCGCTCAACGTAGAATCCGTGGTTTCCTTCAAATGGACTTCCCTCGCCAACAGAGGCGATCACTTCGTCCAGAAAACAGTTTTCAGCATCGGGGGTGAACAAGTCGATGTCATCGGTGAGCATTTCATCCAGCGTGGGCACCGATTGGGCGGTGGAAGCCATGCCGAGGATGAAGACATGAGACTGTCCGGTAATCTGCGCCACTGCCTCGGCGGCCTCAATCAGATCGCTTTGGGTGATGCGCTTCATAAATGGAAAGGGCGTTGCCGAATGGATGGCACGAGTTGCGTCGCTGCACGCGTGCGTCTTCGCGCAGGAGTTGTTTTGCGGCAATCTCCGGCGGGCCGCTTAGAAGTCGCGCCCAGGCACGGTATCTTGGCAGGTTTCCGCATCGTTGAATCTGGAGCGCAAGGGTCTCGCGCGCCGACTTGAGGGTCTCTTCGGCGCAATGAACGATGGCCCATGCGATTTTCTGGCGGATTTGACGGGTTGCCCTCTGGTGAACGGCCAGCGCGATCCGCTTATGCTTGAGTTTTGTCTCATGCAGCAGAGTGAGTCGGCTGGGTTTGACTTTTTTCATCTGACAAGGGGGCGTCATGGGGAGCCTTCAGACCGTTCTGAATAACAACTCGCAGGATACCGCATCCTACAGTTCAGTTCCACAACCAAACGGGCCTCTTCGGCGGTCCAAATTAGACGGCATGCTGCTCAGCGCGGGTCGCAGTCTGAAACTGCTCTCCTGCGCCCATGTTGCGCCGCAGGCGGCTGGTCCCCTTGTTTCCTACGCCCCGGCCATGAAGTGGTTGGACGTGAAATGCTCGAGTTTTCCGCAGGAGGGAAGGTACGGTTGAACCGGACCAGAACAATCACGCCGCCCTGGGAGCGCGTAGCCCCAGCTGCGCCCAAACGAGGGTTGCACCGGAGCGGTGGTGCAGCAGCAAAGAGGCTACAGATCCAAGGTTCTGCGAAAAGCCGGGCCGCCGGCTTTAGCGAACACACCAAGACCAAAATAAAAAACCAAATCCCTAGCGGGAAATTTTAAGCTCAAGCTTGTCTAATCTCATAGCAAGCATCGCCCCGTTTCCGCGACTCACTCGCGGGATATCGCCGCGGGGTGCGCTACAGTCAGGGTTATCTCAAGGCATGCTAATTACACTGCTGTCGCCCAATCTTAATCGGGTTGTCACGTGCGCCCTGGATGATATCGCGGCGTTGTTTTTAACGGCCGATCTCACAACAAGTCCCAAGCTGCCAGCGGCTAAACACTCCGTGAACATTCACATTATTACTGACACGTACGCACCTGAAATTAACGGTGTTGCAATGACTTTAGAGCGGCTGGTGAAAGGACTCACATCTCGAGGGCATTTCATGACAGTGATCCGACCACGTCAAAGGCATGAATCACCCAAGTACAGCGTGACGCAACGGGTTGCATGCAAGCAGGTGCGCCTGCCCGGAATCCCGGTACCCGGCTATCCCCAGCTCCGCATCGGCCTGCCTGCCTTCAAATCTCTCAGAAGACTTTGGAGCGGCTCCCGCCCTGACATCATCCACATCGCAACGGAGGGGCCGCTTGGTGCTTCAGCGATTCATGTGGCGGCGGATTTAAAAATTCCCGTGACATCAAGTTTCCATACAAACTTTCACGAGTATGCAAAGGATTACCGGATGCGCTGGCTGAAGCCGCTGGTCAGTCGGTGGCTGCGTTATTTTCACAATAACACCATCCGCACGTTTGTCCCAACGCAGCACTTGATGCAATGCTTGAAACGCAAGGGTTACGACAACCTGCGGATGCTCTCACGCGGCGTTGACTCCACGCTGTTTTCGCCTCAACGCCGAGATCACTCATTGAGGCGCTCGTGGGGTGTTGGTGAGCAGGATCTCGCCGTTATCCACGTCGGAAGGATCGCCGCCGAAAAAAACTATCCGCTGCTTTTTGAAGCATTTGATCGAATCAAGGAAACGCACCCCAGCGCACGCCTCGTCATCGTGGGTGACGGTCCGCTTTTATCTGAATATCAGAGAAGACGCCCTGATGCCGTCTTCAGCGGGTTTTACAGCGGGGAGACACTCGCAGCGCATTACGCCTCCGGAGATGTTTATTTGCACCCCAGTTTGACTGAAACATTCGGCAACGTCGTGACTGAAGCGATGGCAAGTGGCTTGCCGGTCTGCGCGTTCGATGATGCCGCTGCGCACGAGTTCATCCGTTCAGGTGAAAACGGACTCACTGCGCCACTGGGTGACTTGGGATCGTTTATTGCCAATGCGCTAACTCTCGCTAACGATCGCGAACTGCGACACAGACTCGGATCCGCTGCGAGAGCGACTGCGCAACAACTAGACTGGGGGCAGGTGGTGTCCGGCTTTGAAAAGGACCTGCTTGAGACGTCTGGGTGTCATCACCCAACTTGAAGTAATCGATGAAATGAGGTGGTGGAGAAGCGTGAGGCGAGGTGATTCCTCTTTTGCCTCCAGTTCTGGAACTCACGCGCTTGTTATCTTCGCGGTGCGGGCTTGAGTCTTTTCGATCGAGGCGGCCAGCTCTCCCCACCCAATCCAACTCCTCGCGCGCTTCGATTAAACTCGGTAGAGACGCTGGCATAAAAATCAGCTTAACCCGTCAGAGCGCCGCGCTCGAAATTATGACTCGGAGAAATTTCATCCAACTTGGATTTGCGACGACGACGGTCACGGTACTTACAAATATTTCTGATAGCCCGCAGCCTGCTTCCTTCCAACGTACTTCCAAGCGCGGTGTTGGCATTACTACGGACAAGAAAAATTTGTGCCGTGAAAAAATCGAAGCCATCGCTCCTCATTGGCTTTATTCTTGGAGCGTCATGCCGCCGGAGAACCTGCCCGCCGGCGTCAAATTTGTTCCAATGATCTGGGGCAAGTTGTGCGCGGATTCGATTTTAAACATCGGCGATACGCTGCGACAAAACCCAGTCGATCATTTACTTGGGTTCAACGAACCGGATCAGCACGACCAGTCTGACATGAGCGTCTCTGAAGCGCTCGCAGCATGGCCGAGACTCATGGAATTCGATGTTCGACTTGGCAGTCCGGGCTGTGTGCATCCGGATCGGGAATGGATGAGGGACTTCATGCGTGGAGTGACCGAGCAAGGCCTGCGGGTGGATTTTGTCACCGTTCATTCCTACGGTGGATTGAATGTACGCGCACTGATGAAGCAGTTGGAAAAAGTTCATCAGCTTTACGGTCGTCCGCTCTGGATTACGGAGTTGGCGGTAGGCGATTGGAAGGCGAAGACACGGGCGGAAAATCAATATCGTCCTGAGCAGATCGTGAAGTTCATCGAACAGTTGGTGCCCCGATTAGACGACTGCGATTTCGTCGAACGCTACGCATGGTTTTCCGCCGATCAGGACGATCCCGCTTTGGGTCCGTGTGCGCTTTTTAATGCTGACGGATCTTTGACAACGGTGGGCAAAGCATACCGGGGGAAGTAGTTAGTTCACACGAGCGGAATGCTGCATGCGCGGGGAGACGATCTTTGTGTCGGTGCCCTTTTGAGTTCGTCAATTCGACGACCCTTTGGAGCGCGATAGGGCCTTCCATCACCGGGATATTTTCACGGTCCGACGGGGCAGATGATCCGCTTCGAGACGAGCGGGCCAGCATTGTGTGTCATTCCACCCGCTCGCGGCGCGACCTTTCAGCCCCACGCTCAGGCGAGGATGTCTCGGACGACCTCGCCCGAGACATCCGTAAGTCGGTAGTCCCTTCCAGCGTGCCTATAGGTGAGCTTTTCGTGGTCAAACCCCATCATGTGCAGAATGGTGGCGTGCAGATCGTGGATGTGAACTTTGTTGAAAACGGATCGGAAACCGAATTCGTCGGTTTCACCATAAGTCATGCCTCCCCGTGCGCCGCCACCGGCCATCCACATGGTGAAACCCCAAGGGTTGTGGTCTCGGCCATCGGCGTTCTCGGTGGTGGGAGTGCGGCCGAATTCGCCGCCCCAAAGCACCAGCGTGTCTTCGAGCATCCCTCGATTTTTGAGGTCGGTTAGCAGTGCCGCAACGGGTTGGTCGATGTCTGCGGAAAGCTTGCGGCTTGTTTCGTTGTGCTTGGAGTGTGAATCCCATGGCTGGCCGTTTCCATAATAAACCTGAATGAAGCGCACGCCGCGTTCCGCAAGCCTGCGCGCGAGTAGGCAGCCGTTTGCAAAATGACCGCGTCCGTAGCCGTCGCGGATTGCATCGGGTTCTTTTTGGATGTCGAAGGCGTCTGAGGCGTCCGCCTGCATTCGATACGCAGTTTCCATCGCGCGTATGCGCGCTTCGAGGTTTGGGTCGCTCGAGCGGGTCGCTTGGTGTTCCCGATTGATCCGCTGAAGCAGTTCGAACTGGCGCCGTTGAACCTCAGGGGTGACCTCGGCGTTTTTGAGGAAAGGAATCATCTGCTGCGGGTTCAATTGGGTGTGGTTGACATAAACACCCTGGTGTTCGCCCGGAAGAAAGCCGTTGGACCAAAGCTCTGAAAACCGCACGGGCCTGCCCGGGCAGAGAACAACGAAGTTCGGGAGGTTTTCATTCTCGCTTCCCAGACCGTACGAGAGCCATGAGCCTAGGGTCGGCCGGTTCGGGGTGAGCGTCCCGTTGTTCATCATAAAAAGAGCCGGCCCGTGGTTGGGGTTGTCCGTGTGCAATGATCTCAGCACGCAAAGCTCGTCCGCATGGCGGGCCGTCAAAGGCAGAAGTTCGCTGATCGGGATCCCGCTCCTTCCATACTGATCAAATTTAAATGGAACAGCCATCAAGGCGCCAGTGGGGCGTTCGGTGCGAAGGTCGGCGCCTTCCGGGCGCTGCCCCGCGTGCTTGTTCGCCTCGGGCTTCGGGTCGAACAAGTCACACTGGAATGGACCTCCGTTCATGAAGAGGTGAATCACCCGCTTGGCCGTGGGTGGGCGGTGCGGTGCGCGGGCGGGAGCTGCTTGCAGAATGTCCGCCAGAGACGCAGTACCCAGGCCGGCTGCGATGCTTTGCACTGCCTGCCTGCGGTTGAGAAGTAACGGGGAGCGCATAGGTGGGAGGACTTAATCGACAAATAAGAACTCGTTGCTGCCCATCAGCGCCTGGCAGTACTGCTGCCAGCTCGATTCAGCGCCGTCGGCGACATACTCAAGTGCAAGACGCGTTTCGGCGTCGGTGGGTTTCCGGCCGAAAAGAAGTAAATGAGCGCGCATGACTCGGGCGGCAGACTCCGGACACTCTTTTGCAAGGCGTCGGGCCAGCGCCGTTGATTGCTCGATCATCAGGGGGCTGTTCAGAGTGAAAAGCTGCTGCAGCGGGGTAGTCGTCGGCATCCTAACCGGGCTGTGTGTGATCGGATCCGGGAAGTCGTGCAGGCGGAGGATGTCGGAAAGTTCGCGGCGCCTGACAGACCCATAAATGGTCCGGCGTTTGTTGTTGAGGACTGCGAGGTCGAAAGGTGCGCCTCCGATTTTCATGTCAAGCTCACCGGTCGCCGCGAGCAGCGCGTCGCGCCATTGCTCGACGTCGAGCCGCTTGCGCTGGAAGCGCGAATGCATTCGCAGCTCGGGGTCTGCAGCCGCGGGCCGGGCCGATTCCTGCCTATAGGTCGCCGAACACATGATTTCGCGGTGCAGCCATTTGAATGACCAGCCGGCTTGGATGAAACGGCCAGCCAAGTCGTCCAATAACTCGGGATGCGTTGGACGCTCTCCCTGCACCCCGAAATCACTCGGCGTGGCAACAATCCCGACACCGAAGTGTGCCGCCCAGATTCTGTTCACGATGACGCGCGCAACCAAGTCGCGCGCGTTGGTGAAGAGCGCATCCGCAAGATCAAGTCTTCCGCTCCCATGAGAGAAGCGCAAAGGAGCTCCTTTTTCGAACACCGCAGGAAAACGGCGCGGCACCACCGCTCCCGTGCGATTTGGATTCCCGCGCACCTCCAGCGCCATGTCCTGTGGCGCATCTTCGTAAACGATGCGGCTGCCGTGCTTGCCGATCGCCGGCTCCACTTTCAAACTTCCATCACGAACCCCGGTCACAAGCTGCGCGCCGTAGGCCGGGTCGGTTTTGATTGCCGAAATCGCTGCTTCAAGCTCCGCGATTTTCTGTGAGTGGTCGTCGGTTTTCTTTGCTTTAAGTTTTTTGATTTCCTCCTCGTGCTTGGCTGTGTCGCGCCGGAGCTGGGCCGCGCGTTGTCCGTCAATTTCCTTCGAGAGCGAATGTTCGGAGGTGCGTGTGCTCGCAAAAACACCTGCGATCCCGTAGTAATCCTCCGAAGTGAACGGATCGTATTTGTGGTCGTGACAGCGGGCGCACGCAAGGTTCACGCCTAGAAACACGCTGGAGAGGGTGTGTACGCGCTCCTCGTACTCATCTGATACGATGGTCTTGATGATTTCGACGGGGAGCTGCAGTTCTTTCCAGTAGGTCGGGCTCAGTCCGAGAAAACCCAGTGCTGCGCGATCCGCCGGCCCGGCGTCGGGTGCAAGGTCTGCCGCGAGCTGTAGCGTGCTGAAGCGGTCATATGGAATGTCCGCGTTCATTGCTGCGATGACCCAGTCGCGGTACGGATGGGACTGCCCCTTGGAATCCATCCAGGACTCGCCCACGTCGCAGTAACGTGTGAGGTCGAGCCAGTGCCGCGCCCAGCGTTCGCCGTACTGCGCAGTGGCGAGCCACGCGTCGAGCCGCTTTTCATAAGCATGCGGATCGCTGTCGGCAACGAATTCAACAACCTCTTCCGGCGTTGGCGGCAGGCCAAGTAAATCGAATTTCGCCCGCCGCAGCAGAGTGGCTTTCGGCGCTTCGGGCGCCTGCGCGATCGCGTGCTCTGCGAGTTTTCCAAACACGTATTCGTCGATGCGTCCGCGCGGCTTTTGCTGAAAATTGTGCGCCGGCGGATTGCTCGTGGCCAGCGGTTGAAATGCCCAGAACTTGCGCCCCTCCGCCAAGTCAATCTTTCGCGCGGCGCTGGATGCGGTTTTCGGGGAGGGAAAATACATCCCGCCCAAAATCCACTGCTCCAATGTTGTGACATCTTTCGCAATGAGTTTTTCCTTCGGCGGCATCTGCAAGTCCGGTTCGTGATAATGCACCGCGCGGATCATCAGGCTGTCCTTCGGCTGGCCCTCGACTGCGGCCGGGCCGGACTCGCCGCCTTTGAGGATCGCGTCGCGCGAATCGAGCAGCAGACCTCCCTTCTGTTTTTTTGCTTCGATTGAGTGACAGGAAAAACATTTGTCTGCCAAAAGGGGGCGTACCTTTTGTTCGAAGAAAGCCTCTTGCTCGCGGCTTTGCTGGACTGCAGTGGGTCCGCTTGCTGCCGCCGGGACGCTTCCTCCGGATGCGGATGGTACTTCAGGGAGTTGGACTGCGGGCAGCTGCGAAGCATGGAAATGCGTTGCGGCCAGCAGAATTGCTCCAGCAAGGCGGTGGAAGGGGCGGGCGGCGGTTTTCATGAGGCGGAGGGGGAACGCGCTCTGGCAAAGAGATAACCCGCAGGAGAGCGCGAGCGGAAGCTCTCATTTTAAGGGCAGCCGGCAACCGGCGCGGTTGGTTCACCGTGAAATGCGGTAGCCGTGCTGTCCGGGCGCGAATAATTCGGGGCGTAGCCGGGTCCCAAGGCCCGGCCCGGAAGGGGGCAGTGCAAATCCGTGCTCGATGGAGATATTGGTGTCAATCAGCGAGCCGTAGAAGGTGCGGATGTGTGCGCGCACCGACTCCTGAAACACGACATTCGGGACCGCCGTGGCCACGTGCATCCCGGCGAACAGAGTCAGCGGTCCGGTGCAATCGTGCATTGTGGCGGGCAGATTGTAGGCTTGGGCCAGTTCCGCAAGGCGGCGCGTTTCGCTGATCCCGCCCACCCAAGTCGGATCAATCATGACGTAGTCTGCGGCGCGCTTTTCGAGGACGAGCCTGTACTCTTCGCGGGTGGTGAACATCTCGCTCACGGCGATCGGGAGTTGAGCCTTGCTCCGAAAGTCAGCAAGGGTGTCTGCGCAGTCGATGCGCATCACGTCTTCGAGCCAGAGGGGCTTTAAATCTCGCATCGCTTCTGCGATCCTGAGCGCCGCTGGCAGTTGGAAAAAGCCGTGTCCGTCGAGGAGTATTTCCATGCGGTCTCCCACCCGTGAGCGGACTTCTTCCATGGGGCGCAGGCACTCCTTGACCCCGCTCCAGGGAAGAAAATGCGGGCCGTGCTCATGATAAGCCCTGTCGAAGGTCCAAAACTTCATTGCGGTGTAACCCTCGGCCAGCAGCTCCTCGGCGAGGTCTCCGGCGGCAAAGTGAGAACTCCAGTTGTCCTCGAGCGGCCCCTGTTTTCCAATGTCGCCGTGTCCGGGCCAGCCCTGGTCGGTTTGGGCACCGGTGCGTCGTCCGTAGCTGGGCCCTCCGGAGCTATTGTATACCCTGACACGGTCTCTGGCCTTTCCACCGAGCAACTGCCAGACCGGCATATCACAGACCTGCCCCAGAATATCCCAAAGCGCGAGGTCGATTGCGCTCAATGCCCGCAGCTCAGCCCCCTTGCCTCCAAATGCCGAGCAGCGCTCGTATAAAAAACGCCAGTGGCTCTCGATCGAAAGTGGATCCGAGTGCAACAACCGGCGTCCCATCCAATCGTGAATCATCGAGGCAACTGCGTGCGGAGCGTAGTAAGTCTCCCCATGTCCGATGCTTCCTTGGTCGGTGTGGATTCGCAGTAGAAGCAGGCCCGGCATCAGCGAGTCTGGAATGACCGTTTCGATCGCCGTGATCCGGATTCCAGAGCTGTTCGCGGCGTTTTTTGGCTGGGGCGAAATGGTCATGTGCAAAGATGGGTTAGATTGAATGCGATAAAGTGATAGATGACATGAGGTTGTCGAGCGGCGGGAGATCCCGCGATCTTTAAGGTCATGACAACCATCAATCCATCCAAATCAGGCGACTCCTCAGCCCGTGCAGAAGATGCCCCATGAGGGGCTCATGCTTTTTGTGGTTAAACAGCGGAAGCTCACCCGTAACGTGGTGACTGGTGATGAAGCGCGTGCATTCGGGCTCCATCTGGACCGGCGGTTCGAGGAGCTCGACATCAAGAATTACGTGAGACAACCCCCGGACTGGAATGAGCGTGGCAAAGGGGTGAAGAACGACCGGCTTGATGTCCCAGCGTTGTGCCAACGTGTGGATCGTTAGGAGCGTGGGAACAAAAAGAAGTTCAGCACGGTGCGTCACGCAGCGTGCCGCCGCCTTCCTTCGAAAAAGGGCAGGCGCAAAGTATCTGTCCGTCGGCGTTCTCACATCCGATTTTTGTAGCTTGCGCGCCGTATGGTATTACGACGGGACGCGCTAAATTCGAGAATGCGTGCACATTACTGGACGAATTTAACTTCTACTTTGGGCAGGAGGGCGTTGATTTTGGCCTGAGTTGAGGAGGGATAGCCTGCGGGACGGAGGGCAAGCGTGAGAGTCTTCAAAAATACGAATGCCTGCAATTGCAGAAGCCGGGAGTCAGGCAGATCGAGATTCTCGAAAGACAACTCCTCAACCTGGTTGACGCCCGCGAGCGCCGCGAGGTCGGCGTCTGTGAGCGGCTTGCCGCCAATCGCGAGGCGCCGCAGCGTAGGCACGGCTTTCATCGTGGCAATAGCCTCGGAGGCAGGTTGGATGGCTCCCTGATCGATCATGGCGTGCTCCAGTGGCAAACGCGGGAGGTTCTTGAGCATTGCAGCCGTGATCTTCGGGCCGTTGATCTGAATACTTTTGAGCTTTGGCAGTTTCAACAGATGCGCAGCACTCGCATCAGTGATGTCGTGTGAATGAATGAGATTCAGTGACTCGAGGTTTGGAAATCTCGCGCAGACATTCCCGAGGCCTTTGTCATCGAGGCTGTTGGAATGAAATCGGATGCTCTTGAGCTTGGTCCAGCCTTCGAATTTCGCGAAGGCATGCCCTTTGACGGGAGACCCCCGAAAAGTGAAGCTTTCCAGACGTTTCAATCCTGCAAGCTGCTCCAGGCCTGCGTCGGTTGCGTTCGCGAAGTATGCCAGTTCGAGAAAACTCAGCTGCTCGAATTGTTCGAGCTCCCGAAGTCGCGCAAGGCTCTGGTCGCCCAGCGCGGGTTTGCCGGGAAGTCCTGTAGCGCGTCCCTCCATGCTCAGGGATTTGAGGTTTTTTAGCTTCAAAAGAGGAGGCAACCACGAGTCCTCGATTTTTGTCGCGACGATCTTAACGGACTCCAAACTTGCGATGTGCCCGAGATGTTCGATGAAAGCGGCGTCATAGGGATCTTCGTCAGCGCCGCGGTACACGTGGGGGCGGCCGTTGACGATGCTGGTGCTGACGGCGGTTAGCGTTTCAAAAAGCGCAAGCTCACCGCCGAAAGCTTTTTTGAGCGCATCAGGTGTGGCGTTAATTTTTGTGAAAGCGCCCGGCGCCTTCTCGATTGTATTGATC
Source organism: Chthoniobacteraceae bacterium (assembly GCA_044370935.1). Classification (GTDB taxonomy): domain Bacteria; phylum Verrucomicrobiota; class Verrucomicrobiia; order Chthoniobacterales; family Chthoniobacteraceae; genus Chth-196. Next base: position 12,190 of record JBILUQ010000080.1, read on the forward strand.
ACGGCTTGGACGTGCGGATGCTGCTTCGCGGCGTTGAGGATTTCGGTGGCATGGCTGGCGAGCGCTTCTTTCAGCGATGTGTTTGACGTGCGCTCAATGACTCTCTGGAGATCATCTCGAGAAGCGACCTTTGAGAGATCCGGTTCGGCGGCGCACAGCCAAAGTGGTGCCAAGACGAGCGCGGTTGCGAGAGGGTGAGTGCGTTTCATCATGGGTTTTGTCAAAGGTGAGCTGGCAATAAGGAGGTGGCTTGTTGCAGGCGGCAATCGCGCCTGGAATGCGATCGCTGAGGACGACGGTTCAGGAGCAACTTGATTCAGTATTTCGGGAAAATGGCGGGCGTGGGAAATCGTTCCTCAACGCCCGAGGCTCCGTCGCTGAGGAATTCTTCGCGGGGTAACTGCACTTGCGGCCATTTTGCAGGGCGCACGCGTACGATGCGGCCTGTCCGAATGCCCTCGATGATGAGGTCTGTCTCAAACCGGATCTGGATTCCACTGCTGCCGATCGGGGCGTCTCCGGGCAGCGTGACAACGTCGAGCAGCGAGCCGCGCGATGCCATGTGCGCGGGACCGTAACTCCCATGGGTGTGTTTGAGGGTGTTCGAGACCGGATTCATCAGCACAGGCGCGCCTTTCTCAAAATCCGCGTAGAGCGAGGCGTCCATCCCGCCAAACAGCGTCGCGGTGACGGTGGCGCGGCCGAATTTGCCGTATTCGACGGCATCTACGCCCGCGGGCATCCAGCGGCTTCTCACAAATGCCTTGTGCGTTTCCGTCTGGGTGCCAGCGGAACGCTCCATTGCCGCGGCGTCGAGCCATACGTCCGAGATGTGAAAGCGGGTGAAAACGCCGTCCGGCGTGGGTTTCCAAGTGATGCCGAGTTGGACGACCTGTGAATCCAAATTTTTTTTTCCCTCGGCGGGCCACTCGCCCCCGGCAACGAGGTCCGAGATTTTGAGGCACTCACGGCCGCGCCAGATGCGGGTGGCTGCATCGAAAGTCATTTTTTCGTCGCTTGATTTGCCGTCGCCGCCCTTCTCAGGCTCGCGGCTGGCGGTCACCGAACCCTCGAGGTTTTTAATGTCCACTTCCTTCAGTTTCCAAACCAGCCCTTCCCGCTGGCAGTGGCTGGGCTCGTCCTCAAGCAAGAGCACATGGTTTTCGGCAGGCGCAATGCCGATGCCGCTGTAGCCCGCGGTTTTAGTGCGATTGTCGGGCGGCAGCACAGGTACGGGCGAGGTGGCCGGGTCCGGCGGGAGAAAGGCGCGCACGTGCAGCACGGTGCCAAGCGGGATGTCGCGCAAGTCTGCCGGTGCTCCATGATAACGAACGATGCCGTACGGCAGCATTGCGAAGGGATGCGGTGCATTCCGAAAGTATGTTCCAGCCCCTTGTACTCGGATACTGCCGCGCCGGTTCGCATGATCGACAAACACGAGTTCACCCCGGTAGACGTGTGCTTTTTCCACGGGAGGAAATTTCCCTTCCACGGGGCGGAAAGGTTCATCGGCAGGTGCAGCGAGCGTGAATAGCAGCAGCGAAAAAAAGCCAAGAGCGGAGAAGGAATTTTTCATGATGCGGATGTTCGGTGGAATGGCTTCAGTATTTTGGAAAAATCGCGGGGCTCGGAAACCTGTCTTCGAATATTGAGCCCTCCAGGTACTCTTCGCGCGGCATGTGAACATCGGGCCAGCTTGCGGGTCGCACCCGGATGATCCGGGTAGGCCGGATACCTTCGGTGATAAGGTCTGTCTCAAACCGAATCTGGATCCCGCTGCTCCCAACAGGGGGTGTTCCAGGGGCCTGGCTCACATCTCGAAGGGGACCGCGAGCGGCCATTTGAGACGGGCCGGCTGTACCGCCCTCCGTATGCTTC
>JBILUQ010000064.1:0-16509 GCA_044370935.1 Chthoniobacteraceae bacterium
AGGTATATCCAGTGGTCGGCTTGGCCGATGTGCAGGGGGGCGACAAAAGGTTCAGGGCGGAGGATCGCACGCTCAATCACTTCACGGCGACATGCGGCGCGGAGGTGTTTCGAGGCGACCGTTTGCCGCAGGACTTGCGTGGGGACCTGCTGTTTTCTGAACCGGTGGGAAGGTTGATTCGGCGTACAAAAATTCGGGTTAAGGATGGACTCACGTATCTCAGCAACGCGTGCGATAAATCGGAGTTCATCCGCTCGAGCGATCCGTTTTTTCGTGCGGTGAACATGAACACGGCGCCGGATGGAACGTTATTCATCACCGACATGTATCGCGGGATCATTCAGGAGGGAAACTGGGTCAAGGAAGGCTCGTATTTGCGCGGGGTGATCAAACAGTACGAGTTGGACAAGGTCGTCGCAAATGGACGCATCTGGCGGTTGGCGCACAGGGATTTTACGCCCGGTCCCCAGCCTTCGATGTATTCGGATTCAACAGCAAAGCTCGTGGAGCATTTGTCGCATCCGAACGGCTGGTGGAGGGACATGGCACAACGTCAGTTGGTGTTGAGGCAGGACAAGTCCGTGGTACCGGCGCTCGTGAAACTCGCGACCGGCGCAGAGAACTCTCTGGCTCGACTTCACGCGATTTGGACGCTCGAGGGTCTGGATTCTCTCGATGCACAAACAGTGCGTCTGGGCCTTGCCGCAAACCAACCGGAAGTCCGGAATGCAGCGATCCGCGCGAGCGAGACGTTGTTTAAAAAAGGCGATGCATCGTTCGCCGAAGATTACGTGCGGCTTGCCGCGGATGCTGATGCGACTGTCTCGATTCAGGCGATGTGCACCATGCGCCTGCTTGCAGTGCCTGCCTCAAAAAGCGTTGTGCAGAACTGCGCGCTCGGAAAGATCGGCGGCGCGGGGATGAAGGAGATCGCGAAGATGATGATGGCTCCGCCGCGCACTTGGGGGAAGGAATTCAATGGCGCGCAGGTGAGCTTGCTCCAGAAGGGCGACGCGATATTTGGCGAGCTGTGCTTTGCCTGCCATAATCTGGACGGACGCGGCACACCGCTCGACGGCAAGGACGGAGTGACGCTTGCGCCGCCGCTTGCTGGTTCGCAAACCGTGAACGGTCCCAAAGACGCGTTTATCGCTGTCCTTCTCAAAGGCATTGGCGGCCCCATCAATGGCAAGACCTATGAGTCGCAGATGGTGCCGATGGAGTCCAATAACGACGAGTGGATCGCGGCAGTCGGGTCTTATGTTCGGAACAGTTTCGGAAACAAATCCTCCACTCTCACCAAGGAGGAAGTAGCGAAGGTTCGCAAAGAGATCGCGGCTCGCTCCACGCCGTGGACGGCGGATGAACTCCGTGCATTTGGTCCCCCGACCGTCGCGAACCGCGCGCAGTGGAAGCTCAACGCGAGTCACAATGCGGCAAGCGTCGCCAAGGCGGTCGACGGCTCGATAGAAACCCGCTACGACACCCGCACTCCGCAGGTGCCTGGAATGTGGATTGAGGTGGATCTGCCGCAGCTCACCGAGGTGAATGGGATTCGCTTGGAGCACGGTTCGTCCGGAGGCGATTATCCGCGCGGCTACCTTGTGCAGGCAAGCGAGGACGGCTCCAACTGGAAGGATGTCAGCACGGGTGAAGGGAAGGCCGGGGTGACGGAGATTCGTTTTGATTCGCTAAAGGCAAAGGCGATCCGCATCACGCAAACTGGATCGGCGAAGGGGACCTACTGGTCCATTCACGAGCTCGAGCTGTTGCGTCCGGAATCCAAGACCGTTGCGGCGAAATAAACGGCAGCTTGAGTGGGGTTAGTGCGCCCTTGAAAAAAAGGCTTTTTCGGCGAGGTGTTCTAGCCTTGATCAGTTGTGCTCGCGGTTGGAACGGCCGCCACAGCCGCTAGAATGACTCGTTCAGGATCGCGGTCTCGAGCGCATGAGCAGCCTTATCGCAACCTCGGGTGGTTGCGGGTGTTTGTCCTACCGACACGATGAATTTTGTTTCACACAGCTCGATGTCGCCTAGATTGGATATCATTCGAATTTCATGAAGCCAGCCACCCGCACCTCGATTATTTTTGTCAGCATCATTGTCGCTGGAGGCGCTCTCTCCGCCAAGTGGGTGATGAGGGAGGCGGGGCGGGTTGGCCGAGAACAGGAAGCTCGCCGCGCGCTGCGGGCTCCGAACGGCGTCGATATGGCGTGGATTCCTGCCGGAAAGTTCACCATGGGCTCCAATGACGGGCAGTTGGACGAGCGCCCGATTCACGATGTCAAAATCAAGGGGTTTTGGATGGACCGCTACGAGGTCACCAATGACCAGTTCGCAAAGTTTGTTCAGGAAACCGGATACGTCACTACTGCGGAGCAGAGCCCGGATCCCACGCTTTTTCCGGACGCGCCCAAGGAAAACCTGGTTCCAGGCTCGGTGGTGTTCACGCCGCCGCCCCGAGTGGAGACGCTAAACAACCACATGCAGTGGTGGAGTTACGTGAAGGGGGCCAACTGGCGGCACCCAGAGGGTCCGGAGTCGGATATCAAGGGGCGCGGCAGCCACCCGGTAGTGCATGTATCGTGGTTCGACTGCGAAGCATACGTGAAGTGGGCGGGAAAGAGGCTGCCCACGGAGGCTGAGTGGGAATACGCATGCCGGGGCGGCCTGGAGCAGAATCCGTATGCTTGGGGCAGGGAGCGTTTTGAGAAAGGGATGTGGATGATGAACATCTGGCAGGGCCAGTTTCCAAACGAAAACCTCGCCCAGGACGGGTTCAAGGGTACGGCTCCGGTAGGCTCCTTTGCTCCAAACTCTTACGGGCTTCATGACATGGCTGGCAATGTCTGGGAATGGGTGTCGGACTGGTACCGTCCGGATTACTACTCCAAAAGCCCCCGCGACAACCCGGCCGGACCGGTCGACAGCTTTGACCCGGACGAACCCGGGGTTCAAAAAAGGGTGGGACGCGGTGGTTCCTACCTCTGTAGTGACATGTATTGCAAGGGTTACAGGCCGGCGGCGCGGCAGAAGACCTCCCCTGACACGGGGCTTTCGCACACGGGTTTCCGGTGTGCGTTGGATGGGCCCGCGCCCTAGGCGGGGCGGGGGATGGCGGGCAATGGCAAGCAATTCGCGAATGCGGGTTGAGCTGGGGCCTGAGTCCTGTTTAAGGTGTCCGACTGATGTCTGCCCAAGAATACAAGGTAAAGCTCGAGGTCTTTGAGGGACCCCTCGACCTGCTGCTTTATTTGATTAAGCGCGAAGAGGTCGACATTTACGACGTTTCCCTCGAGCGGATCACCCAGCAGTATCTCGAGTTCATAGACGCCTTCAAGGCCTTGGATTTGGACGTGGCAGGCGAGTTTATCGTGATGGCTGCCAACTTGATTTACATCAAGAGCCGCAGTCTTTTGCCGGTCAACGTACAGGCGCCCGATGAGGAGGCCGAGCCGGATGACCCGCGCTGGGAGCTGGTGCGCCAGCTGGTGGAGTATAAAAAGTTCAAGGATGCGGCTGCCCACCTGCATGACCGGGAGGTGTCGAGGGAGGGATTGTTCCCGCGTATCGCGGATTCGCTCGAGGTTCCGCCCGAACGGCCGCTGGGCGATGTCAGCGTGTTTGACTTGGTAAACGCGTTCAATGTCATCCTTAAGCGTCTCAACAAGACGGAGGATCTGCGGGAGATTTTCGAGGAGAATTTCACCGTCTCTGACAAGATCGACATGGTCTTGAAGATGACCTCCTCAAGGGTGCCGGTGAAGTTCACGGACCTTTTTGCAACGGTGGTTTCGCGGGCTGAGATTGTGGTGACGTTTCTGGCGGTGCTGGAGTTGATCCGGCTGAAACAGTTGCGCGCTTACCAGGACGAGCCGTTCGGGGATATTGAGTTACATCGTGTGTAGGAAAGGTTATGACGCTGCATCAAGTTCTGGAGTCTCTTATTTTTGCTTCGCCCAAACCGATCACGGTGGCCGAGCTCCTTGCCGCGTTGAAGGCTGCCAGCGAGTCTTCGGAGAAGCCTGAGGCCCAGGAGTACGGGCAGGTTGACGCGGATGGTGTGCTCACCGCGCTGGGCGAATTGCAGCAGCAAATCGAAGCCTCGGAGCGAGCGTTTCAGTTGATTGAGCAGGTGAACGGCTGGGCGTTGGTGAGTCGTGCGGAGTACGCCCCATGGGTCCGCAAACTTTTCCCCGAAGCGAAGCCTACGCGCTTGAGCGGGCCCGCATTGGAGACGCTTGCGATCATTGCTTACCGCCAGCCGGTCACACGCTCTGATATCGAGGCGGTGCGCGGCGTTGCTGTGGACGGGGTGATGGGGGTGCTCTTGGACCGCAGCTTGGTGAGGATTTCGGGGCGCGCGGACGTTCCAGGGAGGCCTCTTCTGTATTCCACCACGGGTTATTTTCTGGAGCATTTCGGACTTAAGAGCACCGGCGAGTTGCCGAACGCGGATGAGTTGATGCGGTTGGAGCTTCCAAAAGCGAAGATCGCGGAGGAAAAACCCGCACCCAAAGGACGCGCTAAAAAGCTTGAGGGTACCGAGGAAGAGGATGTCGCGTCCGCGCCCGTTGATGCTCTCGTGGAGATTGTTCACGAAGAAAACAAAGGCCCATTCGCGCCCTCGCAAGAGGCCGAGTCCTCGGAGCAGGCGCCCGTTACCGCCCGCGCGCATCCATTCTTCGCGGAGGATGACGAGGAGGAAGAGGAGGGGTTTGAGGAGGTGGGCGAATTGATCGAAGACGGTTGCGTCGTAGAGCCGGGCGATGACGATGACGAGGAGCAGGAGGCTGAGGAGACTGAGGAGGCTGAGGAGAGTGAGGAGAGTGAGGACGAAGATCTGAGCGTTGATGCAGCCGAAGAGCCTTCCGAGACAGGCGGTGGTAAGGAGTCTAATTCGTTGCGAGATGACACGCAGGAGGGTGAGGACAAAATTGAATCCGACGATGAAACTCCCTGAGATCCGGCAGCAGATTGATATTTTGGACGAGCAGATTTTGAAACTGCTCAACGCCCGCGCTGAGTTGGTGCACAAGGTTGGAGAGCTCAAGCGCTCGGAGGGACTCGAAATTTACGCGCCGGAGCGCGAAGAGCAGGTGTACCGCTCGCTGGTGGAGCGGAACGCGAAGATCGGGGGTCGTCTTCCGGATCCTGCGGTGCGTGCGGTTTACCGTGAGATCATGTCGGCGTCGCTGGCGCTCGAGAAGGATCTGCGTATCGCTTATCTCGGCCCCGAGGCGACTTTCACGCACCAAGCCGCGCGCACGAAGTTTGGGGCGAGTGTGAAGTACTCATCGGAGGCTAGCATTGCGGATGTGTTCAACTCAGTGGTGCGTGGACGTGCGGACTATGGAGTGGTGCCGGTGGAGAATTCATGGGAGGGAGCAGTGAATCACACGCTGGATATGTTCATCGACAGCGAGGCCCGGATCTGCGCTCAGATTTTGCTGCGTATCGAACACCAATTGCTTTCGCGTGGAAACAGAGAGGGCATTCAGAAAATCTACAGTCATCCGCAGGCGTTCGGTCAGTGCCGCAGCTGGTTGCGTGCGAACTTTCCGAAGGCTGAATGGGTGGAGGTTTCGAGTACGACGCGTGCCGCGGAACTGGCAGCAGGTGACGAAACCACTGCAGCGGTTGCGGGAAGGCTGGCAGGCGAATTGTACGGGCTTTCGGTTTTGGATGCAGGGATCCAGGATTCGCCGGATAACACGACGCGCTTTTTGGTGATCGGTCAGAAGCCGTCGCCTGCGACGGGAAGCGATCGCACCGCCCTCATGTTCAGCGTGCCGCACGAGCCGGGCGCACTCTATCGCGCATTGGAACCGTTTGATCAAAACCGGATCAACATCGGCAAGATTGAAAGCCGTCCCTCGCGCCGCAAAGTGTGGGAGTATTGTTTCTTCCTGGATGTGGAAGGCCACGTGGGTGATGCGCATTTGCAGGATGTCTTGTCCGAGTTGCAGAAGCGCTGCACGCTGGTGAAGATCTTGGGGACCTTCCCAGTGCCTGCTCTCGCGGAGTAGGCATACGTGGTTAGAGGTGCGTTTGTTGCGGTGCGAGCCTATGGTGGACTTTCCGCCTAATCGGGGGGCTCGCTAAAAAAACGGCTTTAGAGGGGCGGGATTTTGGGCTAGTACGAAAGCAGTTGGCGGCTGGTGGGATTTGCTCTCATGCCTTGACCGTTGCGGCCCCCAATCGAATCCCCCCTCAAAATGAAGTCCTCCCGTCGTTCGTTTCTAAAGACAGGTGCCTCTGCCCTGCTCGGTTTCCCCGCAATCCTGCGCGCCCTCAATCCAAACTCCGCGCTGCAGATCGCGGGTGTGGGATGCGATGGAAAGGGGTTTTCGGACTTGGCCGAAGTCGGGTCGCATCAACGGGCGAGGTTTGTTGGATTTTGCGATGTGGATTCAAGTCGATTTGCAAAAATTGATCAGAAGTTCCCTGGAGTCCCGCGGTACGCGGATTACCGCGAGATGTACGCGAGGCTCGGGGGGGAGTTTGATGCCGTGGTGGTTTCCACTCCGGACCACATGCATGCGGCGATCGCGATGGAGGCGATGAGGCAGGGGAAGCACGTGTATTGCCAGAAACCCTTGAGCCATACGGTATGGGAGGCTCGTCAAATGCGTTTGCAGGCAGCAAAGTCCAAAGTGCGCACGCAGATGGGGAACCAGATTCATTCGGCGTCCGAGTACCGGACAGCGGTGCGGCTCATTCAGGACGGCGTGATCGGCAAGATCACCGAAGTGCACTCCTGGCAGCGCAACCCCGGCAACGGGTACACCAAACTTGTGGAACCGCCGGCCTCGGGGCCGGTGCCTGAAAACCTCAACTGGGATCTTTGGCTTGGTGTTGCTGAAAAACGAGAGTACGCGCCAGATGTTTACCATCCTTTCAAATGGCGTGACTGGATCGCATTCGGCGCTGGCACAATGGGTGATTTTGGCTGCCATATTATGGACCCGGTTTTTACAGCGCTCGGGTTAGGCGCGCCGTTGAGCATTTCGGCGGACAACGAGGGGCTGAATCCGCACACGTGGCCGGCTGCAGAGACGGTGCGTTACGTTTTTCCGGGAACAAAGTTTACCTCCGGCTCGTCGATAAAGTTGACTTGGTATGACGGCGGCAGGCTGCCAGACTCGGCTTTGGCTCGACTGCCCGATGGGATGCAGCTAGCGAAGGCTGGTTCAATTTTTACCGGCGAGGGCGGTGTGTTGATGCTGCCGCATGTAGGAATGCCTGCGTTGTTTCCTGTCGAAAAGTTTGCGAGTTTCGCAATCGCAAAGCAGCCGGCGTCGAATCATTACCATGCATGGGTGGACGCGGTGCTGGGCGGGTATGAAACCACTGACAACTTCGCCTATGCGGGGCCGCTTACCGAGGCGGTGCAGCTTGGGAACGTGGCAACGCGTTTTCCTGGCGTGACCTTAAAGTGGGATGCAGCCAAGATGCGTTTCGAGGGACAACCGGAGGCCGAGCGGTTGCTCACACGGAAGTACCGCGATGGATGGGAAATTAACGCTGTGGTCTAAGGCGCATCCGCGCTCGTGAGGTTGCCGCTCAGTGGGACTTCATCCGCTTGATGCACTGGAGGAGGAAGGGTAGCAATTGCTTTTTGCGCGACACAACTCCCGCGAGTTCCCAGATGAATGGGGACTTGTCTGGATAGTCAATGGTTGAAAGAAATTGCGGTTGGCCGCGCACGAGCAAAAGGGAGGTCTGCTCGTTGATGTCGGTGACTAGCAACGCGGAGAAGAGGAGTTTCTTCTTCAATCGTTGTTCCTCCAGAGCATCGAGTAAGGCATCCTGTTGCTTTGCAAAATGAGCGAACGAGAGTTCTTCGATTTGCGCCACCGCGAATGAGTGCCCGGCCTCTTCGTAAATCTTAGAGTCTGCGCCGATCGCCTGTTTTGGCGTCATGGTTAGCAGGGGCGAACCGACCGAAAAAATCTCGGATGCGAGCTGGGATGCATCGGTTTCAGCGATGTCCGAAAGATGTTCAAGCAGATTGCGGTCGATCGCTGTGGTGGTCGGTGAGGTGAGGTTCAGCGTGTCTGCGATCAATCCAGCCATCAAAAGACCCGCGATTGGTTTTGGAATGGGGATGCCGGCGTTTTGGAAGCACATCGTGACGATGCTGCTCGTGGAGCCTACCGGATTATTCCAAAAGAGGATCGGCGAGTGCGAACTGAAGCCGCCTAATTTGTGGTGATCGATGATCTCCACGATCGGCACTTCGGCCGCGCCCCGGACCGCTTGAGCTAATTCATTGTGGTCAACCAGCACGAGTTGTCTGGGGACAGGTTTCAAGAAATCAGATTTCGAAAGAATGCCAACAAGGCTGCCTGCGTCGTCGAGCACCGGGAACACGAACTGCCCGCTTTGCGCGGCCTTGAGTTTGGCTTCCTCGAGCGGCGTGTCCTGATGGAACGACGCGTACTCGTGTTGAATCATCCGGGCGACGCGAACCGCGCCGCGAGCCAGCAGCACAGTCGTTGCGGTATCATGCGGGGAGGAGATCAGCGTCACCTTTGCAGAGCGCGCAGCGCTTCTGATCTCCTCCGGAATGGGCAGGTTTCCCGTGACGACGACCGCGTGGACGCGTTCTTGAATGGCGAGTTCTTGGATGTGCGGCCGATCGCCGACGATGAGGATTACTTTTTGATCTCGGTAAAGCTGAAGACGCGGGATGAATGATTCCTGAGCCATGGCGCACACCATCAGCAGTTGCTCAATCGGCTCTGAATTGAGCGATCCCGCGACAAGCGCACCGCCGAAAGTGGTCACAATGTCTGCAAGAGAGGCGGTGATGATACGGGCGGATGCGGCCTCGTCACGTGCGGGAAAAAGATGGCTCGTGATCTTGAAAGCGCTCAGCAATCCGAGGCAATGGTTGGAGTCATCCACAACGGGTAGCCCGCGGAGGCTTTTCTGATCGATGAGCTGGATGGCATCATACACGGGCGAATCCGCGTGAACGCTGATTACTTTGGGCTGCATGACATCGCTTACCTTGGCGGAGATGTCGGTGATCAATAGCGGCGCCTCCACTCCGAATTTGCGCAGGACATAGTCGATCCTTTCGTTGGTTGCACCGCAGCGCGCAGCAACTACGCCCTCATGGCCGGAGAGCTCCTTGAACGTTGCGTAGCCTATTGCCGCGCAGATGGAGTCCATGTCCGGGTTTCGATGTCCAATAACGATCGTTTGCATAACTCAAAAAAATGAATGGATTAAGGGTTGTAGTGCGCCCGCGACGCCGTAGGAAGCCCGCGTTGAATTATGTGGCGAACGGCCCGCTGCTCGGATGTGGCGAGATGCGGTGCGGGGGGGCGTTGTGCCACGGCACCTTCGGACGGTTAGTGCAGCGCCGCGAGTTGCCTCGTGGCTTGCGCGCTTTCCCTCGCGGAAAACTCATTCGCGAGGTAGCGGTAAGCGGTGGCTCCGAGCCCGCCGGGCTCGTACTCAAAGATAGTCTTTCCATGGCTGGGAGCCTCCCCCAGGCGCACTGTGCGCGGGATGATGGTTTTGAACACCACGTCCCCGAAGTGTTTTTGCACCTCTCCAATAACCTGCTGTGCGAGGTTGTTGCGCATGTACATGGTCATCAGGATCCCGCTGATATGCAGGCTCGGATTGGCGCCGCACTCCCGGATCTGATCCACGATGGAGTAAATCTTGGATAGGCCCTCCAAGGCAAAGTACTCGCACTGAATCGGCACCAGCAACTCGTCGGCGGCCGATAGCGCGTTGGTCATCAGGATGCCGAGCGAGGGAGGGCAGTCCAAAAAGACAAAATCAAAGGGTGCGTCCTCGCGCAGCTTTGCAAAGGCGTCCCGAAGGCGGGTAAGGTGGTCTTCCAGTCGGGCTATCTCGACCTCTGCGCCTGCAAGATTGATGTCGCCGGGTATGAGCCAGAGGTGTTCGCGTCGGGTCGGTACGACGACGTCGGCAAGTGTTCCCTCGCCGAACATCGCGGGGTAGACGCTGTGGCCTTCGAGGGTTTCATGCCCAAGGGCGCTTGTCGCGTTGCACTGGGGGTCAAGGTCAACAAGAAGGACCCGGTAGCCAAGTTCAGCCAGTCCGGCTGCTAGGTTTACCGATGTCGTGGTTTTGCCCACGCCGCCTTTTTGGTTGGCCACCGCAATCACTTTCATTTCTCTCACAGTGTAGTTGAGAATGGCGTTTTGAAAAGGGCTGCTCCTGTCCCCGTGCTAAAAAATCCGCATCTGCGCGCGTTTTCAGAGAGAACCCAGTCTGCGAGAGCGCGCCGCGCGCCTTATTTCATGGTTTCAAGGTGCGCGGGGACCTCTAATAAAGACCATGCCGATAGGTCTTACAGTTGTGACAGATTGCCACATAGTTGTTCCCTGGATGCGTCTCTTCCAAACCTGCCGCCACTGGTGGATGGCTGTGCTTTGGTCGTTGAGTGGGTTGGCGCTGGCGCAGCAGGCGAATCAAGCTGAGCAGGCCTTGGCCGCGCACCCGGGGGCGGCGATTTACAAGAAAATGTGCGCCGACTGCCATGGCCCGCAGGGAGAGGGCGTGCGTGACAAGCACGAGGACCCTCTGGTGGGAAACCGTTCAGTGGCCGGCCTCGCCCGGATCATCGCGAAAACCATGCCCGAGGGGAAGGAAGGCACTTGCGTGGGAGCCGATGCCGACGCCGTGGCGGCATACATCTACGATGCGTTCTACTCCCCCACCGCACAGGCGCGGATCCGGCCCGTTCAGGAAAGCCTCTCCCGCCTCACTGTTGCGCAGTACCAGAACTCGGTCGCGGACCTCGTCGGGCGCTTTACCCCAGGGTTTGACACGCCCCCGAAGCAAGAGCGGGGCTTGCGCACAGTTTTCACGGGATTCGCGATTCCCACGCCGGAGGAGATCGAGGAAAAGAAGGCGGCCGAAACCGATCCAATCAAGCGGAAGGAACTGCAGAAGAAGCCGCGGCGGCCGGAAAAGTTGGAGAGGGTGGATCCAGTGGTTGCGCTGCACTTGGGAGCGGAATCGCCCGCTCCTGCGACAATGATTGCCGAGGAATTCCAGGGGCGCTGGTTTGGTTCAGTGATAGCGCCAGACACAGGCATGTATGAATTTGTGCTCAAATCTGAAAACGGTGTGCGGCTTTTCGTGAACGGGACCAAGGATCCGTTGATTGACGCATGGGTGAGCAAGGGCTCCGAAGTGAGGGAGGAAAGGAAGAGCATTTTCCTATTGGGCGGACGCTCGTATCGGCTGTTGATCGAAATGCTAAAGTACAAGGACAAGAGCGCATCTCTGGAGTTTTGGTGGAAGAAGCCGCATGGCGTGCTGGAAATGGTGCCGCAATCCAACCTCGTGCCGCAGGAGGTGCGTCCCAGTGTGGTGGTCGGTACAGTGATTCCTGCCGATGACCGGAGCGACGGCTATGAAAGGGGCACTTCGCTTTCCAAGGAATGGGATCAGTCGATGACCACCGCTGCACTGGAGGTCGCCTCTGCGGTGGAGGCAGACTTGGATAACCTCGCGGGAACAAAAGCGGGTGCGCCGGATCGCCTCGAAAAATTGAAGGCTTTCGCAAAGCGATTTGCCGAAACGGCATTCCGCAGGCCGCTCTCAGCTGAGGAGGAAAGTTGGGTGGTTGAACGAAACTTTCACAAGGCGCCAACTCCCTCGGTTGCCGTGAAGCGGGTGGTTTTGTTCGCGCTCAAGTCTGCAGAGTTTTTGTATCCCGAAGTCTCCCGTGCGGAAATGCGGGATGACTTTATGGTTGCCTCGCGTCTCGCGCTCGCGTTGTGGGACTCGATTCCAGACGCTGCGTTATGGAAGTTGGCGAGCGAGGGGAAGCTTCGCACCAAGGAGCAGGTGCAAAAGGAAGCGCAGCGCATGCTTTTGGATCCACGCGCAAAGGCGAAGCTCCGCGGTTTTTTTCAGGTCTGGCTGGACTTGGAGCGGGCGGATCACGCCTCGAAGGATGCGAAAGAATTTCCTGAATTTGATGAGGCGTTGCGCGCCGATTTGCGCCAGTCGCTGTTTTTGTTCTTGGACGAAGTGGTGTGGAGCGAGGCGTCGGATTACAGGCGTTTGCTCACGGGTGAGCATGTCTGGCTGAATGACAGGCTTGGAAAAGTGTATGGGAAAAAGATGGAGTCCGATCGGTTCGAAAAAGTTGTCCCGGCGCATGGCCAGAATGCGGGGGTGCTGACTCATCCTTACCTGCTTTCCGCACTCGCGTACAATCGAACGACATCGCCGATTCATCGCGGGGTATTTTTGAGCCGAAGTATCGTCGGAGTGCAGCTCAAGAATCCCTCGGTCGCCGTGGCCTTTGAGGATGCGAAGTTCGATCCTCATCTTACGATGCGTGAGAAGGTCAGCTCTCTTACAAAGAGCGCTTCGTGCACGGGGTGCCACGGTGTGATCAATCCCCTCGGTTTCACGCTTGAGCACTTTGATGCGATCGGACGATTTCGGATGCAGGACAACCAGAAGCTTGTGGATTCGGTGGTTGATTTTGAAAGTGACGAGGGTGCGAAGGTGCATTTTGAAGGACCGCTCGACGTGGCTAGACATGCGGCGGCAAGCGAGCAGGCGCACCGTGAGTTTGTCCGGCAGTTTTTCCACTACTGCATTAAGCAGCCGCCCGCTGCCTTCGGGGGGGATGCGCTTGATGGTTTGACAAAGGGCTTTGCGAGCAGCGGCTTTAGCGTGCGAAATTTGTTGGTGGAGATTGCCCTCAAAAAAGCATTGTCCGGCACGGAGGCCGCAGTGCAGAAAGTTGCGTTGAAATCTCCCTAGTCCTTTCCAACTTCCCCAACCCCCAGCTGCCAGCCGCCCCGAATTATGAATGTCATGCACCGTCGTCAGTTTATGCGTCAGTTGGGGGTGTCCGCCGCGAGCCTTCCGTTTTTGTCTTGTTTGCCAAGCCTCACGGGTGCCCCAGAGGCGCGCAGGCGGCAGCGCGTAGTCATCATGTTTTCGCCGAATGGAACGCTGCCTGGCGAGTTCTGGCCAGAACAGGAGGGGGAGGAATTTCAGTTCAAGTCGATTCTGGAGCCGCTGGAGCCGTTTAAGCGCAGCACTCTTTTGCTGAAGGGGGTTTACAATCGGATCGTTGGCGATGGCGACCAGCACATGCGCGGAATGAGCTGTTTGTTGACTGCCAGCAAGCTGCTGCCCGGGAATATTATGGGGGGCGGGGGGCAGCCCGCTGGTTGGGCTGGCAGCATTTCCATTGACCAGGAATTGAAGCGGTTCTTGCAAAGCCGTCCCGAGACCAGAACGCGTTTTGGGTCCATGGAGTTCGGCGTTGCGGTGCCAAACCGCGCCGATCCATGGACGCGGATGAGTTACCTCGGTGCGAACCAGCCTGTGGCTCCTGTGGATGATCCCTACCAGATGTTCGCGAAAATGTACGGGCAGGTGAAGGACCGTGACAGTTTGCTGAGCATTCTGGATGACGTGAAGGAGGACCTCCGAAAGGTGGCCGGCAAACTCAGCGCTTGGGACAAGCAGATGCTGGAACAGCACGTGAGTTTGGTGCGTAAAATGGAGCAGGAATTAAGCGCTCCGATGGATCAGGCAATCGAGCACGTGATGCCGCCTCCGGACCCTGGGATTGAACTTGTGAACGACAACACTCCGAAGATCAGCCGTGTCCAGATTGATCTGCTGGTGAATGCGCTGGCGAACGACATGACGCGTGTCGCAACGCTTCAATACATGAGGAGTGTCGGCCAGGCGCAGTTTCGGTGGCTGGGCATCGAGGAGGGACATCACTCGCTCTCGCATGATCCCGATGACAACAAGGAATCCTTCGCAAAGCTTCAGAAGATCAACCGATGGTTCGCGGGCGAGTTCGCTTACATGGCGCAGCGTCTTTCGCAGTTACCAGAGCCCGGGGGCCAGGGATCAATGCTCGATAATACGCTGCTGATCTGGACCAACGAGCTCGGGAAGGGGAATTCACACACACACGAAAACATTCCAATGGTGCTGGTGGGAGGGGGCGACGGCCTGAAGATGGGCCGCTCTTTGCGCTTTGATAAGGCGCCGCACAACCGGCTTTGGCTGAGCTTGGCGCAAGTCATGGGGCATTCAGAACTCACCACCTTCGGACAGCCCGACCTTTGCGTGGACGGTCCGCTTGCATTGGGGTAGCCGGATTCCGACCAAGCGGGCGAATGCATCTGATCGAATGCGCTGGTTGGATTCTCCAGCGCCTTTCATGCGGCGTTTATTCTTGGTCCCTTGCAGAAGACTCCAAGCGGCTGCGTTTGCGTTTCCAGAAAAACTATCAGCCGATTTTGTGAAGGATGCGGCTACCTTGATTTTTCCTCTGGTGAAGGCAGTAATATTCGGGAGGGATGAGTTTGATTGTGTAGAATTTTGTGGGCGGCGCTCTGCGCGGACTGTAGCCATCCAGAACTCTGTTTGTCGCCGGTTTGCGGGTTTGGTTCGTAAAGTGGCGCCCCAGTGCAGGTGAGGGTCACACGCAGACGGTGCCCTTTATTGATGATGATGCTGGTCCATCCGAGGTGCCAGGAAAGCAGGGCCGGTTCGTTAGGAACTAGCAGTTTCTGGTGATCGAATCCGTCGCGGTATCTGGCTCGCATGGGGTAGTCCATAAGCAGCATGCTGCGCCCGTCTGGATAAACATCAGAAACACGCAGGATAAGGTCAGTGTCTTTCACCTGAGTCTGAATCCAAACTTCAGCTTTTACTTCCCCGGTGACTTCGAGTGGCGCCTCCAACGGCAAGGAGGTCCAAGTGCGAACATCCTTCTGGTCCTCCACGCTTCGCGCATCCTTTGCCCCCGGAAACGAGCGGCCCGCTATCTCGACTGGGTGCAACGGATCGGATGGTAAAACAGTGCTATCGGAGGGGGTGCTTGGTGCGCTCGTTTGCAGAAGGCCGCCGGTTGACAGGTAGAAGTAGGAATCCTTGATGGTTGGTGGCCAGTCTTTCGCGGTCCTCCATACGTTTCCTGGCGCGCCCTCTTCGCCAGTCGCGCCCATCACGTAGTACCGCACAGGAGGTTCGTTTTGAACTCCGTTGTCAGCCCCCTTCAGCCAGTGATCAAACCAGCGGACCATGTGTTCCAATTCGGGCCAGTGAGCATTTTCCGGGTATACAAGTTCACCAACCTTGTTGGTCTTGTTCAGGCGGCCGTGCAGCCAAGGCCCCAGCAACAATTGCTGTGCGCCCTTTGATCTTGAGTCACCATGGTGCTGCCTTCCGATATAACTCTGCACGCTGCCCTGCACCATAAAATCGTACCAACTACCAATGGTGAAACATGGCACATTCATCTTCGAAAAATGCAGCGAGCAGTCTTCGCTTCGCCAGTAATCATCGTAGTCGGGGTGCTCCTCCCACTGGCGCAAAAGGGCCGCATTGTCTTCCGGGTTTCTGCAGTTGGCTCCAAACTCTGCAAACCTGCCAGGTCTTGTGACACCGCCGATGCGATATCCCTCGTGGAACAAGCTCAGGCCGGTGTCCACCATGTACTGGCAAAACAAGTGCGGAGGCCTCGAGACCGCCAAGAAGTTCTGCGCGAAGCCTCCCTGCGAACTTCCGAATGAGCCTACCTTTCCAGTGCACCACGGCTGTGCAGCGAGCCACTCGCAGACATCGTATCCGTCTTGGAGTTCACCCCAACCCAGCGCGCGGTAGCCCACATACTGGCCCTCACTCTGCTGCGATCCCCTGAAGTTCACGAGTGCAACAGCAAAGCCGTGCTGCGCGAGTTGCGCACAGTTCCTCCGCGTGGAGTTGCCGGTAACGTTCGCGTAGCGTTGCTCAAACAACGCAGGCCATTTGCCGTTTTCAGCTGGGAGATAGAGATAACCCGAAAGCCTCTTTCCATCGCGCATCGGAATCAGCACGTGTTCCTCGTGCACGCCACCGAGGTCTAGTTGGGGCAACTCCTGCGCTTCACTTTGAGTCGTTGAAAATCCCGCTATC
The DNA here is from genome assembly GCA_044370935.1 of Chthoniobacteraceae bacterium. Taxonomy (GTDB): domain Bacteria; phylum Verrucomicrobiota; class Verrucomicrobiia; order Chthoniobacterales; family Chthoniobacteraceae; genus Chth-196. The sequence goes on from JBILUQ010000064.1 coordinate 15,952, forward strand.
AGAATAGCGGAGGCGATGAGCTGAGATCCGAAGGGGTGTTTGGTTCGCATTAAAGGCGGGGGGTGAAAGCTGAATGCGTGACATGTTTTCCACCGATGAAAAAGCTTAGACCTTCTGGGAATGCAGAAAAGTGCGCTCTTTTAGCGTTTAAGATCGCTGTGCCTTGTTCCGATCGACAGCCTGCTCAAATCCACGTCATCGGCCATGTTTAGAAAATTGATCAAAAGCGAAGTTCGTCAGGTGTCTTTGCTTTCAAGTTTGATGAGGGAAATGCTCGGTTTTTTGGGTCGGTGCCTGCATTTGAATTGGTTGGCAGCCTCAGTATTCGCGGGTGAATCAGTGAACACCTCTCTTTGTCGGATAGAGATTGTGGACAAGCAGAGTGGATGGCCGGTGCCGTTGGTGGAGTTGAGGACGACACATCAGACCCGGTTTGTGAGCGACAACGCCGGAGTAATCGCATTTGACCTTCCCGAACTTATGGGCAAAGAGGTGTGGTTTGATGTGTGCGGACACGGCTACGGAGTTCCAAGGGACGGATTCGGCTATACCGGGGTG
>JBILUQ010000295.1:0-4600 GCA_044370935.1 Chthoniobacteraceae bacterium
GTTCTCCGGCTTAAGATCCCGGTGAAGGATGCCCTTGCTATGGGCAAACATCATGGCATCACATACCTTTCGAAAAATCGTCAGCAGTGTGGCGCGGGGGTAATCCTTTGTCGCTGCACTGTCGCCATCTCGTATCAGGTTCAACACCGCTTGAAGCGTACGGCCCTTGATCAGCTTCATGCTGTAGAAAGGCCTGCTTTGCGCGTCTACGCCGATGTTGTAGATGGGGACGATGTTGGGATGGGCAAGCTGCGCGAGCACCTCTGCTTCCTTCGAGAACCTTGGATCCTCACCAGCCTCACTCACACTGCTGACCTTCACGGCCACGTTGCGTTTGAGCTGTGGATCTTCACCGAAATAGATCTGCCCCATGCCACCTCTGGCAATTTCACGGACTAGCGAGTAACCGCCAGTAAGCGGAGCATCAGGCTTCTGTGAGTCACTGATTTGAGTCTTCGGATGGTTAACAGTCCCTGAAGTGGTTCTTGTTGGCATCCTCTGCGGAATGGTCACATCAATGCTTGCCTTGGTCTTGGCGACGGCACGCTGTGGAATGGTGATGTCCAATGAGCTGGGAGTGGGTGACACAGCCACCGGCTCCACCCTCTTGAGTTCAATCACCAACGTGACTTCTCCCACCTGCACAGAGGCTGGATACTCCACCTGTACCCGCTCAGCGATCTGATAGCCGTTGACCAAAGTGCCTCCCTCAAGGCCCTCCACCTGCAAACCTGCTTCACTGATCCACACCCACGCATGGCGCTCAGTCACTCCCTCGCAATTTACGGTGAACACATCGGTGGCAGTCTGCGTGCCGACCACGAACTGTGATTCACCAGTATCAACCGTGCTGATAACGCCTAGTGGTCCGTGGAGGGTGATTGACCATGTCTGCATCGTTTGCGTTTAGCAAAATCCGTTGAATGATGCATTCGTAAAATACACACCACGGTTTTGGCCCTAAAATAGACAAAATGGTATAGTCTCGGGGCTAACGTCTCGGACGTTTCGGACGCTTCTTTTTGAGTTTATTCTGATAAAAGCGGTCATTAGTACCATGGAGCGTAGATTAGCATTCCGAAGGGATGCGCAACCGGTAGGGGGAAGCAGCGGTATGGTTCAAAACGGACCCGTCAGATTGCGTCCGAAACGTCCGAGGGAACATCCGTGAATCTTCCGGTCTTGGGGTGATGTGGGACTATTCTGGTCCACCCGACTGCTGAGTTTGGAGCGTACAAGAAGGGTCTAGCGTTCGGACGTTTCGGACGTGTGTTTTCAAGTTTATTCAGGTAAACGCAATATTAGTACCGTAATGGTACAGGTGTGTGTGGATCCACGAGTTTCATTCGACCAAAAGTACGCCGCTGTAATCTCTGCAACCGGTCACGTAACTTCTGTAACGCCGAGGTGAACTTTCCAGATTGCGTCCGAAACGTCCGAGATCGCTACAGGCGACCCGCACAGTTGCTTTGTGTCAATCACCGGAAGGCTGCACAGCATGATCTGCGAGAGGGGTTCACAATTTTGCCTCTTCAAGTACGGCGATGATGGTGATACTGCGACGTTTCCGAGGATGTGATACGCCCAAGCCCTTGGCGCGATGCCGTAGAATGTGAGTCTTACGGCACCGCCCGGGGCGTTTTGCTCTCTCAGCTCCTATTTCTAGTCCGCCTCGACTTCATCACCCTCGATTGGAGGAAATGACATACCCAAGGAGCAGACGGCGGAGACGCCAACCAATCTCGGATTCTCAGGACTCCAGGCGACGATGCGGATGTTAGCTTCGTCTCCGATCCAAGTTTGCATTGTTTTCATGCGCTCATCGTCGTTCTCTCCAAGGTCGTCCCAATATTTGCGTTTCCACCACCACAAAGTGTTGTTCAAGATACGGATATGAGCTGGGACTAAAGTGAATGTTCGCTTAACTCTCCATCTATATATGCGCATCGGGTGGTTTGTGAGGCACCAATCCATGTGGATATGAGATTTTTTTTCGTTGGTGAACTGCACGTCGAAAAAGCTTGCGGTGTAGTCCCGCGGCGCGGGGTCACGTCGCACGCCGAAGTCGCTGCCTTCAAAGACTAGTGAGGGTTTAATAATTGCCATATTTTGTTTTGTTATATATTACGTTTGTTTTACTTACACTGAACTGCATTTGAATTTGTAAGGACTGTGATCCAGCCCTCGTTGGTGCATGTGAGAACCAGTCCAAAATGTGAAACCTCAGGCGGCGACTTGAACGAGGTCGCACAAACCGGCCCGAGGTGCACTAGGCTTTACGACTGGGGAAAGACAGCTAGATCTCTCCCCAGCCGATGCTCAGCCCGGCACTTGGACCCTATCCGCCATCGGATTGCGAGGCAGAGCTGGGTGACTCGCAAAAACACGTCGCGCGGGTATGTTCGCGAAGTTGCTCTTTACCCAATCCGTGCATTCGCTCGCATCCTCAGAGGAATGTTCGTTCGTCGGGCAAATAGCCCGCTTTGGAACGTTTGCCATGAATGAAAACTCCATCTGCTGAATGTCACTTGCTTCGGACTTCTCTAATTCAATCGGGCTCTCCTGCTTTTGGACCCATGTGCGTCTCAAGTCGCCTGAAAATCTTGGGTATGCTCCAAGGCTCATCAATGTAGCGGACTTAGGGATCACATAGGGCTTGACCAACAACTTTACCGGAATGTGGGCCGTTCGCTTGCCATCGCCAGCTAGTGAATGGATTTTATTCCGGTGTGCAGGGTCATCCGCGTACTTCACGCAACCGAACTTACCGTCAGGGTACACCACGAGATGCTCTCCCTTCTTGTCGCCGCCTTCAGCGGCACATGCAGGACACCTCGCAGTAATTTTTCCGTCGAACTTTTCAGAGACGTTCGTCAATTTTTGGATCATGAGACTCATACTAGTTCGAGCCTCCTTCTAATAGCCTGACGCCCTTGAAGCCGCGTTGGGTTTTATCGAGCCGAGAAATGTCATGGCGCTGTCGGACCTGATGAATTTGCATCATTAGATCAGCTATGGACGCCTTAACTTCACGTGCCTCGAAGGCCCTCCATCCCATCTCCTCGCAGAAGTCGAGATAGCCGTTTCGGAGCTCGTCGCTGGTGATTTCATGGAGTGGGGCTTTGACGATTCGTGTCTCTACGAACTGCCTGAGGCTATCGCTCTCTTTAAGCAGGCGATCCACCCGCTCGCTTTGAGCAGCAGTTAGTCGGATGTCGCCGAACTCCTTGACCTCAGCCATGTATTTCTTAGCGCCTACAGCCATCCAGTTCAGTATTCAAGGGCCCTCTTCGCTAATGAGCCTGGAAGCGAAATCCGCGATGCGTTTTTTGGGTTTGGGGCGTTCGTATTGGAGAAGCAAAATCCTTCGCTCCCATGCACCGACATCGCCCTTTAAGCGAACGGTAAGACGGGCATTGCATGTGATTGCAACATTGAAGCAGCCGCGAAGCTGAAAGTGCTCGTTGCCATTTTTCTTTTCTGCGTCCAACAGGTCGCCTCCCACCAAGGCCTTTATCATCGAAGCATGCCGCTCGTTGAGAAAATCAGGATCAACGTCCTTCCCGGTAAGAAGAGTCTTGCCGAGGAACTTGTACATCTCGAATTGTTTGCCAAGGTGCTCTGTACGGATTTGCGCCACATTCTGCTCCCCGATAACCTTCTCAATAATTTCAACTACGGTCGATTTGCCCCCGCCTGGAGTGCCCATAATAATCATCAAACGCTGGGCTGGATTCTGTCCCAACAGAACGCCACCCGTCCAAATTTGAAGAATTTCAATGTCGGCATCGTCCAAGGCTGGCTTCAAAAGACCGTTGATGAACTCGGGACATTCTGCCTCTGGGTCGAAGCTAAAGGGCGATGCGTTTCGTGAACGGTAGTCTGGATGAAACGTCTTTAGCTCGGATGGCTCACAGCCTAGGTCGAGCATTCCATTGCTACAGTGAATCAATGTGTTGTCGGGCTTTTTGAAAGCATCTTTTTCCTCGATCATGCCCTTAAGCGTGCTGAGACACGCACCCATTCGCGCGTCGTTCCGAGCAAAGACAAAGTCGTCGATGCCTGTCTGGTCGCTCGCATGTTTAAAGTCGATGCCTAGCTGAAACTTCAAATTTTCCGTTGAAACGCAATTCCACAGGCCGTTGACGTTGTCGTATCCGTAGAATTCTTTTTCTGTAGGATCCCATAGCACCGGGTGCTCTAGCTTGAATTTTGCAGCGAAATAAAACTCGTTGACCTTTAAGCCAGACTCGAACTTGTAGGCTGGCCCGTACTGATCGGTCAGCTGGTCTGCGGCGTCCTTAGCCCACGGTAGTTTTACGTAATCAGGCCAGACGATTTGGTCGAACCGAATTGTTAAGGGCGGAGCGTCGTGTAGGCGCTTATAAGGCACTCCGCTAGGATGCGTTCCGTAGACGATGGATTGTCCTCCATCAGCTCTCCACTCCCCGTAATCTTGGCCTGATTCGGTTTTGAGTGGGGGTGTAAAGATTTGTCTGTAAAAGTCTGCACAACCCATCGACCCGCCGCACTGGCAGTCGATGGAGCGTAGCGGAATCGGCTGCCAGTGCGGCGGCGCGCCAACCTCCTCCCAGTCCCA
>JBILUQ010000296.1:0-4588 GCA_044370935.1 Chthoniobacteraceae bacterium
CACTCCCGAGCCGAAGTCTTTGATTCCTCCAGTGGTCCTTACCCCGTTGGAAAACTTAGCGGGTAACTCGAGTCTTTCTTTGGCAGCTCCTGCGGAAAAGAACTCAGATGTTCTATCAGTTAATTCTGAGCTTCCGATTTCAGGATCCGCAGAGAAGCTGAGTGAACAGGCGAAATCCTCTCTTGGGGTGGGGGTGCTCGTCTCTGAAACTCCTAAGGCTGCTGTGACGCAGAATCTTAGTGAACAAGTCGCTGATTCTCAGAAAGACGACGGAGAATCGCTTTATGGTGTTGTGGATCGGAAATCGGGAGAGGCCGTTTTGACTGACGGCTCTGCCTCTGATTCAGTCGCCCGCAGGACGGGTTTTTCAGATCAGGCTGGGACAAGTTCCCAATTTGGAGACGCTGATAGTTCCGGTGACCCAAATGGCGAGAACGCTCGACATCAAAATCCGGGCGGATCGTTGTTGTCGGCTCAGAATTCTCGCCCAGCATCTTCTTCATTTGGTGCCAAGCCTGAAACAGCTCTTGTTGGCATGCAGGGTGCTTCGGTAGAGGGGGAAATGACGCCTGTCTCCCTTGAACTCGATGTGGCATTAGGATCTCCGGAAGACGCCTCCGGAAGCTCCACCTCCGCGACGACTTTCACGAGTGGCGGTACTGTCTCTGGAGGAGCGGCCCTGAACCAGTTAGGCGAGGTCTCTGGTGCCAGAGTGGAGCCTCCAGTTCGCGTGAACCGCGCAGAGGTTTGGGATGCCGTACGTGAGTCAATTTTGAGAGTCGCTTCGGAGAATCCTTCGCATATCTCTGTCGAACTGCGGTTGGATGATGGCTCCACCGTGGGGGTTGAGTTGCGGATGAGTAGCGCTGGGTTGCAGGCTTCGTTTCGTTCCGAATCAAATGCGCTGTTGAAGACCCTGGAGTCACGGTGGAATGGATTTTTGTCGGGCGAGTCCCCTGATTTGAAGGTTGCTAGCGCTGTGTTTGAAGGGCGTTCCTCCTTTGGCGGTTTCTCTGACTCCGGCAGGAACGGTCGCGAGCTCCGCCAGCAGATGCAGGACTCGGCGGATGCTGCAGCGCTTGGAGCAACTAGGCGATCGATCGCTTCCTCGACTCCCTCAACGGGAAGGCTATCAAGTTCAGCTCTTAATTCTTTCCGAGTCTAAAAAGAGTCTTCTCAACCTTATTCACACAAAGCCAGTCCGCATACACCTCAGCACGAACACCCGTTATGATCGAAATAAGCAATTCAAAACTCACCTCCCCAGATGACGCGAAGGCTTTGGCGACGGTGACCCAGTTGCAGTCGGGCAATTCTTCCGCCGTCCAAAAGGCGCTTCAGGGGGTGAAGGTAAAAGAAAACAAGCAGACTTTGACTCAGGATGATTTTCTAAAATTGCTGACGGTACAGCTGCAAAACCAGGATCCACTCAAGCCAATGGAAGATGCTCAATTTATGGGGACCATGGCTCAGTTTGCATCGCTCGAGCAGACGCGTGAATTAGGAAAAACCATGGATGATTTCACCAAGAGCATGGGTGATTTTACAAAATCTCAAGTACTCAATTCGGCTCAAATTTACCTTGGCCGAGCGGTTACTCTGGACGTTTTGGATCCCGCAACCAATAAGTACGTCGTTGGTACGGTGTCGGGGGTCAAGGTCGCCGATGGAGTTCCTCAAATTACAGTCGGTGGCAAGGATTATGCTACCACGTCAGTCCTCGAGATTAAGGAAGTCGCAAACACCGCAACCAAGTAGTTTAGAAATCGTCACAGCTAACCTCCACTCCTAATATGCCACTCTCAGCCAGTCTAAATGTTGGTGTAAGCGCCCTTAAGACGTTTGCAGAAGGAATTCAAGTCACCTCCAATAACATCGCGAACGTCAATACCGTAGGGTACAAGGCGTCGCGCGCTCAGTATTCGGATACCTTCTCAAACTTACTCAAGCCTTTGGTTCCCAACACGGCCAATACCGGAGCAAAGGTTCCTCCGACCCAGATCGGGGGCGGCGTTCAAATTGAATCCGTTCAGGCGGTTTTTTCACAGGGGACCATCCAGAATTCCGCTAACAACAGTGATTTGGCGATTGCAGGAGCCGGTTTTTTCCTTGTGAGGGATCCTATGTCGCTGAAGGTGATGGCGACGCGTTCCGGTAATTTCCGTTTGGACGCGGATGGTTTCCTTGTGACCCAGCAGGGGCTTCGGGTGCAGGGAGCATACGGTGCAAAAACCGTGGTCAAATATAACACTGTCAACGGTGCAATTGACGTTCAGGGAGTTCAAGATAATAAAAGCTTGAACGCACTTTCTCTGAGTGCAGCCTCGCCGACATTAGAGGTGCCATCAACCTTGGGTCTTTCAGCGGGTATGGTAGTTTCAGGCGCAGGGATACCATACGGAACCAAGATCGTCAGTTTGGGCGCAAACGGAACAAGTATCACTCTGACTCAATCCCCTACTGTTACTACCGCGATACCTTCGGAAGCGGCGGGAGCTCTTGGGTTGATTGGGGACAGTGTTTATGCGGATCTGTCAGCGGCGGATGTTACGGCTGGTACATATTCAGCGGGCTACCCAATCGTGGCAGATGGACTGCCGTCAGGAACTCGAGTAGTCGCTGTTAACAAGAGCAACACTGCTGATGGCAGTCTGACATCAGTCTCGTTTACTTCAACACCCGTGCCGACCCAGGCATTCGTGACAGGGCAAAACTATGTAATGATTCCGACCACTGACCTGAGTAACGTGGTCGCGGGAATGCGTGCCACTGTCAATGGTGTTGTCTCCAAGGTGGTCAGTGTGGACGGTACTGGTAAAGTTACTTTTGATCAAATTCTAACCACATTGCCGCCACCGATTGTCTTCGATCCCACCATCGAAGTCGGTGTGAATTACGCGATTCTTTCGCCCTCCGAGGCGGCGCAGTTAGCCACCAACATGAAGGTCACTCTTAGCGATAGCACGGTTTTCAGAGTGGTGAACATCGACGTGGCTGCAGGTAAGGTTACTTTCGATAAAAACTTAACAGCGCCTGATGCATTCCTCTCTTTCAAGCCTACCATAACATTGACTGAAGCTGCTTCGAAGACTGTCTCTGTGGATGCTCAAGACATCTCATTGATCAAGGACGTGAGTCAGAAGTTCCCTTCGCTGAGTTTTGGCAACCTCTATACGCCGGCTCTGAATGTTGGAGACGTTCGGGTAAGTTTTGAAGAAGGTGCGGACCTAGATTATGTGTTTGTTGACGAGTATAATCAGCCTTTGAGTGGTTTAAACTTGGCTGAGGCGCGTCGTACGGTGCCACAATTGCGCACCTTTAATGTAGGTACGGGCGGGGAGATCAGCATCATCTTGTCCAACGGGCAGACCTTTAACGCTGGAAATGTATTGCTTCAGTCCTTCAAGGATCCGGGTGCCTTGATTCGTGAGGGCTCCAACATGTTCTCGGGCATCGATAATGCCGGGAAGTTCAATGGAGAGTTTAATGAGGCAAACATACAGCGTTTGATTCCAGGCACCGCCGGCCTCGGGGTGATCAATGGTGGAAGTTTGGAGCTTTCCAATGTCGATCTCGGTGAAGAGTTTTCCAATATGATCATCACCCAGCGTGCGTTCCAAGCCGGCTCCCGCGTGATTTCCACCACGGATTCCATGATGGAAGAGGTCGTCAACCTCAAGCGATAGTCGGTCGTAAGTCTCTTCCCTTAGGTCGAAACCATCGCAGTAGCTCCCCGAAACAATCTTATGGCTGACGAAACACCCGCGCCTCCCGCCGAAGGTGGAGAAATTCCTCCTCCTCCTAAGGCCTCCAACCCGATGATTCCTCTTGCGATCGTCTTGGTTGCGATGCCCGCCATTTCGTTTGCGATGGTGAAGTTCGTGCTCGTCCCGCAGATTCAAAAAGCGGCGGCAGGCGGTGCTCCCGCCGCAGCCGGTGCTCAGGGTGCGGGCGCGGCCCATGGTGCCGAACCGGCGAAAGATGCCAAGAAGGATGATCACGGTGGTGGCCACGGAAAAGATGACAAGGGCGGCAAGGACGCCAAGGATGGAAAAAAGTCCGCGTCAGCGAGGAGTAAAGATGGATGGGAATACAATTTCCCGAATGTGATCTCGAATCTCACCGGCTCGATGGGCACCCGTTATCTACGTTGCAGCTTCACGGTTGTGAGCGATGACGAGCACATCGGCCAGATGATGGAGGAAAACAAGTCCAAGCTCAAGGACGCCGCGCTTCGCATTTTTGCGGCTCGTTCCCAGTCCGACTTGGAGTCCGTGAGCGCGCGTAATGTGATTCGCACCGAGATCGCTGCAACTTTCAACAAGGCCTTGGAGACCGCTGCGGTGAAAGAAGTTCTGTTCACTGATTTTATTGTGCAATGAGCGAAGAGAGTGCAGTGGCTGAATCTCAAGTTGAATCTCCGGGGGACGAATCGTCCTCGGAAGTGGTGATTTACTCTTTCAATGGCGTTCGTCGGGTGGCGGCCGCTAGCTTGGTTAAGCCGTACAACTTCAGGCAGCCTGGATTTCTGTCGCCTCGCGACGCTAACCAGTACACCTCGCTGCATCAGAAGTATGCCCAGAATCTC
>JBILUQ010000297.1:0-4585 GCA_044370935.1 Chthoniobacteraceae bacterium
CCCTGCTCCAAGGCAAATCCCGTCCATACTGGAGTGCGCCACAAACAGAGGAAATATTTCCACTTTAGAGAACTCCAATGGGTCCGTTGATCCAAAGGAACTGAGTCTGATCCGCTGTTTGAGGTTCGCGCCCTTGGGTATCGAAAAGCGCAGTGTAAACTCCTCCCAGGCGCGCGGATTTTTGGAGTTTCCCAAGCTTTCGCTCAGCTGGGGGGCCATTTCCGGCCCCGCGAAAGCCTGCATTCGTGTATCTTTCTTTTTTGAGATGCAGCGCACTTCGCAGCGCATTTCATACGTGCTGCCTTCTCGAAATTCGAGAGGCTCGCTGTTCCACACACCTTTTTCGCCAACGGTAAGAATGGTGCGACCGGCCTCGGTCTTCTGCTCCGCTTTTCCCGATGGCGACCACGTTTGAGGGATGAGAATGGATTGGCGCACAGCTTGCGCAGAAGCGCGGGGAGTTGGCGTCAAAAACGCGAATGCGGCAAGTAAAACAAGGGCTGGAAATCTCATTGGTTTTCTTTGGGGTACACGTGTTTGAAATTCAGAAATACGCTTCACAAGAGGGCTCAGAGGCGAAGATTTGATACTGCCGCTCGACAACCTAATGTCATCTACCAATTTTCCCCTGCGAGTGGAGCCCGTTTTTTTCAGTGAACGCGAACGGCGTCTGGGATGTTGGGCGAGAGTCACCGTCCGCCGGTCGTTGCGGTTACCACAAACTTGCGAATCGATCGTTCCATTCAATCCCAAGGCCTGGGGCGTCCGGAATCACGTAATGACCATCTTTGCGCTGCAGAGGACGCGCAAGGAATTGGTTCGCGGTGTCCAGCACGTTTGGGTTGTATTCACACAGCGTGCATCGATCGGTCGCCGCCGCAAAATGCAAAGCGGCCGCAATCTGCGGGCCCATGGCAATGCTCAGATGCGGGATCGTTTCACCTGCAAACCCTGCGGCGATCTCCATCGATCCGCTCAGTCCGCAGCGCCCCAGGTCGGGCTGTAGAATTTGCGCGATGCCTATAAACGGTGTCATTTCACGAAGACTGCGGTAACTCTCGCCAACTGCCAGCGGTGTGCGGATGTCCCGTGCAAGTCTGCGATGCGCATCGACCTCTTCTGGGTACAGGGGGCACTCAAGCCAGCGCGCGTTACGTGCATCAAGATCCATTGCCATAGTTGACGCGCTCTCCCGAGGCATATGCCAGAGAGCGTCCACTGCAAATGACAGTCCCGATGGCAGTGCATCGGCGGTAGCGAGAAGTTCGCTCCATTCGCTTTCGTAATAGAGTTTGACCAGCTCGATACCTTCATCGGCGTAGCGCCTCGCAAACTCAGCTCGAGCAGCAGGCGTGTCGCCTGAAGTCCCGCTGAGATAGGCAGGGATCTGCTGTTTTGGTGCCGCGCAAAGAATGGCACACACCGGTTTGTCGGCAATTTTTCCAGCCAAATCCCAAAGCGCGATATCCACCCCGCTCATCGCATCGAGCATAAATCCGCCGCTGTGGCCGCGCACGCGCATCGTCGAATACATGCGCGTCCACAACGAGGCAATGCGTTCACTCGAGCCATCGAACATCTCACCGATCAGCGCCGGGGCGAGCAGGTGTTTGACAATACTGCAGGCAACCTCGGGTGCGAGTGGTGCCTGCGCTTCTCCCCATCCTACCAGCCCGTTTTCCAATTCCACACGCACAAGTGCTGTTTCAAAGTTCACCGAATAAAGCACGGGATAGGCTGCCGACCATCGATAGCCGCCGCTTCCAGTCAGCGTGGTCGGCGAACCCGCCGTGCCCTTCGAATTTGCAAAGTCCCGCGGTAACCGGATCGGAATAGCCTGTATAGAGCGAATACGCATGTTCAAATTGATGCGGGTTGCGGCGCTGCTTCATCCAAGAGGGTGGCGCGTACAAAATGGCGCGTGATCAGGAATGAGATCGGATGCAGCACACCCATGACGACAAAAATCGCGCCGTATCCAAAAGACGCGACCACATGCCCTGTGAGCCAGGTAAAGAGCGTTCCACCGAGTCCGGTGCCGAATGCCAGAAGCCCGGACGTAGCGCCGATGAGCCGCCTTGGAAAGATGTCGTTGGTGAGTGTGTTCTGGTTGGTTTTCCAAGCCATGTGGGCAAACATTACCACGCAGATCAGACCAAGCGTGACATTGCGAGATTCAATTCGGTGAATTGCAAGAGAGGCGGGCATCAACAGTGCCAGTGGTAGCATCACCATCAATCGGGCACGCAACACGGGCTTTCCAGACGCAATGAGGCGCCCGCTCAGCCAGCCCCCAAAAACCGCTCCGAGATCGGCGGCGAGATAGGGTATCCATGCAAGCTTACCAACATCCGCCATGGTAAAGCTGCGTTGGTTCACCAAATATTTTGGCAGCCAGAAAAGGTAAAACCACCACACGGGATCGGATAAAAATCGCGAGACCAGCAGACCCCAGATTTGCGGATGCCGCAAGAGGGTGCTCCATTTGACTGGTGCCGCGCCATCGCTTTCAGCCTCCCCGGTTCCAGAGATCACGATCGCGCGCTCTTCGTCTGTGATGCGCGGGTGGCTGCCAGGCGGATGATAAAACAAAAGCCAGAACGCAAGCCAAACGAAACCCATAGCGCCAGTGACGAGGAAAGCCGCCCTCCAGCCGTAAGATGAGAGCACGGCTGTGATCAGCGGTGGCGCGACGATCGCACCAATGGCAGCGCCACCTTGGATGAGTCCGTGCACCAACGCCCGCTCTCTGGCGGGATACCACTCGCTCACGGCGCGAAACGCTGCCATGAAATTTCCAGATTCGCCCATGCCCAGCAAAAAGCGCATCAATCCAAGCGAAAATGCGCCCATCACAAACGCATGGGACATGTTGGCAAGCGACCACCAGACAATGAACACGCTTAGTGCGAGCCGGGCCCCCCAGCGGTCCACAAGCAATCCGGAACCCAGGTACATCACCGTGTAAGACGCGAGAAATCCTGTGAGAATATTCGCGTATTGGACCTCGGAAATTCCGAGCTCAGTTTGGATTACCGGTGCGAGAACCGATAGGGTCTGACGGTCAACATAGTTGATGAAAGTGGAAAGAAACAGAAGACCGGCGATCCACCAGCGCAGGTTTCTGACTTTGGCGGCCATGGTGTGTTTCTCCAATATCCAATTAGGCCTAGGAAAAATGGGCCTGCAGATCAGAGAGCATCACGCGCATGTCGGTAATCGCGTGGGCATCCATTTCGGGGAGCGGAGCACGCACATGAAGGGAATCAACAATGCCGCGTTCCTTAAGAACATGCTTGGTGAAGCGCATTCTGTAAATCGCCTGTGAAACCAACAGGGGCAGGCTAAGACGATAGATGCTGCGCGCCGCGGCATGATCGCCCGCAGTGTAGGCGCGGTGCAGTGCGACATGCAGGTCGGTCAGTTCGACAGCGGGCATGGCACCGATGGCGCCCCTGTCGAACTCATCAATAATGTAGCGTGCTCCGCCGCCTCCAAATACCCCCTTGATGTTCGGCAGGCTCGCCTCACGGATGGCCGTGATTGCAGGTCCCGAGGGCAGAGTCTCCTCTTTCACATACGTGATCGACGGAACGCTTCGGACAAGTTCTAAAATGGATGCTGAACTTAAACCGGCCCCAATCGGGCTTGGCGCGTTTTGCAGGATGATCTCGGCTCCGGGCAGCGCGCCCGCGATTTTCGTGAAAAACTCCCTGTGTTTCTCGATGTCCTGCCCAAGTCCGTGAGGCGCCATCACCATGAGATGCTCGATGCCGTGCATCCTGGCAGCTGCGCCGGCAGTGATGACTTCATCGGCGCTTGGGGCGCTCGCGCCACCGACCAAAGGCAAAGCTCCGCGTGTCTCTTTGCTTAGCAACTCGAGAAGAGTGGAGCGCTCGGACTCAGTCAGGTGATTGTATTCACTGGCGACGCCGGGGAACACCAGACCGTTGGCGCCCGCTTCAATCGCAAAACGAATGACCTTGGCCTGCGCCTCCAAGTCAATCTGGTTGTCATCGGTGAAAAGTGTAGGAACGACTGGAAAAATTCCCTGGAGCATGGCGCGTGTGAGTGGAGAGAAATGGTGTTCTGATTTGAACAGCCGGTCTGTGTGGATGCGGATCCAATCGCCTCGCAGCACCCTCTGCAAGGCGTTATTCGCTGTTTATTGAGAAATCAAAAAGCGGCTTGCGACCCTTCGATGCAGTTATTTCACCTTCCAAACCTTCACTTCATCCACCCACGCGGTGGAGTTGATTCCGAGACTGAACCAGCGTTTGTTCGGGTGCGCGAAGCCTTCGGATCGGTGCGCGCCAAGAAGTTTGCCGTCCATCGTAATACGCATCTCATCTCCCTCGGTGACCAGCAGCACTTCATGCCATTCCTTGTCACCTTTCCACTCCAATTCCTTCACCTTTGAAGCAAGCAGCGCCTCCAGATCGGGGGGCAACTTTTCTTTCGAGGCGAGGTATGGGTCGCGGCGTTTGGCGATCTCTTCGTTGGAAACGCCCGTCTTTTTGTCCATTAACGTCACATGTCCGGGCGGACTTGAGATGAATGCGTAGCAGAGGTGTCCCGCACGGAC
>JBILUQ010000298.1:0-4583 GCA_044370935.1 Chthoniobacteraceae bacterium
AATGTGGGAAACGATTGGTTTCACAAGATGCGGCTGCCATTTCGCCTTCGGCCAGCGGATAAAGAGCGGGACGCGAGTGCCGCCTTCGTGGACGCTCGTTTTGCCGCCGCGCATTCCGGCGTTGTAAGTCTTCACGCCTGCCGTGCCCCCGTTGTCGGTGAGGAAGAGGACGATGGTGTCATCCGCGAGCTTCAACGATTCTAGGTGTGAGAGCAGACGGCCCACATTGTCATCGATATTCTCGCACATGCCGTAAAAGGCAGCCAAGGAGTCCTCAAACCCTTTTGCCTTAAATTTATCGAAGTATTTGTCCGGCACCTGATACGGGGAATGCGGCGCATTGTAGGAGAGATAACAGAAGAACGGCTTGGTTTTGTTCGCTGTGATGAACTGCATCGCCTCATCGGTAAGCACATCAGTGATGTACCCTTTGGTCTGTTCCGGCTTCGAACCACGGAGAAGGACTGGATCAAAGTAGTTGTTCCAATGCCCGTTATTAAACCCAAAAGCCTCGTCGAAGCCCTGGCCCATCGGTGTGTACGGATACTGCTCTCCGTTGTGCCACTTTCCGATGCAGGCGGAGCGATAGCCGCCCTCGTGAAGGGCCTCCGCCATCGTCACCTCAGAGGGTCTCATCGCTTCTTTATTGTGCGTCACACCGTGGCACCCCGTGCGCAACGGCCAACGTCCCGTGAGCACCGCCGCTCGGGTGGGCGCGCAGAACGAGTTCACATAAAAACGGTCAAACCGCACGCTCTCCATCCCGAGTTGGTCGATGTGCGGTGTTTGCAGGTGCGGGTTGCCGTGGAGGGAAAAGTCTCCATAACCTTGGTCATCGGTGATGATGAAGAGGATGTTGGGCTTTGTTCCGGAAGCTTGCAGCGTCGTGAGCGGTGCGAGCAGCAGGGCGCTGAGGAGAAGGATGCGGAGTTTCATTGTTCTTCGTTTCTCTGTCGTAGAGCTCGGTTCATAAGGGCCGTGACGTTTATTTCGTACGGTGGGTCGTCTACATTTTTGTCTCCACTATCTCAGCGCGCTGGGTTGGCGGCTGCAGGAGGTTGCGCTCGATCGCTATACGCATGCTGGTGATTGAACTCGCCAATCCTTTTCAGCAGTGCGGGGTAGGTCGAACCAGTCACGGTATATTTTGGGTGCGGCGGGAAGTGCCAGGCCCATAGGGCAATCAAGTCGGCACCCTCTTTTTCCAACAAGTCGATGGATGCGCATGCGAAACCTGCCAGCGGGTCTTCGGTGATGTAAGGGGGGTGTTGGCCGAGTTCCCCGACGAATAGCGGCGTGCCTGAGTCGGTTGCGGCGCGGGCGTAGGCTGTCATCAATTCAAAGCCGCGCAGGCTGAGCCCGCCCACGCTTTTACGGCCGAGTGTCGATTTTTCGTCGGGTTGAAAGCCTCCATCCATGTTGCCGTAGCAATGGATGGACATTACATCCAGAGGCCGTGGCTGACTGCTTCGAAGAGCTGCAATGTGGTCCTCCAGATTGTCTTCCTTCCATACCTGCTTTGGAAAGCTCTCGCGGAGGGAGCGACTGGTGGGCCGTGGCCCACGATCGCCACTGGTGACAAGATGATTTGGGTCAGTGGCGTGGAGGTGCATCGTCATGCTCGTGTAAAAGGAAAGCAGCATATCCGTCGTCAGGCTGTCTTCACGGGTACGGGCGGGGCGGGTTCCAAGGGTCTTCGATCCGGCACCGTCGGCTTCTGGGCGGGCTGATGAATTCAGGTCGGCTTCGAGGAAGTATTCGTTGCCGAGTTCCCACAGCAGCACGTTGGGGTCGTCTTTGTAACGGGACACCAGTTCGGTGGCGTAGGCCCGCATCGCCTGGTAGGTCTTGGAATTCGAGTCGGCGATTTTGCTGCGGGGTTCATCGCAGAGGTCGGACCAGAGGTTACTCATCCAGAAGAGGCTCGGCACAAGCATGACGCCATGTTCTCGCGCATGGCGAAATAACTCATCCATGCGGGCCCAATACGCCTGCCTGTCCTCAAAATAGAGCTTCATGTCACGGGGCCAAAACCCAGAGGCCCAAAACCTCAGGAAGCGGACCCCGGACCGGCTCGCGTCGTCAATCGCCGCAAAACTCTTTGCGCGACCTTCATTGCCTCCGAGTAGGAGGGAAGAAAACAAGTCAGGCTGATTGAAACCAATGGCTCGGAAGGGTGTCTCGGCGCGTGTCAGACCGACACCCTCTGCTTTGACGAAGTGCCCGCCTTCGGTTGTGTCGATATCCGCGGGGAGTTGGGCCAGCGGAGCAAGCAGCAGGGTGGCGATAATTGGGACGTTCATGGGCAAGTGGTAATGCTTTTGGGTCAGGGCGTGACGGGGAGGAACTGCACAGCGTCGGTGACGACGATGCCGGTTGTACCCGCGTTGCTCACGACAACAGTGGCTTCCTGGGTGGCGAAATCGAATTTACCGAGGCTGATCCAGAGTCCGTCGATGGGTGGGGTCTGGGTGAAGTCGATCCGGACGGTCTTTGGACCTTGGGCGGTGTAGAGGGTGATGGGTGCGCTTTTTTCGGCTCCTCGCACGTTCGTGTAGGCGTAGCGGACCTCGTATTGGCCAGTTTTGGGGAGGAGGGCGCGATAGCGGAAGGTTTTTTCTGCCTTGCCGTGGCTCACGTCGCAGCGGAAAGACTGGCCGACAAAGCGTCCGTCGTGCCGGCTCACCCAATCGTCGGTGAAGGTGACGTCGAGGTCGTCGACGACGATGCCAGGCAGCGCTGCGGGTGCGATGGGCTCGGGCTTGGGCCGGTCGGGTTTGAAGTCGAGGATCTGGTTTTGTTTGGCGAGTTGGTCGCGTAGTTGGTCGTAGGCGATGTCTTGCACAGGGCAATTGTTCTGCAGGGCGAGGCTTGCAGCTGTGGCGGCGGACTCCGATAGAACCATGAACACGGGCTCCATGCGGATGGATAGGAAGGCGACGTGCGAGGCGGAGAGCGACCACGGGACGAGGAGATTCTCGCACTCGGCGCGGCGGGGGACGATGGAGCGGTAGCTGATGGGATAGGGGCTGTGACCGGTTTGGTATATGCCGCCTTCGACAAGGGCATATCCTTCGGCGCTGACGAAGCGCTGGATGTTGTGGCAGTCGAGCGGGTAGCAGCCGAGGCCGATGGAGTCAGGCGCGACTTGTGGGCCGAGGATGTTGTTCTCGGTCATGACGTAATCGCTGATCATCCGGCGGGCTTCACGGACGTAAATTTGCCAGGGCCAGTGACCGGTATCGCCGAACTCGTCTTTGGCGTAACCCCATTGGTTGAGCTGCTGGCGAATTTCGGTTGGGACCCGTGCGTCCGTGAGGAAGAAGTACAGGAGACCTTTTTGATAGCGGATGTGCTCGGCGATAATGCGGTCGCGGGTTGCGTAGTCTCCCTCGACGTAGCCGTCGTTGCCTCGCAGGTAGTCCACGCTGAACGGGCCGAAGTTGTTGAGGTCGGTTTTTCGGTTGGGCATCGCATCATGGAGGCCGAAGGGGTGGTCGAAGCCCGCTTTGAAGTAGCGGCCGAGGAGTTCGTAGCGTGCTGCGTCGTAGCCCTCAGGGCGCTGGATCGGGATTCGGTTCTCTGGGACGTCGGTGAGGCAGAGGCGGAAATTATAGGTCTGCACCAGTTTATCGGCGCTGCCTTCGGTGCCCATGGCGGCAGGCGATGCTGCGTGGATTTCGGGAAGGAGACCGCTGGAGGCGTCGCCGGGTTTGATATAGGGGTCCGCTCGATGGCGGAACTGGTGCTCGACTCCGGCGCGCGGTTGGACCCCGGCGAAGCGTTCGTTGTAGGTCTGTTGGCTCTCCCGTCCAAAGGTAGACGTGACGCCAGCGCCCGGGAGGAGATCGCCTTCATAGCTGGCATCAATGAAGATTTTGCCAAGGAAGGTGCGCCCCGACTCCATACGGAGGGCGGTGATGCGAGCGCCTTCTTTGAGGACGCCCTTGCGAAGGTCGAGCCGTTCGCCCCGCACGATAGTGATTTTATTCTCCGCGGCCCATTCCTCGAAGACTTTCTCGGCCACGTGAGGCTCAAAGTTGTGCATCATACCGTCGCGAGCCGTGCCGGGGCCGGCCTTTTTCATGTAGGCTTCGCGCGCCCCCCAGTGCCAGTTGTTCGAGTCGCTGTAATGCTTGCCGATGCGTTGGTAAAACTCTCTGGTGAGGCCGCCGATGATCTGCCGGTAGCCTGCGGTGTCTGTCATGCCGAGGCCGGATGCAGTCAGCCCGCCGAGTTTTTTGGTGGGAGAAATCAGGATGACGCTGTGCCCGGAGCGCGCTGCCTGCACGGCAGCCACAACCCCGCCTGAGTTGCCTCCATAGATAACGATGTCGTGCGGGGCGTCAGCGGCGGAGAGTGTCGCTACTGCTGACGTTAGCACGAGGATGGTGAAGCGAAGGAGCGAAGGACGAGGTATGAGTTTCATGGATGAATTGAGGGGATGATTGAGAATCTTAGCTTCGGCTGGATGAGCGGGGTCAGGGCGTGGTTGTGATTTTCAGACCGCGGAACTCGAGAGCTCCGGCCTTTTCGCCTTCGGGTCCTCCGGACTCGCCACCCAGACCGAAAGAAAGTTTTTG
>JBILUQ010000299.1:0-4552 GCA_044370935.1 Chthoniobacteraceae bacterium
GTACAGAAAGCCTTTTCCAGCGCGGTAAGGAGAGTTGTGGGTCGCCGGGGTATTCGGGGTTTCAGTGACGTGAAGCCCGCCATTATCGGAGCAGAAAATGACGATGGTTTTCTCCTTGAGATGTAGTGTGTCGAGTTTTGCCAAAATGCGCCCGATCGCAGTATCGAGTGTTTCGATCATTGCTGCGTAGATCGGATTAAATGTGTGGGCTTTTGCCGCTACGCGGTTGGGTTGGGCCGCGAGGGGTACGTGTGGATTGTCGAAGGCAAAGTAAAGGAAGAAGGGGTGTTTGACGTTCGACTCAATGAACTCAATGGCCTTTGCAGTCTGGGCGAATTCTCCCTTGCCGCCCTCCTCCTCGGTTGGAGGCGTGTTGCTGCGTCCCGCGAAAACGAAGTCGAATCCGCGGGAGGGGGCGTCCAGGGGTTTCGCGCCGAGGTGCCATTTGCCGACGCAGGCAGTGGCGTAGCCGGCGTCCTTCAGACGCTCCGCAATGATGAGGCGATCGTTTGCGAGTCCAGCCGGAAGGGCAGGCTGGATCAGTCTATGGCCCGGCCAGTCTCTGCGACCCGGAAGAAAGTTGGTGATCTGCAGCCGCGCAGGGGATTGGCCGGTGAGCAGTGCGGCTCGGGATGGCGAGCAAATGGCGGCGGCGCTATAGGCTGCGGTGAATCGTTTGCCCTCGCTTGCGAGCTTGTCTAGGTTGGGCGTTAAGTGCTCTTTTCTGCCGTAAGCGCCGATATCGTTGATCCCAAGGTCGTCCGCGAAAAGAAGTACGATATTCGGGCGCTCCGGGGCTGCGTGGGTAATTCGCGTGAGGCTTGAGGCGATAAGAAGGAAACAAGACAGGATCTTCATGCGGGGGGCGGTGACTGGCGCGGGGCGTTGAGTGGGAAAAGCTGCGATTTCTGTCCTTCGATGTTCCCTGACCGCTTCCTGCAAAGCAAGCGGTGAGACTTGGCAATGGCGAGGTTACCCTTCAAGGTCTGGGCCATGTCTTTTCGAATCGGTGTTATTGGAACCGGGCACATTGGGCGGTTACATTCGCGAATTTTAGCTGAGGTCGCTGGAAAGGATTTTGTCTGCGTATACGACACCAACGCACAGGCGGCTCGCGAGGTAGCGCAGTTGCACGGGGTGCGATTCACGACCTCGCTGGATGAGTTTATCTCGAGCGTGGACGCTGCAACGATTGCAACGCCGACGCCATCGCACTTTCCTATTGGAAAGGCGCTGCTTGAGGCGGGAAAGCACGTATTGGTTGAGAAGCCTATCACGGAGACCACTGCTGATGCGCGCGCTTTGGTGTCGATTGCCCAGAAGCATGGACTTGCGCTGCAGGTTGGACATGTAGAAAGGTTCAATCCTGTGCTTTCAGCGTTGGAGGCGCGCTTGCACCAGCCTCGCTTCATTGAGAGTCACCGGTTATCGCCGTATCCGAATCGGAGCACAGAAATCGGAGTGGTGTTGGATCTGATGATTCACGATATTGAGATCATCCTTCACTTGGTTCGCTCACCTGTGGTTTCGGTTGATGCGGTGGGTGTGCCTGTTCTGAGTACCAGCGAGGATATTGCAAACGCCCGGTTGCGATTTGAGAACGGGTGTGTCGCCAACCTGACAGTGTCACGAGTGAGCCCCGAGCGGCTGCGCAAGATCCGTGTGTTTCAGGAGGACTGCTACCTGTCGCTTGATTATATGAGGCAGGAGGGATTCGTGTATCGGATGGCGGATGCGCACCAGAAGGAGAGTTCGCTTTTGAGTAAGCTTTTCGCATCAAGCGACTCGACGATTGTGAGTGAATTCGCAGGCCGGAAGATCGTGCGTGAGCCTGTGCCAATAGAGAAAGGTGAATCGTTAAAGCGCGAGTTGGCTGACTTCGTGGCGTGCGCGCGTGCTGGAGCGCAACCAAAGGTCAGCGGGCGCGAGGGCACTGCGGCGCTGGAGCTTGCGCTGGATGTGGCTCGTCGCATTTCAGAGCATAACGTACAGCATCCGGCCGGTGCGCGTGCTTCCCTTTAACTGCGGTAAATTTGCTGCGATGGCTAATAAACGCATTTTGTACGTGGTCGCAGGTGAGGAGAGCGGAGACGCGCGCGGAGCCGAGCTTTTGTCGGCGCTTAGGGAACTGCTGCCAGAAGTAGAGATTGTCGGCGCTGGAGGTCCGCGCATTGCGAAACTCGCGACTGGCCCGTTCATGGACTGGTCCGGCGAGGCTGTAGTCGGGTTTTGGGATGTCATCAAAAAGTACGGGTATTTCAAAACGCAGATGGACCGTATGATTGCGGAAATCGGACAGATCCAGCCGGAGGCCGTTCTATTCATTGATTACCCTGGATTTAATCTGCGCCTCGCCAAACAGGTGAAGGCACGGCATCCGGCGATTAAGACGCTTTTCTATATCAGTCCGCAGGTTTGGGCATGGAATCGCGGTCGGATTCCAAAAATGGCGAAGTTTTTGGATCGGATGCTGTGCATTTTTCCTTTTGAAAAAGCATTGTACGAGGCGTCTGGATTGCGGACGGAATTTGTGGGGCATCCCATGTTGGACTCGCTCGCGAAGTTGAAGTCTGGCTTGGGGCGGCGCGATCAGTTGGTGGGATTGTTCCCTGGTAGTAGGGATCGTGAGGTGAAGCGGCTTTTTCCAGTGATGCTGGAAGCGGCAGGTCTTCTAAGGGCTGCGAGGCCCGAGTTGGAGTTTGAGGCGCCGGCCGCAAATTCCAGACTTGCGGGCTGGATGAAGGAGCATATGGCGTCGAGAGGCTATGATCAGGGGTTCTGCAAGGTCGGATTGAACCGGTTTTACGGGCTGGCCCAGGAGGCCACTGTGGGGATGGTCTGTTCGGGAACGGCGACATTGGAGTCAGCTTTCTTTGGCCTGCCGATGCTGATTGCCTACAAGGTGTCGTGGTTAACCTGGGTGGTCGGAAGGGCGTTGGTGAAACTGCCTCATATAGGAATGCCCAACGTTTTGGCTGGCAGAGAGATTGTGCCGGAATTGCTTCAAGGGAGCGCGAGCCCGGAGCGGTTGGCCTCGGTTGTTGGGGGGCTTTTGGACAACCCTGAGGCGCGGTTGGCTCAGCAGGAGGCGTTCGCCTCGGTGATTGCGGGACTTGGCAGTTGCGGTGCCGCGGCGAGGGCGGCGGATGCAGTGGCGCGTGCGCTTAGGGAGTAGGCGCTCGCCTGTGAGCGGATCGCCGAGCCCTGCGCAGGGTGATTCACTTTCAGGGATACCGTCGTTTTGCCGAGGCGCAGGGGCTGCATTCCCCCATTGGCTCATGCGTGGTGGCGCATTAGCATGCTGCGGTGATGATTCCTCCGCAAATTCTACTGAATGCCTACAGGCAGGGTGTTTTTCCGATGGCGCATCCAAACGGCGAGCTGGCTTGGTATTCGCCTGATCCGCGCGGAGTGCTGCCTTTGCTGGAATTTCACATCCCGCACGGCACGCGGCGTGCGTTGAAGAGTAGCAAATTTCAGGTGCGCGTGAACACTGCATTCGATGACGTGATGAATGGCTGCGCATCGCGACGCGAAACGTGGATCGATGGTCGCATCAAACGCAGTTACGCGGCGTTGCACAAAATCGGATACGCGCATTCGGTGGAGACTTGGCTGGAGGATCGGCTGGTGGGTGGCTTGTACGGAGTGTCTCTCGGAGGCGTTTTTTTTGGTGAATCAATGTTTCATCGCGTGACGGATGCGTCAAAAGTGGCGCTTGTTTGGCTAGTAGAGCACATGCTTGCAAACGGATTCGGGCTGCTGGATCTTCAGTGGGTGACGCCGCATCTGCGCACATTTGGAGCCCGCGAAATTCCACGTGCGCTTTACTTGAAGCTGTTGGAGGAACACGCCGAGAGGGAGTGCGTGTTTGCGAACTAAAGCGGTTTTTCGTCGTGGTTGGGAGTGCTGTTAATGTATTTGCCGCGACGCTGTCGCGGGATTGTTACAGATTTGAAGCTTGAGAAAAAATCCGCTCCTGGCGCAGCTTGGTCGTGATGAGACGCGTGCTAATTTTGACGGCGGGATTCGGTGAGGGGCACAATGCGGCTGCTCGGGGATTGAAAGAAGGATTCGATTCGCTCGGAGACAAAGTTCAGACCGAGGTGCTGGATCTTTTCGAGCCAGCGTTTGGAGGGTTTTATCAGAAAAGTCGGCGTGATTACCTGTGGTTGGTCAACCATGCTCCGAGGGTGTGGGCTGCCATATATTCTGTGCTGGACCGTCTACCTTTGCTGCGTTTTTTGGCGCGTTTTCTCACACCCTTGCGGGGTGAGTTGGTGCGGGCTCTGAGGCAGTTCAGGCCGGACGTCATTGTAAGCGTGTATCCCGTTTACGGCTATGTGCTGGAATCCGCTTTGCGGGAGGCGGGGATCGAGCCGGTGAAGTCGTATGTCATGATCACGGACTCGATCACGGTGAACTCAGTGTGGCTTCGCTGCGGCGCGGACGTTTTTTGTGTCGCGAATGAGGATACCGCACAGGTCTTGCTCGCAGCGGGGGTGCCGAGGGAAAAGGTGCGCGTGAGTGGGTTTCCTGTTTCGCTGAGGTT
>JBILUQ010000495.1:0-4547 GCA_044370935.1 Chthoniobacteraceae bacterium
GAGTGGTCAGCCTTCACCGATGACGGCCAGCTCTGCATCACCGCAGCCATTAACAAGACGCGGACCAAGCGGTTCACAACTGTCACGCCAACACTTCAGGCGTGGCTGGACTGGTACGATGCTCAGGGCGGCGTGAGAGAGGGACGCATTTTCCCAAGGTCGCAAATGACCCTTATCCGCATCCGTCGGAGAGTTTCCAAGATTGCTGGGGTAGAATGGATCCAAGACGGTGCCAGAAAGACATTCGCCTCGGCCCATTACAAAATCCACCAAGATGCGCTGAAGACGGCCTATGAGCTCGGGCATAGGGGGACAACCATGCTGCACTCCCACTACAACCAGAACATGCGCAAGGAAGAGGCGGTTCGGTTCTGGAAAATCCTACCACCCTAATTGGATGAGCATAAAAACCGCACTTCACATAAAGCCTGACTTTAACAGCAGTACATTTTCTAGTCAGCAGCTTGCTTTTACATAGAAAAAATGCAGTAGTTAAAGCGTGACTTTATCTGCCAGTAAAAATCCACTCAAAAATCTCCAGACGAGTCTTCCCAGAGGCGTCCCTGTTGACATTGCATCAGCGAGATCCGTGGGGGTGTCCTCCGCGCTGGCTTGGCATTACCTGCAAAGCGGCTGGCTGATTCGTTTAGAACGGGGCGTTTTCATGTTTCCTAATGACGAGCTTCAGCGTGATCCCTGCCTGAAGTTCCTTGCAAAACGCATCCCCGGTTTGCACGTGGGCGGCAAGACGGCATTAGCCTGGAGGGGATTTCGTCAGAACTTGTCGTTGCGGGAACATATGGTCGTGTGGGGCGACGTGCGGCGGAGTCTACCCAATTGGTTTACCAGTCGGTTCTCATGCCGCTACGTCTCCAAAAAACTTTTTTCAAAGGATCTCCCCACGGGTTTCGGTCTTCAGTCGTTGCCAGAAATTCCAGATGGTCCGCTTGTGTCCGTTCCCGAACGCGCCCTTTTGGAAATGCTCAGCGAGGTAGGAGTGAAACAAGGCGTGGAGGAAACCCGCAGTATAATGGAATCAGTCCGCTCATTACGTCTCGAGGTGTTAGCCACGCTACTCGAACATTGTCCCCGGGTGAAAGTGCATCGCCTTTGTATCCAATGGGCCGAGGAGCTGAATCTCGATTGGGCTACTCTCGCCCGAAAATCTTGCAAGCTAGGAAAAGGCCGCTGGAGCACCAAGCTCAAGGACGGCACCACCCTGACGCTGAAACCGTAATGGATAAATTTTACGTCGATACAGTCCGCCTGTTACTGGACACAGCGCCCCACGTGTTCCACTCCGATCGCTTCGCTCTTAAGGGAGGAACAGCCCTGAACCTTTTCGTCAGGGAGATGCCCCGCCTCTCTGTGGACATCGATGTGGTTTACACCGACCACCGACCTAGCCGGGAAGATGCGATAAAGGAGATTTCGAACACGTTGAAGGAAAGTAAGAACAGGCTTGATGGCATTGGGATTCACTCAGAGCTTTTGCGCACCAAGGCAGGGGAAGAGGTGAAGGTTCTCGTGAAGCGTGGCAATAGCCAGGTGAAGCTAGAGGTAAATTTCGTTTTCCGGGGCACTGTGTTGCCCACTCAAAAGCGCAACCTGGCGCAAACGGCAAGGGAACAGTTCACAACCAACCTTTCGTTGCCCTTGCTGGCCGAGGCAGAGCTCTATGGCAGCAAACTGGTCGCTGCGCTGGATCGTCAGCATCCACGCGATTTCTTTGATGTGCATGGGCTGTTTGAAAGCACGGGGCTGACGCCAGAGATCGTTGAGTGCTTCGTGTGTTATCTCTCCGGACATAACCGACCGATTCACGAGGTCCTTTTTTCCCGCGATCTCGATCTTGGTCTTCCCTATGAAAGTGAATTTCAGGGGATGACACGCAACGAGGTTAAGCTTGGGGAATTGCTTTCCACCCGGGAGCGGCTTCGCGTGGAACTTCCCAGCATGCTTACGGAATCACAGAAGCTCTTTCTTATCGGTCTCACGACAGGAGAGCCGGATTGGGCACTGCTGGAATGTCCCCACCTGAGGAAAATGCCTGCGATCCGATGGAAACAGGAAAACCTTGTTCGGTTAAAAAAGCTCAACCCCACGAAGTTCCTGTTTCAATCCGAGGAATTGCGCAGACGACTCCGCGTGTGAGCGCCATTATTTGCGAATAAGACGGTTCAGGGCGGTTATTCTGTCCATACGTACGCTTCACCGGATTGGCGCAGACGCACTGTGCCGGCATCCTGCCCACCCATTGTCTGGAAAACCGGAAAAGCTGGAACCCCGGCACTCGGAATCACGCAGCCTCTCTCACATTCGTAGAGGGGTCGGGGAGAAGGCAAAGATGCTTCCACCCATGCGTCTGCCGCCCTTCAGGGGTTCTGATGTCATGCCGGAGACCAAGCTGGAACTTTTCCAAGACGAGATCCTTCGCCACCCGCTTAAACTCTGTGAATTCGACCCGAGTCAGGTTCCCCATCTGGCAGTAGCCAAGGAATTTCTGGTAGGCCTCGCTGACAATGACGATGCCGCCCTCGTTGGGAACAAATGCGCTGTGGATAAAATTCTCAGCGGACGACGCGAGGGCGGGCTGTAGGATCCTTCCGTGCGAATGCCGGCGAGGGGCATTGACGCCCTCAAAAAAACGAGGATCCGCCTCGAGCACTGTCCTAGCCCGGTTGACGATGCCAGCCAGCACCTGGCCGCGTCTGTGATCCTGAACCAACAGTTTTGACTCCACATTGCCGCCCATGTTCTCAGCGCACTTCACAAGATAGTTGCTCAAGAGAATTTCGACCTTCTTGTCACTGGTTCGACAGAAAGCATCAAGCCTCGGATCCTTGAACCAAAAGCCGTCACCAGGCAGGAATATGACTCTGTGACCAAGGCGTCTCTCGCCCGATAGCATCGCTGCGAAAAAGTCTTCATTGATGACGCTGGGCCGGATCATCAAAGCACCCTGCATCCCCGCGCCCCTGTCTTCAAAAAAAGCACTCCCGTACGCGTGGGTCTGATCGGGAAACTTTGAGGCGAACCAACCGCTCGGCGTGCGTAGCAGAGACTCGTCGAACCCGAACGGAATCGAGGGATAAACCTCCACCTTCTTGAACCAATCTTCCATGCCATTGAGTTCGCCGGGCACTGATCCGACTGAGCGTAAGATGGACAGTATCCGTTCGCTCTCCCGCCAGCGACTCTCCGCCTTCTGACGCAGCTCCTGTGTCTCCGCCTGCTCGCGCAGATGACGGATCTGCTTACTACTGATGCCCCGTTCAAATTCAAGAAAGCTCACGGAAAAGGAGGGGTTAAGGGGAGAGCGGTTTGAGCAAATTATCAAATTTGAACTTTCCAACGGGGTAGAGCCCCTGCACGACAGTCAATGGCTTACTATATTCCTTAGTAATTTTCTTGCCGACTTTAGCTTCAGCCTCTTTTCCAAGCAGTTTGTCTGTATCAAAAGTTCCTGAATCATCGTTGAATTCACTCAGGTCTTTTCCAAATATCTTCCTGAGATCTCTTTTTAGCTTACTAACGGCGCCATTTTCAAGCGGGTAATCTTTCCAGATTCGATAATTATAATCTGAATCATTCGGGAACAAGATATCCCAAAACACACGGATCTTTGGTATCTTGATCTTACTTCCCCTCACCTCCTTAAAATGACTGAACATTACTCTATAATCTCCCTCAGGAGGCGCAAAGTTCACAGGGCGCTCGTCAATTTCTTCGGATCCATTGTCTTCTTCAAGTATTAGTTTCATAGTTTTTAGTATTTCTATACCACAATAATAGCAATTCCTCATCCTCAATTCAACAATTATTTCACTCATGATGAAATTTTCTTTATTAACAGAAGGAAGATTGATAACATTAACTTATGAACCACTTCAAAGACTTACTCATCAGCAAAAGAAAAGCACTCGGATTAACCAGTAAAGAACTCTCGAAACAATCTTCCGTCTCTGAAAGCCTACTTTCTGGACTTCAATCCGGGAATCGCAGAATAGCAGAAAAGCAGGCTTCGAGAATCGCCTCAGCATTGGGACTAAAGGGACAAGAGAAGAGCGACTTTATATTCATGGCAATGAACGAATCAACTCAGCGTCTTCTCGAATCCTCGAAGGCCTATCCTGTCGAATTATTGAACTATCTACCGGTTCAACTTCAGAAAATCAAAGTTACCCATGAACTGATCAGGGATTTCAGCGAGCAGGAAAATAAACTTATTATTTTCCTCGAAAACAAGAATCTGATCGAGATCGAAACAAAGTTGCTAATGTTCGAGCCCTTCATGAAGTTTACATAAAAAAGCCCCCAGGGATCGTTACTCCCAAGGGGCCAATTACTCTATCACTACTATGATTATCTTACCAAACTATCAGGCTGACAACAATCAAAAATTGCTTTTTAGCAAAAAGGTCGATTTACAAGAGCTTGCACATCTTAATCAGTCTAAGGCCAACGAACTTTCTGAGAGTCATTCAATTCAGGAAATAACTCTAGAAAACACATACCACTCGGCTCCAAAAACAATCATTGAAACT
>JBILUQ010000372.1:0-3415 GCA_044370935.1 Chthoniobacteraceae bacterium
CACTTCGCCTTGAATCCTCCGGCATCGAGCTGGAAGTCGAACGCGGCAGGAGTCTTCTTGGAGACCCAATTCCAGCAATAGCCTGCCACCATGCGTGACTTGTTGTTCACCCGGTTCCGTCGCTCAATGAGTTCCTTCAGCTCCGTGGCGGATCCGCAGACCTTGAACTCGTAGTTAGCGCCTTCGAGGGTGCTGTTAGCGGTTTCCCGGACTTGGAGCACCCGGTCGATCCATGCGAGGTAACCGTCCGAGCCATTGCAGCGGAACTGGGATTCGAGATCCATCTCGGTGACCGTGGCCCCGAGGGACGAAGCCCATGCGCGGATCTGGTTTTTGTCCCCGATGTCCTTCCAATGGATCCGCTGGTCCTCGTCGAGGAAGAATATGGTGAAGCTGGAGGCGTTGATGAGCTCCTTGATCTGGTTCTCGCCGAGATTGCTGAATAGTCCGGATTTCTCGTTCAGCCGATGGGCTTCGTCGACGATAAGTCCGCCGAACGCGTTGGCGGGCGTTCCCGTGAATGCGCCAGAACCGACGAAGAGATTAGAGATCCGAGATTTCTTGAAGGTCTGCGTGAGCTTGTTCTCGTAGACGGCGCGCGGAGCGCTGTTCTTGGTCACGTACTGGGAGACAAGACCGCGGTTGGTCAGCTCGACGAGCAGGTTGATGGCGACCACTGTCTTGCCGGTGCCCGGACCGCCGTTGACGATGAGGACGTTCTTGTTCGCGGCGGATGAGGATTTGGCGAGATGCAGGGCGGTTTCGTAGACCGTCTTTTGTTCATCGATCAGGTAGAACTCACGGTTGCCCTGAATCAGCGAGGCGAGGTGGTCCGCCAGATTCTTGGATGGGCGAAGCTTGCCGTCACGGATCCGATACATCGTTTCGCCGTCGTCGCCGTATTTGACGTGGGCCTTGATGAACTCGCGCAGTCTTTTCGCATCGTCACGGAGGAAGGCCGGGGCGAGCTTGGTGTGCTCGGAGTAGAACGGCGCGTGAATCACGGACCCGGAGGCGCAATTGTGCAGATAGGCGCAGGGCCGGAGATGGATCGGGTCCAAGCGGACAGTTTCATTGAAGTCCTCGATCAGCATGGCGTAGGACCATGCCTGATAGGACGGGTGGTTCACCTCCCGCTCACGGCCACCGACAAAGGTGCTCACGATGCCGTCCATGGGCGTGGCCTTGGCCTCCTGCCACTGCTTCAACTCTACGATGACGGCGGTGCGCTGGCGATCTTGACGGGTACCGGTGATAATGAAGTCAACGCGTTTGCCGGTTTGCGGGATGTTGAACTCGATGGCCACACCGGCGTTGGAGGGGATTTCGGCATCTTCCAATACGCTGTCCATCTGCCGGAGCGAATGCTTCCAAGATTCCAATTCGCTAGCCCCCGCGGATTTCCCCAACTGGCGCTGGAAAGAATCGTGAACGATTTCCTCGATCCGGTTGGAGAAGATGTCCTCGCGAAATTGCGATTTGTTGGCGAGGTAGACGATCATCGAGATCAATAGATTGAGTATAATGAATGAGTTTGGCTAGCACATACTCCGGTCCAAAGTGATAGATGACATGAGGTTGTCGAGCGGCGTGGCAAAGGGGTGAAGAACGACCGGCTGGATGCCGAGTTCCTCGAATCGGCGGTGCAAGTGGAACCCGAACGCACCCGCCTCATCACAAGTCACCACGTTACGGGTGAGCTTCTGCTGTTTAACCACAAAGAGCATGAGCTCCTCATCGGTCATCTCCCGCACGGGCTGCGGAGTCGCCCCGTCGACCTGACGGCTCGCCCAGTAATATTGGGCGTAAGCGTCAATGCCGAGTTTGATGGATTCGTAGGAGTCAGTTGGCTGGGATGGATATGTGGTTGCCATGGCCTTCAAGATCGCGGGATCTCGCGCCGCTCGACAACCTCATGTCATCTACCATTTTCCGAATCCTATCACGAAACAGGGTGGGAAAAATGTTGGTAGATTTATCCCACGTGACATCCTTTAGTGAGAGTTACCAAAAGCCCAGGCGCGCGAGATACAGGAGTGCAGGGATTCTGACGCTGGAATCTTCGTTAAATGCAATGCCTCCGTGGGGTGAAAGTGGGTGTCTGATTACAGCAACGCCTTACACCGCTCGGAGGTGGTCTAGTGTTTCTAGAAACTTCTCAAAGGTTGGAGTGTCTGTCCCCAGCGTCTAGAAAATGCTTTTCGCTCCGTTTCCGCAGCTCGCGCGTGCGGTATCGTCGCGGGGCGCGCTAAATTCCTGTAGTTTACGATTTCTTTCGTGTCGTAACATAGTGATTTGGCTGCGTGGGAACGCGATGAAAGTCTTCAAATCCTTCACCCCGAAAGAATGCTTCCATCCATTCATAAGTGAAGAGGTCATTTATTGTTGGTGACAATGCATCGAAATACCCGTGAACCTGGTGAGCAGGGAAGTGGTTTTTAAGAATCTCCATCTTTTCACGATTGTTCTTTGGAAGCAGTCGTTGTCTCCACTCTTCGTAATTGGCCTGTTCGTTGAACCCATCGAGATTGTGCGGAAAAGCGTAGAGCATTACGAAAAGATATCCTCCAGGCTTCACACAACGAGTAAGGTGCTTGAGAACCCGCAGTGGATTTTCCGTGTGGTGCGGAACTCCAAAGCACCAGACCATGTCGAATGATTCGTCTTCGAAAGGCAGATTGAGAAGATCCCCCTGCTGAAACTTCACATTTGCAGCATCGCCCACCAGTTTTTTTACTGCTCCCAATGCCCCTGCACTCTGATCGAACGAGGTCACGTTGGCTCCAAGTCTATTCATCGCGTAAGTCCACCGACCGGAGCCACAACCAGCGTCGAGAATGTTTTTGCCGATAAACCAGTCGCGAGGTATTTGTGTAAACTCTTGCAGATATTCAGTTGCCTGGGTTAAAAATTCCGGATTGGAAGGCATCCACTCACCTTCGGGAATTTCACGCCACTGATAGTCGAAGCTCTCCTTGGTCTGTGATCCAGTGTACCCACGCTTCAGATCATTCAGATAAATCAATTCGCGCAAGAGCTCATTGACGCGCATATTGTCGTAAAGAAGAAAGCGGTTTTGCTGCTCAAGCAGTTCGATCTTTTTCAGAAGTGACATCGTCGGTTTTGGCGATGGATATGATGACGGCGTCACGAGTTCAGGAACAGCAGCTGTCAGAACAACCATACGGTCTAATGTTTGGCGCAATATGGCTTTAATTTTTCGCTTGACTGGTGAAAACATCTAAACGCCTCCAGAGCTATTGGCAAAATGGCTCAATCTCGAGATAAACAGTGTATTTGATCTCAATTTAATATGCGAGATCGGCAACTAGTAGGCAGTAACGCTGCGGATGGCGGATGCGGTAATCGAGTTCTGTGCGATTGTACAGGATGGTACCGCGATACAGGATTACTC
>JBILUQ010000462.1:0-4499 GCA_044370935.1 Chthoniobacteraceae bacterium
CGGTGCCCGCCGACCCCCACTGGCCAAGGAGCACGCCGAGGTCGGCGCCGCCCACGGTGCCGTCGCACGTGAGGTCAGCAGGCGCGCAACCGCCGCCGACGCTGATCACGCCCTCGGTGACGGCGCCGTTCTCGTCGGTGTAGCGCACCGTCATCTGCGAGCCGCCGAAGCCCGCGGGGATGGTGAAGGCGATGCGCGCGCGGCCCGATGCATCCGTGACGCCCTGTCCCGCCGGTGCGCTGCCCGAGCTTGCCATCACGCTGTGCCCGACGTTCGCGCCGGACGCGCGGAAGCTCTCGACCGACAGCTCGACCGTCTGGCCAGGAGCGCCAGCGACGGGAGCGGCACGGAGCGCGCTCTGCTCGACGGAGACCTGCCAGAAACCACCGACCGAGTTGCCGGAGACGCCGTCGGTCGCGGAACCGAACACGAGGCCGTTGCTGCCGACGCCGGTGGGAAACGCGTACCGCTGGCCAGCCGGCATCGCGAGCGGCGTGAAGACGCCGTTCGGCCAGGCAACAGCCTTGATCTGCAGACCGCCTTCCGTTGAGTTGTAGAAATAGCCTGCGACCAGGCCGTTCCTGCTCATCGTGGTCGCCGAGGAGCCGCAGCACTGCGTCACGTCGCCCGGGAGCACGGCGACCGTGCCGTCCGCCCGCACCACCGCCGGTGCACGGGACGCTCCCCCGTCAAAGTAGCCGTTGACCACGACGCCGCCGAGGTTGTCGATCGCGATGCCCTTGGTCTCGAGTCCGCCGCTCTCGATCGCAGCCGCGCCCTCGGAGTCCCACCGCACCGCCACGGACGCGGAGCCGAAGGGAACGAACGCGGAGCCGGTGATCACGCCGGAGGAGTTGATGCTGCCGGCGACGCTCCAGGTGGTGCCTTCGGGGAGGTCGGCCTCCGGGAAGGGGAGCAGCTCGAGCTCGCCGTTGACCCAGCGGGCCGCCCGGTAGTTGCCCTCGGAGATGACGTTTCCGACGATCACGCCCGCGTCATTGATGTCCGTCGCAAATCCGCCCTCGCCGAGGTCCGGCAGGACGACACGCTGACCATTCGTCCAGACGATCGGCACGCCGTAGATCCCGGCCGGCTGGAACTCGGTGCCCACGATCACGCCGGCGGAGTTGATCGCGACCGCGTATCCGCCTTGGACGCTCGGAAGCTCGACCGGCTCCGAGGTGGGGGTCTGCCACACCACGGGCACGTTCGGCCCGCCGGTCGGGCGATCGACGTTCACGGTGCCGACGATCACCCCGGACGCGTTCACGTCGGAGGGGGAACTGCCACGACCGAAGTCGGCAAGGGGCTGGAACGGGACATCGGCCGCGGCGACCGAGGCGACGAAGGACGCGAGGACGACGGTCGAGAGCTGGAAGGGTCGGTTCATGGTGACTGGTTCCCTGGAACGCGTGCAAAGGCTATCGGACTGACAGCCGGATCTCCGGACTTACCTCAGACGAGGTTCGCCCGCGAGCCACGCCCGGATGCGCGGAGTCCAAATGGAACCCCTGCACAAGGGACCCGATCCGAGCGAGCCGCGGTGCCCGGCGGATGCCTTCCGAACCGGGCACGGCAGGTACGTTGCGCACCGAAATGCCGCTCACGCGCACCCTTGCAGCCGTCGGCACGCTTGCCGTGCTCGCCACCCCCCTCCGCGCCGACGTTGCCTTCGTCGACTCCCAGGGCCGGGAGTGGCGGGAACTGACCGGCACCACGGGCCGGACCTGGCTTGCGGTGGCCGGCGCGTGCCCCACCGACGGCGTGACGCCGTGTGCCGGCGCCCTCGGCAGCCTGAGCGTGGACGGCTGGGTGTGGGCAACCAGGGAGCAGGTGCAGGGAATGCTCGCGGAGTTCGCCGCTGCGATCGCGAGCGAGCCGTGCCTGAGCGGCGGGCAATACGCCAGCGCCGCCGCCGAGGTCCTGTGGCGCTTCGGCAGCTTCCCGGTCTTCGACTTCACGAACATGGTGTCAGGCCTGACCGCGACCTCGGGCACCGGCTCGCTCCCGAGCAGCTACGCCTACGCGCCCAGCATCCAGACGAACGACAAATCCGACGGCAGCACGTTGATCTGCGCCACGAGCCCCGTGCCGAAGACCTCATCCGACAGCTCGTGCGGCATCTGGCTGTTCCGGCTGCCGCAGTGCCCTGCCGACCTGAATGCCGACGGCACCGTGGACGGCGCGGACCTGGGAGCGATGCTCGCCGGCTGGGGCGCGTGCGGCGGCTCCCCATGCGGGGCCGACCTGAACCGCAGCGGCTCCGTCGATGGCGCCGATCTCGGCGCGCTGCTTGCGGCGTGGGGCGGCTGCGGCTGAGGCGCGGGCACTCCGCGCCCGCGGGTTTCACTCAAGCAGGCGGGCGCGAAGTTGCGGCGTCGGCGCGGCGCACCGGTCGGCCTTGCCGAACCATCGGACACGGTGGCGCGCCACCCAGCGGTACGCGCCGTCCCGGAGCGATTCCGGCACCGCACGTAGGCAAAGTGCCGCGCGCCACGGCCAGGGCAGGCGCCGGGCGATCTCGAGGACGGCATCGGAGCGGAGCCAGGCGTGGCAGTCGGTGGTGACCACGATGCTGTCGGGCGGGCCGGCAGTCATCGCGACCCCGAGGCGCGCGCATTCCCGGCGGCCAACCTCGCCCTGCAGGGCCGCGAAGCGGAATCGCCCGGCAGTGTCGCGGGCGGCCACGAAGCGGACCACGCCGCTGCACAGGCCGCATTCCCCGTCGAAGAGGATGAGCGCGTAGCCGCGCATGACGAGTGAGTCTACGTCGATCCGGACGAACCGGGCCCGCGCCGTGGGACCGACACCGTGGGCACCCCTGCTTCCCCGAACCATCACCACCGGGCCCCGTTCGACCCGCGTCCGATCGCGCTCGAGCACAACGCCTGGGCGATGCGCGAGGTGCGGCCGTTGATCGAGGACGGCCCCCGACGGACGCCGGCGGAGCTCATGACGCTCCTGGATCGCGCAGCGTCAGGGTCGAGTGGTCACCTTCGGGCGATCATCGGGGTACGGGTGCGCGGTAGGCGTCCGCCGTTCGATGGGTGAAGATGTCCGGCGTACCGGTGGGCTGACGCTGGAACTTCGTGGGCATGGCGGAACCCACGGGAGCGAGCGTCAGGCGCTTGCCTCCCTCGAGGCCGCCGTAGTCGAAGAAGTACAGGCAGAACGCCAGGGCGCGCGGGTACTCGAAGGCGGGCGCGGGGCGCGCCAAGGCGTTGCGGAACTGCGCCGAGTTCAGCGGCGTGCCGTCGGCGTCGATGGCGACGAGGTCTTCCTGCGCGTCGACGAACACCCAGCGCCGGCGATCCTCGAGCCATGCCTCGGCGAACACATGGCCCGCACCGGCGAGGATCGTCTCGACGTCACGGGCCCGCCCGCCGACCGAACGTGCCGGGATGCCGACGGCCTCGAGGCAGCCGCTGAGGACCGTGCCGTACTCGACGCAGCGCCAGTGCGCGCCCTTCTCTGCGGCCCTCAGCAGCCCGAGCGCGTCGCCGGGGAGCTCTGCGTTCCATCCGTCGTGTGACGTGCGTCCATGGACCCAGCGACACATGGCTCGCACCCGCTCGAGGTCGGTCGTGCAGCCCTTCACCACCGAGTCGAGCGCATAGGCCTCGCGGAGCTGCCTCGACTCGTCGTCGTCGGCCGCGGGCCGCAGCGCCGGGGGCGCCTCGGATCCCGGGGACTCGTCGAACACGAGCCGGTCCGGGCGCCAGACGCACTTCCTGACGCGATCAAGCATGGGACCGAAGCGGGAATCGGCGCGCAGGCTCCGCCATGCGTCATCCTCTGCATCCGCGAGTTCGACGTCGAGCATGCAGCCAAGCGGACCGGCCGAGGATGGGTCCTTCTCGAATGCCGCGATCGCGATATTCAGTTCGTCGAAGGCATCGTCGTTGCGGTCCTCCAGGCACCAGCTGCGGGCGAGGTACACGTGCACCCAGGGCTCGGGATTGATCGCGAGCAACTCGGTCAGCGACCTGCGCGCGTCCGCGGGCCGGCCTTCGTTCAGTGCTGTCATCCCGTCCTGCAGCAGCACCAGCTCCCGCGGCATGGCGTTGCGCGGCGGGGATTCGGCCGTCGAGCTGCCGCCTGCCGGCGAGCCGGCCGCGCAGCCCCCGCACGGGGCGATCAGCGACGACGCCACCAGCAGCACCCACGCCGGCCACGAGCCCGGGACCCTGAGGGCGCCGCGATCGGCAAGGAGTCCTTTCGGGCCGATGCTCACGACCGCCTCAGGGTGATCGAGCCGTTGGTCGCGTCGAGCTTCGCCTTGGACGGCGACGCGGGCGCGGCCTTGCGGCGGAAGGTAGCGCCGGTGAAATCGGGCGTGGTCGTGCCGTCGATGTCCGTGACATGGATGCTTCCGACGGTCGTGGATGCATCGATCGCCCCGTCCCACGACGCCGGGATCTCGAGGACGATGTCGCCGTTGGTGCTCTCCGCGTCGATCACGGCGTTCGACCCCGCGGGCACGGCGATGCGGATCGTGC
>JBILUQ010000300.1:0-4497 GCA_044370935.1 Chthoniobacteraceae bacterium
CATTTCCAGCGCGAATCCAATCGAGGGCGGGTTCCAAAGTGCGTAGCTCACCGAGCGCCAAACCTCTCCGCGAGAGAGAATGGCGTCACTCGAGAACTTCAGCAGTTCGCCCCATCCTTGGTTAAACGCCAACGCCAATGTGGTCGCAAGCATCGACAGGATCGCCAGCCCCACCAGCGCCGCCGGCGCATAGACGGGGTGCCCACCAACCACAACCCATGGTCCGTGATCTTCCCGATGGTTGAATGTAAATCCTCCGTTCATGGCACCCGTTGAACCAATGTAGCAGATAGTGCGCCGAAAGCATCCGGAAGTCGTGTTTTTTTTGAGCTAGCGCCCTTTTCGCCCGGGAGACTGGATGGTGGGACGCAATTTTTTTGTTTCCTTCGATGCGCGCTAGCCAATCTCGATCCGAGAGGGTAGGTGCCTTTGCATGGCCGCTGAATTCACCCAACTTCGTACAGTCGAGTTCTCTGAGACGGATATGGCTGGGATAGTCCATTTCTCAAACTTCCTGAGATGGATGGAATCAGCGGAACACGCATTTCTCCGTTCCATCGGGTATTCGGTCCACGCGCGTGATGCAGACGGGGTCGCCGGCTGGCCCAGGGTGAAGGTCGAGTGCGAGTATTTTCAACCGCTCCGCTTTGAGGAGGCCGTCGAGGTCATCCTTCGGGTGGAGGAGGTCCGCAACCGGTCCGTGCGCTATGGGTTCAGAATCAGGAGGGCGGGGGCTTCAGCGGATGCGGCGTCCGGGGCCGTGATCGCCGTCCACGCCCGCGTCGATCCAGCCTCTGGCCGCCTTGAGGCGGTATCCATTCCTGACGACCTGCGTCGGAAACTCCTCGGCTGAGTACTAGCTTTTTGAGCGCGGGTTCAGCGCGGCTTTCGGATGAGTGGGAGAACTCAAAAGTGAAAGTGCAGATGCCAAAAAACGCCAGATCCGGAGTGAATCCGAAAACTGGCGGTTTTGTAGCCCTGCCCGATCCTGCCCTATGCCGCGTTGTCTACGCGAACTTTCTTCCGATGAGCGGCTCCAGGTGTTGGGGTTGCTCGGTGGCCTCCACGTGTCCGACCCTAGAAGTCTGCCGCTGAAAGCTCAGTGTGCCCGAGCGCTGTTCGACTCCATCGGGAGATGTGGCCACGACTGGAATTTCAAAGTCCCCGTCTGGAAGCGTGAAGTGAAATCGGAACGATCCGTCGCTTTGAAGCGTGATGGGTTGGCCGTTCACGGTGACTTTCGCCGCGGGATCGGTTCCTCCATAAAAGATGATCTCCGCGTTCAGGTTCATGAAGAAGCCGCGCTCCTTGGCAAGGCCGAAGGGCTGGGCGCTCCAGCTTGCTCCGAACGGGCTTGAGAGGCTCGATGTCGTCGGGCCGAACGCTGCTCCTATGCCGCTCGATACTTCGCTATGAAGTTTCTGTGCGAGCGCCTTGCGTAACAGCCTGTCGATTTCCTCGGAGCCCAGCCCGATCACGTTGATCAATGACTCGCCAAGGAGCATCGCCAGAAGGCGCTTTTGCTCCTCCGTCCACGTCGGTCCGTTGCCGGGGTGCATCGCTATTCTTCCATCACCCGTGATGCGTGCAATCGCGCCGAGCAAGCTTTCGCCTTCGCTCATGTGTTGCTGAACCAGTTCGCTCAATCGCTCGAAGGACAGCCCTTGCGGCACGGTTGCGAATTCCTGTGAATGCAGGTCCTCCGCAAGCGCGTCTGCCGGGGTGCATGCTTCCCCAGAGCGGATTAGGCAGCACCAACTCCCGCGTGTGTCGAAGTACCCAATTTCCGCGAGGTAATGGGTATTACCGTGGTGGACCGGCAGGTACCAGTTTCTCGCGCTTGGGTGAATTTCGACAATGGACTCAACGAGACCCGAGCGCTTGAGCACCCGGAGAAAGTAGACTTGCCGTCCGTCGCGCATCGCGGAGGCCGGGATTCGCGACCAGTCGAAGTCCCAGTAGGAAAACAGCCAGCGCGGATCGCGTGCAACCAGAAAGAGCGTGTCGTGGTGGTAGCTCTCCGGCAGCGGGCCAAAGTTCTCGGTTTGTGGCGGAGCAGTCTCCCTCGAGTCATTGCGACCGTTGGTTCCGTTCCCAGCGGGGTGCGCCAGATTTGGCGAACTGGGTTGGGAGGCATGCAGTGTTTGTGAGCGCGAGGATGCCAGCGGTTCGGACCCGACTGCGGCTGGGGCGCCCGAGGGGGCTCCCAAAAGAGGGTCTTTCTTCACTTTTAACTTCCCGCCCCTTGGAGCGGCCTGCGTTCTAGGGGGAACGGTCGTCGGCGCGTTGGAAGGGTTGTCCATAAGGTTTCAGTACCCAGATTCGCTTTCGGTTTATGCCTTGGCCCTACTAATGGCAACCCGATTCGCTTTTGAGATACGATTTGTTCGATGGCAGTACCGTAGGCAGCATTATTCCCGCGGTATTCATTGTTCCGTCCCGCCGTGTCATCTTTCTCATTCATCCTGAAATGCCGGGATTTTAATCGTTCTAGGCTTCCGCTAGTGGGATCTTTCAGGTTTTACTCACGCTCCCCGTTTTTCATCCTCTCATGCTCACCAAGCGCGTCATTCCCTGTTTAGATGTCCACGATGGCAAAGTCACCCGTGGGGTTCAGTTCGGCCGTGCGGAAGAGGGCGGGCTGCGCAACGTAGGCGATCCGGTGGAGTTGGCGGTTCGGTACAACGCGCAGGGTGCGGACGAGATGGTTTTTTTCGACATCACGGCAAGCGCCCACGGCCGTGCATCAATGATCGACGTAATCGAACGGACGGCTGCGTGCTGCTTCATGCCTCTCACGGTGGGAGGCGGAATTCGTTCCGTGGAAGACATGCGTGTGATGCTCCATGCTGGTGCTGATAAGATAAGCATCAACTCCAGCGCACTTGCCGATCCCGCGCTGATCACCGCTGGGGCGATGAAGTTCGGATCGCAGTGCATCGTTCTTTCCATCGATGCAAAAAAAGTGGGTCCTCAACAGTGGGAGGTTCATTCGCACGGTGGCCGCAAAGCGACTGGCATTGATGCCATTGAATGGGCTGTGCGCGGCTGGAGGGCGGGAGCCGGAGAGATTGTCCTTAACTCGATTGACGCGGACGGAACGAAGGCTGGGTACGACTGCGAAGTGACTCGACGAGTGAGCGAGCAGGTGGGGGTGCCCGTGGTTGCTAGCGGCGGCGCGGGGAGTTTGGAGCACATGTCCGAAGTGCTTTCACTCGGCAAGGCGGATGCGGTTCTGGCTGCAAGCGTGTTTCACTTCGGCCAGTACACGGTTGCGGATGTCAAAACGCATCTGGCGGCGAAGGGAATTCCTGTGCGGCC
Organism: Chthoniobacteraceae bacterium; assembly: GCA_044370935.1. Classification (GTDB taxonomy): domain Bacteria; phylum Verrucomicrobiota; class Verrucomicrobiia; order Chthoniobacterales; family Chthoniobacteraceae; genus Chth-196. Next base: position 3,322 of record JBILUQ010000300.1, read on the forward strand.
GCAGGAGCATGTTTTGGCTGTCTGACGCAATGATGCACAGCATGCTGCAAATAGGTTTTTCTCGATAGCCATGCACGAAGACGGCTATCTCGCGCTGGTCTTGCATGCGCACCTTCCCTTTGTGCGGCATCCCGAGCACGATCCTTTTTTGGAGGAGGACTGGCTTTACGAGGCGATTACTGAAACGTATCTGCCGTTGCTGGCAATGCTGGACGGATTGCTTCGTGATGGCGTCGATGCCTGTTTGAGCCTCACATTGACGCCGCCGCTGTGTCACATGTTGCGGGATGCCCTTCTGATTCGGCGCTACGATGCGCATTTGGACCGTTTGATTGAACTGGCCCGGCAGGAGGAGGAATGCACGCGGCATCTGGGGTCGGAAATCAGCGGATTGAACGGCTTTTATGTGCGACGGCTGGAGGGCTGCCGGGATGCCTGGGAAAACCGCTGGAAACGCGATATCGTCGGGGCGTTTAACCAGTTCGCCGAGGCGGGCATTTTGGAAATCATCACCTGCGCCGCCACGCATGGATTTTTGCCGATGATGGAGGTGTGTCCCGAGGCAATGCGCGCGCAGGTGCTCATTGGGCGCGATCATTACAGGGAAACCTTCGGGCGGGATCCGGTCGGGATCTGGCTGCCGGAGTGCGCCTATGTTCCCGCCCTTGATGCTGTTTTGCAGGAGGCAAATTTGCGGTGGTTCGTGATCGATTCGCACGGGATGATGTTCGGCAGCCCGCGTCCGAGGTACGCGATCTACGCGCCGGGGTTTACGCCGGGGGGGCCCGCCGTGTTTGCCAGGGATCGTGATTCCAGCCGCCAGGTCTGGAGTGCGGAGGAGGGGTATCCCGGGGACCCTGCGTACCGTGATTTTTACCGGGATGCTGGTTTTGATTTGCCGCAGCCGAGGTTGCAGAAGTTTCTGCGGAATGATTTACGGAGGTTTACCGGATTAAAATACCACCGGATCACGGGCTCCACGGATCAAAAGGACTGGTACCGCCGGGATTGGGCGCTGGGGGCGGCGGATCACCATGCGGGGCATTTCATGAGGGCGCGTCAGGAGCAGATACGCAATCTGCGCGAGCACATGAATGTGCCGCCGGTGGTGGTGAGCCCTTTCGATGCGGAGCTCTTCGGGCATTGGTGGTTTGAGGGGCCGGAGTGGCTGAACGG
>JBILUQ010000453.1:0-4491 GCA_044370935.1 Chthoniobacteraceae bacterium
GGTTGGTTGATTTCTGTACTGCCGGCCTGTTTTGATATAGGTCAATGCGGTATTAATGCTGGTGGGAAATACTGGCTCCTTGAAACGCTGACAAGATCATCAGCGGTACAGCGTGGCTCTGGCAAACGTTGCTAGCGACGTGTTGTCAGAGATATTTGAGGAGTCAGATCATGAGTGCAATTCCTGACTATAAAGAGCTCACCAGGGCGGTCGCCACGCGAATGAATAGCCTGCGTGAGTCACAGCCCGATCTGATGACCGCGTTCAGCCAGTTGGCGGCTGCCGGCACCAAGGCGGGCGCGCTCGACAAGAAGACCCGTGAGTTCGTCGCGCTCGGCATTGCGGTATCGACACGCTGCGACGATTGCATCGGTTTCCATGTTCAGACGCTGGTAAAGCTGGGCGCGACAAAGGCCGAGCTGGAAGAAGTACTGGCCACCGCAGTCTACATGGGCGGAGGACCGTCGATGATGTATGCGACGCACGCGCTGAAAGCCTTCGATGAATACACCTCCGCCTGACGCCCGGATGACAAAAACTCTCACTTCATTGATTACCGCCGGATTGATGATGGCGGCAACGGCTCAGGCTGAGCAAATACGCTTCATCTGCAGTGGCACGCATGTTGAGTATGACGGCTGGGGCAAGCGAGTCGAGCAGATGAGCAGCCTGAAAGAAGATCCGGTCGATCTGATGGTAGACACGACTGCGGGCAAGATTCATTTCAGTACGATGTACGGCGGCCCGGTGACGGCGGAACTCAAGATCAGTCCGGAATGGTTCGAAGCCGAAGTCCCGATGAACAAAACGGTCATGGGCCGCAAGATTGCCAGCGTCAGCGTGAAAGTCGGGCGGATTGCCTGGGGCGCGATGACGGTATACACGCTCGATAGCAAGGATGGCGAGAATCATCTCGCGTACGCTGGCGTGTGCACACCCAAGACGGTTTCCTGAACTGCTGCGACTCATGCAGCCATGCGCGCACCGTGTGCGCGCGATCTCGTCAAACGTTCTTCCTGGCAGCGATGTACTTCACACCCTCCGGACCATAGGTCTCGGTGTGCGGAACATCCGCGTCCAACTGGAACAGCTCCCCTGCACGACAGAACTGCGTCTTCCCCTCCGCGACGATCGTGATCTCGCCCTCCAGAATGAGCGCGCGCGCCTCGAACGGATGGGTATGCAGATCCAGTGAACCGTTAGCAGGTCGCTCGACAGTGGCGATCTCATAACCCTGCTGACGCATCTGTTGCTCGAATAATTCTGGTGTCATTGAGAGCTCCTGCTGTATGTCAGCGCTGAAGATGAGACTTGCTCGACAACAGCTTCACCATCGTCAGCAGCGCCTGATTAGCTGGCGTCGGGATACCATGCTTTTGCCCGAGCCGGCACACATAACCGTTCAAATAATCGATCTCGGTCGGCTTGCCGCGAGCGAGATCCTGTGCGGTCGATGAATACTGCGTCGCCATAGTGGAAGCCAGCGTGCGCACGGTCTCGTACATATCCCCCGGAACGCTGATACTCTCTTTATCGGCCACGGCAAGACATTCGGCGACGACGGTCTTCATCAGCTCCGGCACACCATCCACCTTGACCATCTTGCCATAGGGCTCCTGGGAGATCGCCGATATTGCATTGTATGCGCAGTTAATGATCAGCTTGCCCCACAGCGGCCCCATCACATTCGCGGATACTTCGACGGGCACACCCGACTCACCGAACCACGCAGCGACATTCTGACTCTCAGGCGCGTCACCGATCACCAGCTCGCCGCGTCCGTGGTGCTTGACATGCCCAGGACCGGCCATTTCGGTAGCGACGTACACCACGGTGGGTATCACGCGATGCGGCAGCACGCTGCGAACGATCTCAGGATTCTCTGCGCCATTCTGCAAACAGAGTATGACTGCATCGGATTCGAGATGAGGCGCCATCTGGCGTGCGGCCTCTGCGCTGTCTGCGGACTTCACGCAAAACAAGATCACTTTTGCGCCCGCAACGCCAGAGGCGTCGGTGCTTGCCTGCATGGGAATATGTTCGGAAACGGCCTTGGCATCGAGCCACAAACCGTCTCGATTGACAGCATCGACATGGGACTGCCGGCCAATAAGGGTGACCGGGAAACCGGCACGCGCCAGCATGCCACCGAAAAAACAACCCACCGAGCCAGCGCCCATGACCGCAAATCGCGGTTTGGCTGATGCATTCATGATCTCTCCTGTTTTTGTAACAGCACCTTCTGTGGGGCGCATGCGAAACCAGACTATACCTGAACTTCGCGCACGCTCAGCAGGCCGGTGCACTCGGATAAGCTCGTCAAAGGCGCGCCCAGCGATGCAGCATCAGCCAGCGGCGTCCATCTCCGCAAACACTTTTTGTGCGAGTGCGAATGCTGAATTCGCCGCCGGCACGCCGCAGTAAATGGCCGCCTGCAGTAAAGCTTCTCGGATCTCGTCGCGCGTGACGCCGTTATTCGACGCAGCGCGTAGATGAAGCTTCAGTTCTTCTTCACGATTGAGTGCGATCATCATACAGATGGTCATCAGACTGCGCGTATGCCGCGGCAGTCCGGGCCGGGTCCAGATTTCGCCCCAGGCATAGCGCGTAATCAGGTCTTGAAAATCTCCTGTAAATGGCGTGCGATTCGCCTGTGCGCGATCAACATGCGCATCGCCGAGCACGGCCCGACGCACCTGCATGCCGGCCTCATAGCGTTCTTTTTCCTCCATCGCTTTTCCTTATCTTGCCAGGGACGTACTGATTAAATGAGACCAGCAACTCTTGTGGCTCGCTGAATGACAATAAGCCTTTGATTACACTGAGACGCGTGTCGCACAGCTGCGCTGATTGGCCATAAAGCGGGTATTTACTCAGCGCCACCCAGCAAAAAACTCAGCAATTGCTGCGTGAAAGCCTGTGCGACTTCCCAGTTAGATAGATGCGCCGCGTTCAGCTCCACATACTTTGCACCAGGTATGGCACGCGCGATAAGTTCACCATGCTCGGGCGGTGTGGCCTTGTCATGTCTGCCACCAATGACCAGCGTCGGCGCGGTGATCCGCGACAGCTCTGAGCGCTGGTCCATGTCGCGCACGGCAGCGCAATTGGCAACGTATCCCTCTGCGGAGGTGTTACGTAGCATGTGCCTCACGCGCTCCACCTGTGCCGTTGCATGCACCAGAAAATCAGCGGTAAACCATCGCTCGAGCACGCCATCGATGATGCTCTCCATCCCGTCCTGCTTCACTTTCGCGATGCGCGCATTCCAGACCTCGGGCACGCCAATCGCTGCACTGGTATTGCACAGCACGAGACGCCCAATGCGATCCGGCGCATTCACGCCGAGCCAGATACCCGTCATGCCACCCATCGACAGGCCGCAGAAATGCGCAGAGGGTATGTTCAAACCATCGAGCAGCGCCACCACGTCGCGGCCCAGCTGAGCGATGCTGTAAGGCCCGGTCGTGACCTCCGACTGCCCGTGGCCGCGCGTGTCGTAGCGCAGCACGCGGAAATGCTCGGTCAGCGATGCCAGCTGCGGCAACCACATGGCCAGCGTGGTACCCAGTGAATTCGACAGTACCAGTACCGGTGCGTCATCGGGTCCTTCGATCTCGTAGTACAGTTTGCCGGTGCCGGTGTCGAAGAAAGGCATGAAGACTCCTGTGGATACGGTATAAAAATCAAGCTCGCTGCATCAAACTTTACGCTGCCGGTGCGCGGCCAGTACGCGATCAGTAAAGGCAATCGCCTCTCCCAGATACTGAGAGGGATCGAAAAGCTGTTCCAGTGCTTGGGTGTTCAGGTGCTGCGTAACGCGGGAATCCACTTGCAAGACCTCTTGCAGCGTTGCGTTGCTCCGCAAGGCCTCCGCGCAAGCAGACTCGACGAGCTCGTGCGCTGCTGCGCGCCCTAGGTGCCGACCTAGTGCGAGCGACACGGCTTCGGCCATCACCAATCCTCGCGTGAGATCGATGTTGGCTCGCATACGCGACTCGTCGACCTGCAAGCCTTCGACGACTTTACGCAACTGTATCAGTGCTACACCGGCTAGCTCCGTGATTTGCGGCAAAGTGTCCCATTCCGCTTGCCAGCCACCCAGCGCGCGCTCATGCTCCTGCACCATCGCAGATAGCATGGTCGAGACCAGTGCCGGCACGCGTCCGGAAGCGGCCAGTACCGCTGCGCAACCGACCGGGTTGCGCTTGTGCGGCATAGTGGATGAACCGCCACGCCCGTGGACGACGGGTTCCGAAAGTTCGGCGACCTCGGTTTGCATTTGCAAGGAAATATCTCGTGCAATTTTTCCCAGCGTTCCGGTCAGTAGTCCCAGCGTCGTCGCTACTTCGGTCAGCCTGTCACGGTGACCATGCCAGGGCACTGCGGGCAGCTCGAGTTCCAGCTGATGCGCCAATACCTGTGCGACCGCTAGTCCCTGATCACCGAGGCTGGCGAGCGATCCCGACGCACCACCGAATTGCAAGACGC
>JBILUQ010000481.1:0-4477 GCA_044370935.1 Chthoniobacteraceae bacterium
CTGCATCTAAAAGACTTCCCAGGGATCGATAGTTTCCGTCACCGCCTATATCAGCGTAACGCAGCCGCTGCACCGTCGCCTCGTATCGATCAGCACCGACTTTGCTCACTCGTGCACTCACCACGGCGCTCTTGTAAGTGGAGCCATTCACCTGCACGTACGAATCCACCTGTGGCGACAGTCCGTCGACCGTTCCCGTCGCCGAGATGACCGTGAACTTGTGCTCCTCAAAATCAACGATGCGCGCTGTGCCGGTCCGGTTGGGCGACACGCCCGCCCACGAAGTCAGCACAAGCTTTGCGCCACCACCGAAGAAGTTGCCCACCACCGCAGAACCGGTCTGCAGGAAGTCCGTCGTGTAATCCGCCCTCACAAGGTCCCCGCCGGTCAGGTTCACGTCGCCGTTGACCGTGATGACGCCGGGCGAGTTTCCAAACTGAAGGATGGTGCTGCCCGCTGCTTTAAGGCTGCCCAGAACGACCCCTGAACCTTGCACGGTCTGCCCACTCCCAACAAGGAGAGTCTGGCTTGGCAACCCCCTCAAGTCCATCACAGCGTCATTTGAAGAGCTGTCGCCAACCACGATTCTGCTCCATTTTGAGACAGCATTTAATGGTCCTAACGCTAGCGTTCCCTGCAAAATGATGGCGGAACCGGAGAGCTGAGATTGCTCATTGAGCTCCATGGTGTGCGCCCCCACTTTGATGAGATCGCCTTCGCCCACCAATTTATTTTCAAACAAAACACGCGTACCTGCGTTCACACGAAGCTGCGTGTTGGGCTTCAAATTCACCGTTCCAGCGCCCAAGGCACCGGCCGAGCGTACTTCCACTGTGCCGCCATAAATTTCGGTTCCCCCCGTGAAACTGTTACTGCCGCTCAAAATAAAATTCCCTCCCTCACCCTTCTTGATCCCGCCTGTCCCGGAAATCGCCCCGTTCCACTCCAGCGAACTTCCATGGGGTACGTTGAACCAGTTTGTCGCGTCCAACTCCAAAGGCTTCGCGAGCACCTGCTGTACAACTCCGCTCGAAGTCACTGTTCCCGAATTCATCCTCACTGCAACACTTCCCGACGACACAATCGCGTCCGCATAAACATGCTCCCCAGGATTGACAACGAATAACCCGGCGCTACGCACCGTCGATCCACCCTGCCAGAACACACGATACGCAGGGTTCAAGCTCACAACCGTTCCGGGACCCGTTATCGTATTCGGAATTGTCAAATCAGCGCTCAAGTTGAACGCCAACTCCGCTCCGCTTCCCAGGGTGATCGCTCCCCCTCCGAGAATAGCTCCGATCCCGAGTTCCAGACGCCCCGCGTTGACAGCCGTGGCCCCACCATAATTGTAACCCGCCTGCAGCGCAAGCGTTCCACCGCCCTCTTTCGTCAACCCATAGCCGCCGCCGCTCACCTCCCGCAGAACGCTGGAAAGCGTCAGCTTACTTCCCGCCCCGATCGTGGCCACGGCATTTGATCCCAGCTCGACTTGGACTTCGATCCGGTGCTGCCCCGCCCCATCCGCGTCCAAAGCAGCGTGCCCACTGTTCGCACTGAGCTGGAAACCTCCGCCGCCGATGCTTCCCTGACTGACCAAGATGTTCCCCGCTCCCTCAACCTTTAGACTCTTGAGCTCGGCTACACGCCCATTCATCCGGACTTCCAAGGCCGACGACGCGCGCAACAACGCGGTGTCTACTCCCCGGCTCAACGCACCGTCCACTCCAGGACGCCCTCCGTCCGCAATCCAGTTTGCGGAATCATCCCAAGCTCGCACCCCAAGGTTCGTTTCACGCCAGACGCCCTGACCGCTGTAAACCTGTCCTTGCACCATGATCTGACGCTGTCCAAGCGCTTCCTCTGCAAACCCGCTTGTCCCCGTGCCGTCCGATGTAAAGTTAAGCGTCAGCGTTCCAATCCTGAGCCCCACTGTTCCAGCAGCCAAGCCCACCCGCACCTCAGAGGATTCCTGCGCAGCAATGCTTTGGCTCGGAGCGCTCACCACACTCAAGTCACCGTCACTTGCGGCCAAAACCTTCAGGAGTTCATTGTAACTCTCACCAGCAATCTGCACCAAGGCCGCTGTGTTCGTTACCGGCACAGCAGCAGCCGCGAACGTGCCGCCAAATCGCACGGGCTCCAACGTGATCGTTCCCGAGGAAATATTCGTGGCTGCCAACCGATAAACTTTTCCACTGACCGCGACCGCGTCGGAGGTTTTTATCGGGGCGGCATCGGCCAACCCCGTGCCCGTTTGCCCCTTGGAAATGTAGCTTACCGTCGCCGTTCCGCTTACCGATCCAGCGGACACACCTGTCGAATTGTAGCCCACGGACAATGCCATGCTCTGAGATCCCGCGGCCAAGCGCGAAATGACCCCACTCACGCTGACCGCACCCGTTGCAGAGATTGCTGCCGCGAGGTCGTCCGAAAACCCGTCCGTTGGTGCGATGTTTTCGACAGTCAACGTCTTGCTCGCAAAATTGCCCCCTTCGCGGATCGCTCCAAGATTCACGCTCGAAGAAGCGCTTCCGGAAGCTAAGTTATAGCTGGTCACGGTGAAGGTGGTTGTCTGCGATCCATTGGTCGGGCCATTAGCGCCCGTTCCTGATGCGGTAATGCTAAGGGTGCTGGTACCCGCGGTGGACGGCGTGTAGGTGCCCGTCCGGAGGGTTCCCGCGGACGCATTTGCATCGCCGGATTCGCGAGTGAGAGATGACTCACTCACGGCTCCCGCCAGATTGTAGGTTAAGCTGTCCGAATCAACCGGAGCCACGTTTGCAACGCGGGCGCCGACGGTCACGGATTGCCCTACACGGGTGTTGTAATTCGAAGACCCGGCTTCAATCGCCATCGTCGAGGAGCGCTGAATCTCAAGATTGGAACCGTTGAACTGGAGACGATAGTCGCTTCCTAGAGCGAGGCTCCCAGTCGTAAAAGCACCGCTTGCAGCAGCACCGCCGGCCAAAAGCGTGACACGCCCCATGGTCGAGGAATCAAGGGTGCCAGACACATCAATGATTCCGTCGAGTACCAACGCAGAAGCCACTTGAATGGTTCTCCCAATCGCAAGCGAAAGCTTTCCTCCAGTCAGCACCAGACTCCCCACGCTTACATTTGCCGCCGACAAATCAAGGGTTCCAGCCGAAACAGAAAAGATCGCCTGACTCCAGTCGGAGGTACCCGCGAGCACCAGTTTGCCGGCGTGTACCGAAAGCCCACCAACAGAGGCGCCGCTACCCGAAAGGGTGAGCGTTCCACCCCCCTCTTTCACAATGGAACCTCCTCCTAAAAAATGGCCTGCATACGCGGTGTCCGCCGCGTTGCTTCCAATCGAAAGCAACGCGGAACCAAGTTGCACGTGCCCACCAGCGGTGCCGCCGCCTGCAAGTGATCCAACCGACTGATGAAACCCGTTCAGGTCCAAAAGCACACCGGATTGGTCCGCAAGCACAACTGCCGAGTTGCTGCCAAACGCGGATCCGCTCGACGCGCGCAACGTCCCGTTGAGCACGCTTGTGTGGCCCGTGTACTGGTTGCTTCCGCCCAGCGTAAGGACACCCGCCCCAAGCTTTGCCAAGCCGCCCGTGTTGCTCGCCGCTAAAGTTCCAGCGAAGGTCACTTCCTGACCGTTAGTATCAATAGCGATCGCGGAACCGCTCCCCACGATCCTGGATGCGTAATCAGACGTGTTCGCATTTCCAAACTGCAACGTGCCCCCGGAAAAAACGATACCGCCGCCGCCCGCCAACGCATCCGCATGGCCCAACCCAATCGTACCCGCGCCGATCGTCGTCATCCCCGTATACGCATTGCTTCCGCTCAGCGTCAAAATACCCGCACCCAGCTTCGTCAAACCACCGGTGTTGCTCGCTGCCAAACTGCCGGAAAAAGTCACATCGCGTCCGTTCGTATCCAACGCGATTGCGGAACCGCTACCGACAATTCTCGATGCGTAATCCGAGGTGTTCGCAGCTCCAAACTGCAGCACGCCCCCGGAGAAAACAATGTCACCCCCGCCGCCCAGCGCGCTTGTGTGGCCCAGTCCGAGCGTTCCCGAGCTGATCGTTGTTGTTCCCGTGTATGCATTGTTTCCGCTCAGCATCAAAAGCCCCGCACCCCTCTTGGTGAGTCCACCGCTATTGGTCGCATCGATGCCGCCGCTCCACGTTCCGGAATTACCTCCCGAGTCCAAAACAACCGCTGTGCCTGAGCTCATTGTAATCGAGTTGAAATAGTTTGCCCCGCTCGTTCCGAAAGAAAGCGTTCCACCCGAAAACCTGACACTTCCTCCACCTGCCAATGCGTTGCTACCGCCCAAAGCCAGCGTTCCACCCCAAATCGTGGTCGCTCCAGTGTATGAGTTGCTTCCAGAAATGGTCCACAAACCCGTGCCTCTTTTGGTAACAGACAGCGTGCCGCTCCCATTTGCCAGATTACCAGAAACCTCGCCTGTGCCAACCGAAGAGCCGCT
>JBILUQ010000301.1:0-4475 GCA_044370935.1 Chthoniobacteraceae bacterium
GTTGCGATCGATCCGGTGTTCGTTAGAAGGCCGTTGTTCGTCAGTGCCCCGATGGTCTGATTAAACCCAGCCATATCCAAAGTAGCACCCGCGCTGATTGTAACCGGCACGGGCGGGATTGCCCCCATGTTGGCAGTAGTGATCGTACCCGAACTCACCCGAACCGATCCAGTGAAGGTGTGGGTCCCACCAAGCGTCAGCAGCGCAGAACCGGATTTGAAGATGGACGCCGAGCCATTCAACCCGAGAGTCCCTCCTGCAGTTCCGAGCGAATAGCTCAAGGTATTCGCCGAAAATATCAATGAACCGCTCGATACAATCCCAGCGGATTGAACAAGGAGGTTGGTGTTCGGCACTGCTCCGCCGGAACCGTTGGTGTCACCGAACGTAATGCTCTGCGTCAATGGCATCGATCCGTATTTGGAAAAGAACCCCGCCCAATTGGCCGTGGTCGCATCAAAATTTCCATTCACAGCGCCGCTCCAAATCCCGACCACAGTGGTTACATCCCGCACCTGAATCGCGTTGATTTGGGTTGCGGGACTCGTAGAGCCACCCCCGTGAACAATCAGAACCTGCTGCGAAGTGGAATCCGCAACGAATGTGCCGATGGTGAACTGTCCGGTTGCGCCTGCGCCCCCCTGGACGTTGAACCGCAGCGTGGCAGAGTTGCCCCCGGTGCTGTAAACCTTAGTATCACGCGTAGCCTCGGCCGCGTACCCAGTCGCTACTTTGTCGCGTCCATCGTGGGCCCATATCTGCACCGCATAAGTCCTTCCCACAGTCAGCCCGTTCAGAGTGAGTGTCGCCTGCGCTCCTCCGTTGTAATTCCCTGTTCCAAGTAGCGCCTGATAACCGGCACCCAGCGCGTTGAAGTACGCCCCCGGACTTCCATACCCGTTGTAAGTGGACCCGAGCCCCGAAATGCCGATCTCCGCATTTCCCGTCAGAGCAAGTTGGTTGAAGGTCACCCCATTCACGGTCTGGGCGGTGCTAAATCCGTAGGCGCATTTCAGCGATCCAGCCGTCAAAACTTCGCTGTCGCTTGTGATCGTGGTCGCGGACCCAAAATTAACAACGGCGGAGAGCGCGGAGCTCGCTAGCAAAACCAACAAGCTTAGCGCTGCGATTGCGTTTGCCCAAAAACGCCGGCCAAAAAGGGGTGCTTTTTTAAAAAACATATAAAACACAACAACGAAAGCTAAGCATCCAGCGCAGCAGTTTACGCAAGAAGCTTAACAAATTGTCCGTATTAAAAATAAAACTGTTTGCTTTGCTCCTAAATTATGCGAATCCGAAAATGTCTAATCAAGCCTTAACCCTCCTTAAAACCAACTGAATAGTTAAGAACTTATTGCAACGGCAATATTCTATACACGCAAAAAAACCGCCGCTCCAGGCGGGTCTTCCGGCCGAGAATGACGTCCTCGCCATCCACGCTGAGAGTTGTGCGGGCCGTTACCTAAGCCCCTGCCCCGTCTCAGGGCATCGGCTCGCTGCGAGTAATGTCCAGCCGGATATCGTCCAAATACCGCCCGCCCCCCGCGCCGTCGCCCCCGACGTCAATCCGCACCAGAAGGTAGTCTGCGGTTGATGGTAGCGAGAGGGCCGCCAAAACCCGCTCCCAAGTGGCAGGATCTGCATCCAAGCGGCGCGTTTCCTTCTTAGCGACCATCAGAGCGTCCTCGCTGACATCGCCGGAAGGCAGAGTCGCCTGCGCGAGCGTTGACTCGTCGAACGCATACATTGCTACCGAGCAAAACTCACCCTGCTTAGGGACGCCGCCAATGGCATTCAGAAGCCCCGACAGCTCAACGGTCGCCTTCCCGTCGCTGAAGCCGTCCCGGTAGGGGCGAAGGTCGATGAGCCGCCTTAGAAATCCGCACCGCGCAGGCCTCCCCTGACTCGAGTTGGCCCCCTGAGCCACCATCCGGAACATGTGGGCGCACGATTCCCCCGCGCCGCGTTCGCATCGGTCCTTGCCGACCGCCTCTGTAAAATTCCCCTCCCAACCCTCCGCTCCAAGAGCCACCTCGGTCACAAGAACAGGATTTGAATGGGGCAACACTTCCGGCGCCTCCACGATCTGCCCCGGCCCGGACGTCGACCTTTCCCCGGCCATCGCCCCCCCTCTCAAATTTAGCGTAACCCGCCCGGATGACCCCACTACGAGGCCTAGCATCAGACCGGCGGCTGCGGCGATCCACGGGTGTCGCAACGCCGACACGGCGAAGCGGACGAGCGTGCCTGCGGCCCCCGTCCTCAGAGCTGGAGCGGCAGCCTGCCACTGGCGCATTCCCGCATTACGCGCCCCGAGAGCGCGCAGGGACGCATGGGCGTCGGCGTGAGAAAGGAACAGCGCCCGTGCATCGGAATCCGTTCTCAGGCATGCATCAAGCTCTGCGATTTCGAGGGCCGAAATCTCGCCGTCAAAATAAAGGCCGAGTAAAACCTCAAGTCGTGTGGTGTTCATTGCTGAGTTGTACCGGTTACAGTATAAATGGGCGCTGGAATGTAAGGATCCTCCGTCTGCTGGGACCATTTTACGCATTTGCGCAGCTCCAAGCGTGCCCGGCAGATGGCTACACTGACGGCGTTGGAAGTCCACCCCAGCAGCCGAGCGATCTCGGCGGGTTTCATCGCATCCTCGTAACGCAGGTTTAGCATGCGGCGCACGTTGGGCGTGAGCTTCTCCATACAAGCCCGCACCAGCTCGATCGTGTGCTCGGAGACCCCCGATTCCTGCTGCGCAAAGAGCAACTGCAGTGTTTCCTCCGCCAGCGCGGGCCGTGCCAACCGCCGCATCGAGGAGAGCGCCTCGTACCTCGCGATCGTGTACACCCAGGCAACAAAGTTCGTTTGCGGATCGAACTGGGCAGCCTTACGGGTCACAATCAGAAAGGTGTCCTGCACAATGTCCTGAGCGAGCGAAAAATCACGTACGATGCTTAGCACATAGCCGTACAAGCCCGCCTGATTTTCAAGGAAGAGCTTTTGCACATTTTCTACACTGCCTGGAGGAGTGTCGGGCACGACGCTATTCTTACGCATCCAAAACAAAGTTTGTTAGCAGGCAATTTAATTCCATCAGACAAAAATCCCGAGCAGCACGCGCTGAGCCGCGGTTTCCGGGCTCTGGAAGCAACCCGAGGGGAAAAACAGTGAAAACCGCAAAAGCGCCTCGACAATAGTGATGCCGAGAGACAGAAGCCTAGGCCTCAAATCTTTCGCATGAAAGCCCTCCCCAACTACGCAATTCTCCTTCTTCTGACGGGATTAAACCTTCAGGCAAGCCAACTCTTCACGCTGCACAAGGAAATGGGAGGCGCGGGCATCAGCGTTCGGGTCGACGGGAAGCCGTTCGCGACCTATGTTGTGAACGAGGCGAACAAACCCTATCTGTGGCCGGTTTACGGCCCCACGGGCAAAGCGATGACCCGGGAGTTCCCCATGAAGGAAGTGGAATTTGAGTCAACCAACCAGCGAGACCATCCGCACCACCGTGGGATCACCTTTGGACACGAAAGCGCCGGCGCGGAAAGCTGGCGCTTTCCGGAGAAAGTCGAAGCCGTCAATCCCGCGGACCAGATCAAAACGGGAGGCGATTCCTGGCACGAGAAGCTCACATTTGATGAGGCGCGCAAGAATCCGAAAAACGAGCACACCGCGGACATTCGGACGGGAATGCTGGCGCAGATTTTTCACCGGGAATTCACCGTCATGCGTGCGGATGAAACCGGCGCGGTGGTCGGCTCCCTCTGCGAACACCTGGACCCTACAGGGCGCAGATTTGTCACCGAGGAACGGCGGTTCACATTTCATGCGGATGAAAAGACACGCACGATCGACTTCGACCAGGATTTTGTCGCGACTGACGGCGATGTGCGGTTTGAGGACCGCAAGGACGCAGGCCTATCGATCCGCGTACCCGCGAGCATGGCGGTTGACGCTAAACAAGGCGGCAAGATCATCAATAGCGCGGGGCAGGTCGACGCTGAGGCGTGGGGCAAACCAGCGCCTTGGTGCGACTATCACGGCCCAGTCGACGGGGAGCGCTTGGGGATTGCGTTTTTAAACCACCCGTCCAGCTACCGCTTTCCCACGCGCTGGCATGTAAGAAACTACGGTCTTTTCACTGCAAACCCGTTCATGTCGCGGCAGGTTGACAAGACCTTTCCAGACGGCACCATCGTACTGAAAGCTGGAGAGCGTTTGAAGCTCCGCCACCGTTTCATCCTGCATTCAGGAGACGCCGAAAGCGCATCGATTGCGGCGCTCTACGCGAAGTACGCGCAGGAAGAAAAGTAAACAGCGCAACCACACCACCCATTCAAGGGCTAAAAACGTTCTTGGCACTGAGCTTGAGTGCTGCTGCATGAATCCGGTCACTGGATTTTTTCGCAATGGCAAGTGCGATACCAACGGAGACGATCACGGCATGCACACTATCTGTGCTGTCATGACGGACGAATTCC
>JBILUQ010000302.1:0-4471 GCA_044370935.1 Chthoniobacteraceae bacterium
TTTGGGGGCGAAAAACTGGTGTGGCTGAAGGACGCCAATTTTCTCGGCGATTCGGTCACCGGCCGCGCCGCCGCCGTGCAGGAAGCACTGGAGGAATTAAGTGCTCTCCTCGGCAAAGGCGTTCCAGATGGGATCCGGTTTTTGTTAAGCGGAAGCGACGTGGATAAGCGACGTTCATTTTACAAGAGCCTCCAGAAGCTTTGCAAAGTCACCGTCTGCGACAAACTGGACACCTCGAAGGCCGGCTGGGAGGAGGCGGCGATGGACATTGCAAAAGACATCGCCTCGGCGTGCGGCACCGCCATCGGGGAAGACGCGCTGGAGCTGCTTGCGATCCGAACCGGCGGCGACCGCCGCACTATTCAATCAGAGATTGAAAAGCTCAGCCTGTATTTGGGCGCAGAAAAACGCGCAGTCACCCGGGCTGACGTTGATCTTATTGTGCCGATGACCGGTTCGGCAGGAATCTTTGAACTGGGCAACGCGCTGGCGGCACGCGACACAAAACGCTCGCTGGATCTGCTTGCCCAGCTTTTTCAGGACCAGGAGTCGCCGATTGGTATCATGCTTGTGGCAATCGTACCGACGTTCCGAAACCTGCTCGCCGTGAAGGATCTTATGGACCGCCACAAGCTGTCTCGACCAGCTCAGCCGTTTTTCTTTTCAAAGACGCTCGAGAAACTCAGCGACGAAGCGAAGGAACATCTTCCGCGAAAAAAAGACGGCACGGTGAACGCGTACTCCCTCGGGATCGCGGCGCAGCAAGCCCACCGTTACAGCGTTGCAGAGCTCCGGACTGCTCAGAGACTTGTTCTCGAGGCGAACATTGCCTTAGTGAGCTCCTCAAAGGAGCCTAAGGGCGTCCTGCAACAACTCATCGTGCGTCTCACCGTTGCGTAGCAAAGAACAAAGGCGCTGCTCAAGATCATGTTTCTCCCGATTCTCATTGGTGCACTTAGCGGAATTGTGGCGGCGCTTTGCGGCGTGGGCGGGGGGGTGATTATGGTGCCGCTGTTCGTCGGTGTTCTTGGTCTCTCGCAAAAGCAGGCAGTGGCGACCTCCCTGGCCGCCATCGTGCTGACTTCCGTGGCTGCTTCGGCTAAGAACGCGGGAAACAATCTAGTCGATTGGAAGGTGGCGATTCCAGCGGGCGTCGCCGGTTCAATCATCGCGTGGTTCAGCGCGGGTGCGCTGCAGCATTTTCAAAACAGGACACTCACGCTTATTTTTGCGAGCGTCATGATTATTGTGGGAATTAGAATGCTGTTTGTGAAATAGCGGGTCCCGTTCAACCATCTGCTCTGGGCGAGGAATCACACGGGCAAGGGCGCACACTGTGAATTGTTCCCGCCAAGCCGCAAGTCAACCGTGACATTGAACCGCAACGCGAATGACGGGTCGGTGTTGATCATCACGTTCGAGCTATCCTTATGAAGCACTATTTTTCTCCTCTCAATTTTCTGCTCCTCGTTACAGCGAGCGTGAGTGCATTTTTCATTCTACCGGCGCAGGCGGCTACCGCGCAGCCAAACATACTGCTGATTTATAGCGACGACCACGGCTGGGCAGACATGAGCCTGCAGGGAAGCGATCCAGATGTTCGAACGCCAAACATAGACCAACTCGCGCGGGACGGCGTTCTTTTCAAACGCGGTTACACTACGGCTCCCCAATGCGTCCCGTCGCGTGCCGGTCTCATGACAGGTCGATATCAGCAGCGGTTCGGGGTTGAGGACAATTTGAAGGGCCCCCTCCCGCATGGGGAACAAACCATTGCGGAACGCCTCAAAGCGGCAGGTTACGCGACTGGGCAGGTGGGCAAATGGCATTTGGATCTGCGCAATGAAACCCCCGGGAAAAAGCAACAGCATTCGGATCCCGGTTACTTCCCGCACAAGCACGGTTTCGACGAGTATTGGCGCGGCGAACTGCGTCAGTTTTTCGCCTCGCACGATCTTCAGGGCAAGCCGTTCACCGACGCACCGCACCTCGTTTCAGACGAGCGCTTTCGAGTGGTCGTCCAGACCGATGCCGCGATCTCGTTTCTCAACCGCAGGTCTGCTAAGCCCGAGCAGCCGTGGTTCATGTATCTGGCGTGGTACGCGCCGCACGTGCCACTAGACTCCCCCGAACCGTGGTACTCAAAAACGCCCGGTCACTTACCAAAAGAAAGGCGGCAAGCGCTCGCGATGATCGCCGCGATGGATGATGGCGTCGGCAGGATCCGCGAAAAATTGAAGGAAATGGGGCAGGATAAGAACACGCTGATTTTTTTCATCTCGGACAACGGCGCTCCGCTTGGTGGTGCGTGGAATGGTTCGCTCAACGTCCCTATGAAGGGCCAGAAGGGAATGCTGAGCGAGGGTGGAATTCGCGTTCCGTTTCTTTGTGCCTGGCCCGGCACCATTCCGGGCGGACAGGTTTACGATCACCCTGTGATCACTCTCGACGTTGCAGCCACGGCAGTCGCGCTGTCGGGACAGTCAAAGGATCCAAGTTTGGACGGCATCAACCTAATGCCGTACCTCACGGGTGCCGCAGAGACGCCACCCCAGCGAACGCTCTACTGGCGCTGGGGCTCGCAGGCAGCGATTCAGGAATATCCCAACAAACTGATCACGCTTGGAGATCGTGAGCGCTTGTTGTTCGACGTGTCCACGGCCGAAGGCGAACATCACGAGCGTAATCTTGTGCAGATCCGCCCCGAGTTGGCAGCGAGGCTTGAACAGAAGCTGCTAGCTTGGACACAGGAATTGCAGCCAGGCGGTCTTCCAACCTCCCTTGACAAGCATCACGAAACGCTGTTTGCCGAGCATGAAATCACGGCCTCCGGATCGGCCAACAGAGCCGTTCCCGCAGCGTCCCAGGCGGCTGCACCCGACGGTTCCATCAAGGGTTGGCTATGCCGGAACGGAAGTATCTCTGTTTCCGCCAAAGGTACGGCTGGTCCTGCTCTCTCAATCCTTGCGGGATCAGGTGCCGGCCCGAACGCACGCGTGTTCATCACAAATTCCGACATTGATCTGCTGCCGCCCATCACTGCGACGATCGCGGTTCGCGCCGCAAAGGGCGGCAGTAGCTCATTTAATTGGCGGACCAAATCCAGAAGTTTCGCCGCCGAACAGACCTCAAATTTTGAGTGGCCCAGTACGCAGGATTGGGCGCAGATTACCGCCACCATCGAGGACAGCGAGCCTGTGATTCACCTCAGGATTCATCCACCAAAGGCCGGTGAGCAAATCGAGGTACGGTCCATTGAGCTGCGGGGACGAAACGGAAAAACAAGCTCATGGCGTTTTGACGCCACTCCTCAATAACGGGTTTCTGCGCGCGGTTTTTTTCTGCACAAACTGGCGGCAGGCTGTGCCCGGCGCATAGGACGTTTTTATCAGCACATTGTACGACCGCGTGCTTGTGAGCTTGTGAGTTTGTGAGCACGTATCGTTTATCGCAGCAGCGCGATGATGAGCCGGTGTGGGTTTATTTTTCGAGATGAATCAAGTCGCCCGACACCGACACGGGACGCTCGTCTGATACCACGGCAAACCAATCCGCCGCCTCGACTGGGAGCGTTGCTTCGTAGTTGTTTTCTTTCCCTTTGTTCGCAGGCAGTGCTGTCCATTCGCGATTCTTTACATCTTCAACCGTGAGCTCTGCTGGCGTTGCCTTGGCCCAATAAACCTCAGCTTTGCTGATCGGATGCGGCGCGGTGACGCTAAAGCGCGCAAGCCTTAGATTGGTGGATTTTTGAACGCTCACTTTTGGAAACGGTTCACCTTGCTCCTTGAGATAGTAATCAAAGTAAGGCACCTCCATGGCGAGCCAGTTGGCCTTGCTGCCGCTTGGAGTGGGATAGGGTTGAAACGCCGTTGGAGTAAAGGCCGGTGCGGCTTTGGTATCGAACACGCTGCCTCCGGGCAGCGGGATCTTGTGATTGGCGTTCGGCGCAAAAACATGATTCCGCTCGCTTGGAATCGCATCGAGCGTTGCTTGCACGGCTTGCGGCCACCCGAAAAAGTCGTTCGCAGCGGCGGCGTGAAAGAAGGCTGCCTTCATGCCCGAAGCGCGGCGGCCCGCGTCAAGATGCTGCAACCAGCGTTCGCGTTCTTCCACGGGCATCCGGGTCATGCTGGTGCGGGGAAGCTTCGGATCGAAGGCTTCCGTTCGCTGTGCGGATCCGCGATCAAAAAAGCCGCAGCCGTAAAGCGCAAAACCAGCGCGCACTTGATCGCCTGCAAGTCCGCAGACCATCGTTGTCATGTAGCCGCCCCACGAGATGCCGACAACACCTATGCGCGTGGTGTCAACCTCCGGCTGGGCGCGCAGCAGGTAAAGCGATTTCATTGCGCTGAGCACTGCATCAAAGGTGATGCTGGCGCTCGCATCAGGCTCCGCTACCCAGCGACCCTCACCGTATTTCAATGCACTCCATTTGCCTGTTGTGATGGTAAGCTTTTTTGGGTCGGCAATC
>JBILUQ010000066.1:0-15948 GCA_044370935.1 Chthoniobacteraceae bacterium
TTTCATGAGGGCGCGTCAGGAGCAGATACGCAATCTGCGCGAGCACATGAATGTGCCGCCGGTGGTGGTGAGCCCTTTCGATGCGGAGCTCTTCGGGCATTGGTGGTTTGAGGGGCCGGAGTGGCTCAACGGGTTCATCCGGAAGGCGGCATATGATCAGCGGGATTTTCGCTTCACAACGCCTACGCGATACCTCGGCCAGTACAATACGCACCAGCTGATCGCGCCGGCAGCCTCGAGCTGGGGGCACAAGGGGTACTGGGAGGTGTGGCTGGAGGAGTCCAATGCCTGGATTTATCCGCACCTGCACAGCGCGGCGCGGCGGATGACGGAGCTTGCGAGGCGGTACATCAGCAACCAGTGCCCGAGGATGGAGAGGGTGCTGGCGCAGGCCGCTCGCGAGCTTTTGTTGGCGCAATCCAGTGACTGGGCGTTTCTGATGAAGACGGGGACTGCGCGGGCTTACGCGGTTCGGAGGACCGAAGAGCACATCCATCGCTTTAACCGTCTTTACGAGCAGGCTCATTCGGGTGTTGTGGATGAAGCCTTCCTTGCGCAATGCGAGTGGAAGGACAATATTTTCCCAAACCTTTGCTGGCGCTATTATGCATAGTTTTTCAAAGACTTTCAGGCGGGAGGGCTCAGGGCTGATTCGTCGGTTTTTTCAAACGCTTGGTGTGCTCGTTGCGGGTGTTGTGGTCGGGGGACGCAGCTCGCCAATGTCGTGGAGCGCTGCGATGCTGTCAGGACTGTTTCTGTTGTGTCCGGCTCAAGCGCAGGATGGTGCCGCGGCGATGAAGGGTGGTGGCGTAAGGGTCGGGTTTGTTCCGCCTCCGGTCGAGGGAACCTTCAGTCTCGGCGTTTATGACAAAGCTGGTAAACTCTTGCGGACGCTGCGCGCAGACGCTGATGCCTCTGAGTTCACCGTCGCGCTTAACGGGTTTGTTGTCGCTTGGGACGGGAAGGATGATTCGGGAAAGGTGGTCCCAGCCGGCAGGTATCGGCTCCTTGGAGTGGCGGTTGGGGACATCGACCTTTCCGGTGAAGCCTATCATGGAAATGATTGGATGCTGAGTGACGATGCCCCAAGGCTCGTCGGATTTCGCAGGTTGCAGGTGCTCAAAGACGGGTCCAACGAGGTGCTGGAACTGTTCGCCGATGGTATCGATCATGCGGGCTGGAAGGTGCGGTATGTTCTTGGGGACGCCGGCGCTGACGCAGTGCCAGCTTTTGAAGAGCTTAAGGAACCCGCAGTGGGCGAAATTGGCCCCTGGTCTTGTCCGGGGCGAGACGGATCCAAATGGAGCATTGAGAAGGTGCTTGGGGAGACAGTCGTGGTTCAGTTTGACGCCCAGGGGGAGGTTGCGCGCCGTTTGAGTATTGGGGCGGGGGATCCTGTGCCTTTTTCGGTCGCCGCCTCCATGATAAGGGACGAGATTTTTTTGCTGGAGCAGGACCGGGATCGCACTCGGTTGCGCGGCTTGAGAAGGCGGAGTGGGAACAATCCCTCCGGTGCTGATGTCAAAAACGGAACCCATCCCGAATCCGTGCCGCCCGCTTGGGAGACGTTCATCGAGAAGAGCCGTTGGAACACCGGCAAATTCGAAGCGGCTTCCAAGCACATTGGAAGAAACAAGCCCTTTGTCCCGGAGAAAAAAATCCGGATTAAAACCAAGCCGAATCCTTTGATCGGGGATGCGCAGGCTGAGGTGGAGTTGATGCTTGGATTCGATGCTGAGGGCAGTTTTTTGAGGACGGTGGATGGGCTGCGGATTCGGCGGCTTAGCAGCACTCCCCATCTGGCGTGGGCGGTGTTTGGAAGGGAGGCCCGTCAGCCTTCGATTGTTCTATTGCAGGGTGATGGGTCGGTGGTGGAGGAGTTGCGGATTGGCGCGCTGCAGGAGATGATGACGTTCGACGCTGGTGAATACCAGTGGCCTCCAAAGTAGAGGGTGGCATTCACGAGGGGCTTTCGAACCAATGAGTCGGTTGAGTCAAAGTAGCTGCTATTTTTTGCGGCGAGACAGTCGGTGACGTCCTTATTTTTCAGCCATGAATATTTTTAAACGAGGATCTGCGTTCTTTGTCGCATGCCTGCTTGCCGGGACGGTGTCAGCTCAGCCTGGTTTGACCATTTACAATGGCAGGTTTTCAGTCGTTCGAGATACCGTCGCGCTGGAGTTGAAGGCCGGCGAAACAAACATCCGGTATTCAGGTGCGACCAGCCTCATGGATCCTAGTTCGGTTATTCTGAGGGATCCAACCGGCCGAACCGTCCTCACAATCCTTGAGCAAAACTACCTCAACGACCCGGTCAGCGAGTCCTCACTGCTGGCGCTTTACGAGGGGCAGGTGATCGGATTCCGTGTCGAAGATCCACAAAAAGGTGATCGGGTGCTGGAGGGGAGGGTGGTTCGTGCGGGTAACAATTCCGGAGCGGACCCGGTGCAGCCAATCATCGAGGTGGATGGAAAGCTGTCTTTTGAGCTGCCTGGCAGGCCTGTATTTCCCGCTCTCAAGGATGAGAATATACTGAAACCGCTTTTGAGTTGGAAAATCCAAAGTCCTGTTGCCTCGAAGCTTGATGCCGAACTGGCCTATATCACGCACGGTTTGGAGTGGTCGGCGGACTACAACCTAGTGATTGAATCCGAGGGCAACGCGGGTGAGCTCAACTGTTGGGTGACCATTCGCAACAGTTCAGGCAAACAGTTTGAAGATGCTCAGGTAAAGTTGATCGCGGGTGATGTGAACCTCGTGTCGGACGAACCTCCTGCCAGAGGGGGCGCAAAGCGGATGATGGCGCTCGCCGCAGAGCCCGTGCAGGCGAGGGCGTTTGACGAGTTTCACCTTTATACGATTCCCCGTCCCATCACGCTGCGGGACCGCAACGTCAAGCAGCTGGAGTTTGCGCGCGCTTCCGGCGTAAAAACAAAACGTACCTACATCTACGATGCAGCTCCCTCCGGATATTCGGGGCAGTTAATAATAAACCGGCAATGGGGCAGCCAGGGATCTAAGACGATTGAATCTCGTCTGGAATTCGCGAACGACGAGGCATCAAAACTCGGGTTCGCGATGCCCGCCGGAAAAGTCCGAGTGTACCGCCGGGATGGTGAACAGTTGGAGTTTGTGGGCGAGGATCGGGTGGGGCACACCCCACGCAACGAAACCATCATCCTCAAGCTCGGGAACGCTTTTGACCTTTTGGGAGATAGAGTCCAGACGGAGTTCAATGTCGATGAGGCTCGGCATTCCATGGACGAGGCCTTCGAGCTGCGCCTTAAAAATAGAAGCCGGACGCCGGTGGAGATTCGGGTTGTAGAGCATCTTTCCCGCCACTCGTCCTGGACCGTAAGCCGCAGCAGCGCGCAGTTTCGCAAAAAGGACAGCAGTACCATTGAATTCGATATTCCCGTGGCAGCAGACTCTGAAATCACTCTGACTTACGGCGTGCGGTACACTTGGTAGTCCGGCAGGCGATTGTGCGCATCACATGGCCTACCCTTGGCAAGGTGTAGGCGCTATTGCGGGGCAGGCGGAAAGTTTTTCCCTTGATAGAGCGTCTCCATTGATCCATCCAAATCACATGTGCTCGTGGCCTTCCCTCTGCCTAATCCTTCTCAGTGTAGCGGTTGAGGCCGCTGAACTGGTTGCCGGAGGGAGCGGTGATGTCGCGTTGCCAGTGCCGCGTAAGGTTTTAAAAAGCGCCTCTACGACTGACAACTCCGGACAGGTCGTGGTGATGGACAGTGATCCGGCGAGAAAAGGGGATACGCTGTCTGAGATTGCTGGGTTTTCGCGGCGGAATTCGGTGCTGCGTTCAGCTGTCGAGTTGAGGGATCATACCTGGAGTTGTCTGGCGCAAGCGAGGGCGTCTTATCCGCGTGCCCGTCCGATTCAAATTTTTCTTTATACAGATAAACTGGCTGGAGGTGTGAATGCTGAAATTGTTGAGGCCCCGGACGGCGTTGTTTTCAGGCTTTTGGTGTCGGCAAATGAGGATTTTGAAGGGGAGGTTTTTCAGAGGGCTGTGGTGAAGATCGTTTTGCAGGAGTTGGGCATGAGGCCCGGTGGAAGCTTGGGATTGCATCCGGAAAGGGTCAGATTGCCTCGGTGGCTGATAGACGGCCTTCTGCATGCGTGGCGGTATCCTAACGCGCTCGCATCTCTCGACGAGTTGAGGCCGCTGCTTTCAAACGTTGAACTTCCCTCCTTGGAGAGCACTCTTCTTCTTGAAGAGGAGGTCGGCGCTCCGTCGTCAACCTTGGAGCTCGCTGTCGGCCGTTGCTTGGTTTCGATGCTCTCAAACAGGGCTGACAGTTCCAGCGGCTTTTTTGATCTGCTGCATGCTAATCCGTTTTTATCGCCTTATTTGGTTCTTTCACAGTGCTTTCCTTCATTGGGTAGAACCGATGCGGAGATCCAAAAAGAGTGGACCGTCCAAGTCGCTTCGCTTGCCACTCAACGCTCGCGCATGACGATGACAGGCGAGGAATCCGAGGAAGCTCTCCGGCGGCTTGTGGAAATAGACGTTATCAACTCCGCCACCCTCAAGCGGGTCTGTTATCCGATCGAGTCCTTTGATGAGTATCTGCGTCTGCCCGGTATACGCTCGCTGCTTCAAGCAAGGCAGGTTGAGTTTTTGGCTGTGGGCACAAAGGCCCATTTTCTCTACTCCGAGGTGATCGCGTTGTACGCGACGCTCTGCGGAGAGTTGATCAAGGGACATGTTGCTGGATTGCCCGCGCGTTTCCGACAGGCGCGCCTTGAGAGGGAAAGTATCGCCGCAAGACTTTCTCGGATCCGGGATTTCATGAATTGGTACGAGGCGACGCCCGGAAGCAGTGAAGGTACGGTTGATCTACGTAAGTTTTACCAAATCCTCGACGAGGGCGAGAAAGGGCGGGCGAAGATCAGTGCAGCACTTGACGCTTTGGAGGCAAGTGCGCGAAAGGCGGAGGAGGAGGCCGACCTCGCCCGCGTGTTGGAAGAATCCAAGGGCAGGAAAAGGAAGTAGCCGCTGATGGCCCAGATGAGTCTAGTGAGAACGCGGTGACACCCAGCGGGCCGCTGTCAGGCAGGCCTACTCGGACGCGTTCGACGTCTTTACCGAATTTGCCAATTGCATGGCCGATGCGATTAACCCTGCCACTTGATTCAGATCCGAAGGCACGACGAGGGTGGTTTTCGATTTGTCTGCCACGCGCGAGTAAGCCTCGACCGCCTTCTCCGCGACCTTCAACTGAACGGCATCCGCTCCCCCCGGCTGGCAGATGGCTTGCGCCACTCGTTCGATGGCTTCCGCAGTGGCGGCGGCAACCGCTTTGATGGAAGTAGCCTCCGCCTCCGCCTGGTTGATCACTGCCTGTTTCTCACCCTCGGAGCGCGCGATCGATGCTTCGCGCTCGCCCGTTGCTATGTTGATCTGCTCCTGCCTCCTCCCCTCCGACGCCGCGATCAACGCCCGCTTTTCCCGCTCCGCCGTGATCTGTTGCTGCATGGCGTGGAGAATCTCCTTTGGCGGCGTCAGATCCTTGATCTCGTATCTCAAAACCTTCACTCCCCAGTTCAGCGCGGCCTCGTCGATTGCGGAAACAACCGACTGGTTGATGGTGTCGCGTTCTTCGAATGTCTTATCCAGCTCAAGTTTTCCAATCACCGAGCGAAGTGTTGTTTGGGCGAGCTGCGTGATTGCGGTGATGTAATTTGAGGAGCCGTAACTGGCCCGCATCGGGTCGGTGACTTGGAAGAAAAGTATTCCATCAACCTGCAACTGGGTGTTGTCGCGCGTGATGCAAACCTGACTGGGAACATCCAGCGGTATCTCCTTTAGGGAATGCTTATATGCCACGGCATCGATAAAGGGGATTAGGAAATTCAAACCCGGTTTCAGAGTCGAATGATACTTTCCAATCCGTTCAACAACCCACGCGTTCTGCTGGGGTACAACGCGGATGGAGCGCATGGTGAAAATGATCGCTATGATGAAGATCAGGAGAGCAAGGGAGGGCATGTCCGGGTGTTGTTTGATTGTGAATCCAAAAGGCCGGCGCGCTTACCGCGAGGGCCGGAGTGCATGAATGCGTCGCACGATTGTCTTAGTCAAACGGTTGCCGTCGAGGATGTCGCCGCAGGGGCCGTCGAGGAAGGTTTGGTGGGGCTTACGATCAGTGTGTTTCCCCGAACCTCAACGATCCGGTGCGGTCCCGTGGGAAGAGGGCTGCCTGCAGACTCTGTTTCCGAGGATTTGACGCTCCATTCTGCGCCCCGGTACATGATCCGAGCGGTTCCGTTCGACTCCCATGACCGTACTTCGACTGTTTCTCCAATGTCCATTTGCATGCTCTTATCCGCCTCTGGGGCGGGCTCCTTTTGGCGATTTCGAAGCGAGTGCCATCCCAAGGTTGCCGCCCCGCAGACCACGCCCGCAATTAAAAGCTGGGCAGAGTCCTGAAGTCCGAAGTGCGCCGCAATTCCCCCAGCCGCGAACCCAATCGCCACCATCAGTAAGTAGACCGTACCGGTCACTAACTCGAGCAGCACCAACACCGCCGCAAGCGACCACCAGAAAATCGGCGCACTCATTGCTGTAATATCGTCGAGGTGACTTCTTGAGTCAAATGACGGGTGTCAAGTCGTAGCGCGATGAGCATTGTATTCGGGACTTTTCAGTCTGTGTAGGAGCAAGCTCCGATCACGTGCTCGTTCGGTTCGTCATTCGATCCCGGGATGGCTGCGCTACCTTTTTACGTCGGCTTCCAGTCGGTCCAGCGGCTGATATGCTGGCGCATCAGCAACTCTGACTCCGCCGCCTTATTGGAGCGGATAGCATCCAAAATCCTGCGATGGTCGTCAGTGGAAATTTTCGACTCCTGCAGGCTGGTGGCATCAATGTAAGTCCGGAAATTTTTCACCAGGAGGGCTTCAAATGGCCAGCGAATCGTGTTCCAAGCGCTGAGCAACCACGGGTGCCCGGCGGCGGTGCAGAGCAGGCGATGAAATTCAACGTCAAGATGGGCGAGCTCCTCTGCGCTCTTTGCCGCTCCGAATGCATTGATGTTCGTCTCCATCAACCTCAGCGCCCCGTCGTTTCGGGCCGTTGCGCAAAGCCTTGCAGCCATCCCTTCGATCTCAAGTCGCAGGGTGAGGATTTCCTCGTAGTCCTTCCCTCCGAGGGTACGTACAATTGTCCGTCCCCTGTGATCTTTGTGCAGCAGTCCTTCGCGCTCAAGCGCCATCAAGGCCTCGCGCACCGGCACTCGGCTCACTCCCAGAGATTCCGCGCATTGCGATTCAGGGATGGCCTCTCCTCCGATGATCACTCCGTGAAGAATTCTGCGGCGTAGCTCGGACAGAACTTGATCTGTCACGCTAAGCCTCACGATGAACGGAGAGGACGCAACTGGGGTCGGGGTCGGTGCCAAGCTCATGTAAAGACGGAGAGTGAACAGAATGAGGTGTTAACTCAAGATGCCTTTTGAGTTTTATCAAACCCCGCAGCTGCTCATTCAAGGTGCCGGCACCCATGGGCCGTGCAGGGCGGAAGTTTTTTAAGGTCTTTTGGAATTCTCTAGTCATTAGGAAGTCTTCGGGCTTGCGCCCCGCGTCGAAGCCAAGCAGAGTGTGCGCCCCTGCGATAGGATGGGTGCCGGAGCGGTCGAACGGGCTCGCCTGGAAAGCGTGTGTACCCCATAAGGGTACCGAGGGTTCGAATCCCTCCCCATCCGCCAGGTTTCCGAAGGAGATCCATCTTTTCGATGTTGGTCTTTGCCAGCAAATGTTCTAGAGTCTGTGCGCGCTGGGTGTTTGCCGGTCCCAGCTTTCCAACCAAGCACTAGTATGAGCCGCAACGATCCCCCCGACTCGCGCAATAGCCTGCGCCGGGGTGGACGCCTTTCTTTGGCGGGGGTTCGTATCCTTTCGGTCGGTATCACAGCGGCATTGATTATTTCCATACTGTGCTACTATTTGGGGTCAAATTGCTTGCAGTCGGAAGCCTTCCTTCAATCCAAGTGTATTGATTCCGCGCCGAGGTCGTCCTCCGTCCGGGGTGAGGATCGACCAGAGGAGCAAATGCAGCGAAGCGGTCCTTTGGCCTCCGGGGAACCGCCAGTTCCGATTTTGCCCCTAAAGAAGGTGGAGGGGGATTTGGTTTTTTCCGGAGAGCCATTGAAGGCCATGCCATTAGGGATTCGGGGGGTGAATGCTCATCAGGATAGGGGTAGGGTTGCGAAGCTCGACCAAAGCGGACTGAGAAAGCTGCTCGCGTTGCAGAAGGGAATCACTGTGTTGTTGCCTTCTTTCGATGGAGAAGGGATTCAGGCAGAAGTAGGATTGCGGACGGAGGACCACGGTTGGTTGCGTTTTGGCGGCGCACTTTCGGGTCTGAATGGGTCGTTTACACTAAACACAAATTTCGACCGGGTTTTTGGGTTGATCCTGTTGCGCGAATCCGAGATTGCGATCGAGATTGTCACCGAGGAAAACGGAGAAATCGTGATGGTGGAGCGTCGCCTTCCGGCGGTTGTTTGCTGGCCATCGGCGAAAGCCTCGCCGAATGATGCGGAAATGCCCGCCGCCGCCGCCGCTGATTCGGGAGCTGGTGTGAGAATTTCGAGCGGCGGAGTAGTTCCCGAGATCGATACCCGGCCCGGTGCAAAAGGTGTGGTTTACGTGGATTTTGACGGCGAGCGGGTGACCGACACTTCGTGGAACAATGGTGCTGTCATCAACGCGGCGCCGTCTTCATTGACGCCGACCGAAATCAGGGAAGTTATGGCGCGGGTTGCCGAGGACTACGCTCCGTTTGACATCACTTTCACGACGCGCAGGACGGATTATGAGGGCGCCACGGTTGGCAGACGCATGCGGGTGATAGTGACGCCGACCAATACCGCTTATCCTGGTGGTGGCGGTGTTGCCTTCACTGGCAGTTGGAGTCGGGCAGGCGTCTCCTTTAGCGAGACCATACCAGCCTGGGTGTTCACGCTTAGTGCCAAATCCGTGGCGGAGGCAATCTCGCACGAAGTCGGTCACACGCTTGGTCTCAGCCACGATGACACAAGTTCCTCTTCTTACTACAGCGGCCATGGCGGAACCTTGAGCAGCCCCACCAGCTGGGCGCCGATCATGGGAATGAGCTATTACAAGTCAGTCACTCAGTGGAGCAGGGGGGAGTATGCGAACTCGAATAACACCGAGGACGATCTCGCGATCCTTGGAAAAATAGCGAACGGTATCGCGTTCGCCAGGCAGTCTGAAACTGTCGGTGCGCTCGATGTGCAGGGGGGAAGTTTCAGTGTTTCCGGCGTTTTGACGGATTTCTCGAGACCGCATAGTTTTCAGTTCTCAACCTTGGGCGGATCTTTCTCCGCATCCGTCATGCCATCAGCTGAGGTCACGGGGTACTCCAACGCCGATCTTCAAGTTGAGTTGCAGAATATACCGGATGCCTCCGACGGGCCGACTATTGCAATTTCGAATCCGTTGGATGCCCTTGGTGCTTCTTTGAACAAGGTTCTGGCCGCGGGAACTTACCGGGTGTTGGTTCGGTCCGCTGCCAATGGTGAGAAGCCTGCCGGCGGTTACGTGCTTGGGTACTCTGCTTATGGCTCGGTTGGTGGATACCGGCTTTCGGGGCGCCTCAGCGATACTGTTCCTCCTCCGGTTTTGGTCGGTATGTTTGAAGCTTCGGGAATAGTAGGCAAACCGTTCATTTTTAAAGTGCAAGCTTCCGAGGGGACTGTTGTGGCCGTGGATGCCGCCGCGTTACCTCCCGGAATGAGTTTTGACACTGCGAAACTCGAGATTGGCGGTGTCCCTATCCAGACCGGGACCTGGTCGGTGAAGGTTGTTGCTTCGAACCGCGCAGGGGAAACATCTCGGGTCCTAAAATTAAGCGTTGAATCCGCTTCAGTGAGTCTGTCCGAGGTGATCACGGGCCTGGATAATTTGAGGACGACTGCCTCATCGCCTTGGATGGGAGTGCGGACAGTGCGCGCAGATGGAAAAGAGGGTTTTGTTGCGAGCAGCGGTCGTGTCGCGAATAGTTCCGCCAGCTCGATGCAGTTTTCTGTCGCGGGTCCTAGGGTGCTGAGCTTCTATTGGAAGGTCTCGAGCGAACCGAGGCGTGATAACTTGCAATTGCTCGTAAATGGCAGGCCGGTCGCGGATCTGGCGTCGCGCAGTCTAGTTGTTCTGAGCGGTGAGTCCTCGTGGGAGCAACGCAAAGTCAGCCTCCCCCGTGGAACTTCGACGGTTGAATTTCGCTACCAAAAAGACGGCGCCTTGAGTGAAGGATTGGACCGCGCTTGGGTTTATGGAATCAAAGTGGGGCAGCCGCCGGTGTTTTCCAAATCATTGGAGTCCTTTAAAGTTCCTGCCAGTGCCGGTTCGCTGACGCTCTCAGCATCCGTAACTGGTGCATCGACCTACGTGTGGCGGGTTAACGGGGTTGCTCTAAAAAACGGCGCTTTGGGTTCCAGATCAGTTAGCGGTGCGGACACGCCTAACCTGTCGATTTCGGGAATTCGCGGAGGCGACAGCGGGCTTTATGAACTGGAGGCTTTTAACGAGCATGGATCCGCTTTGTCGAGGGCAACCATCGTGGTGCCCGGCCCGCCTGAGATTATTCAGGCTCCCGTTGCTCCGGCGTCCCTCAAGGTTGGACAACCGCTCATGCTCACTGTTCAGGTTTCTGGTTCGGGACCAATTGTTTACGAATGGTTTAAAGATGGGCGGTTAATTCAACGAAGCACGAGGCAGTCGTATCAGTTGTCTCGGGCGTCCGTGTTCAACGCTGGAAAATATGTCGCGGTGGCGACCAATGTGTACGGCAAGGTTTCATCTGCGGAGGTGCAGGTGATTGTGGATTCTGCTGTTGCTGGGTCGCGCCGCTAGCCGCCGCTTCTTGAACCGGTCGCTATGCCGGCGGCCGACTGGAAAAGCGCGTTCCTTTGGACAGATTTTCGTGCGTGCGATAACATCATCGCATGCCTCGAAAGTGGGTATTCCTTTGGTTGATCGTTCTGATTTTGATGTTTGCTTGGGCGCAATTGCGGCCGTTTAAACAGCTGCAGCCCCGTGTCAAAGCCTACCCTGAGACCACTCTCCCAGTGGCGGCCCCAGCCCCGTCCCGCGGGCGTTTTCCTGCCCTCGAAGCCTTGGAATCCGATTACGCCGACCTCGTTAAATCGGTCGTTCCTGCAGTTGTCAGTATCACGACTCAAACCAAGATCAAGCAGCGGGTTCCTTATGTGCTTGACGCTTTCGACTTAATTTTTGGTCCCCGCGAACGTGTCGTCGAGCAGACCAAAACCGGACTTGGCTCGGGTGTCATCGTCTCACCGGAGGGCTACATCCTTACTAACCATCATGTCATATCCGGCATGTCCGAGATCCAGGTCCAGCTGAGCGACGGCCGGATTGAACACGCTGATTTGGTCGGAAGCGACCCAGGAACAGACATCGCGGTTCTCAAAATCAAGGGCCCTGCTGAGGCTCTGGCTTTCGGCGATTCCGATCTTGTGCGCGTCGGGCAGCCCGTACTGGCCGTCGGCAATCCGTTCGGTTTTCAGGAAACCGTCACACAGGGCATTGTGAGCGCCAAGGGTCGCGCGGTTCGCGACAGCGGCGTAGAGTTCCTCCAGACTGATGCGGCGGTCAACCAGGGTAATTCCGGCGGCCCGCTCCTCAACTTTCGCGGGGAGGTCATTGGCATCAATAGCGCCATTTATTCGGCAAATACTGGCACCTGGCTCGGGATCTCGTTTGCCATACCGGCTAATGTCGCGAAGCAGTCCATGGAGAGTATTCTGCGGACGGGGCGAGTGCAGAGGCAGACGCTTGGCGTCTCCACGATGGCGCTCACCCCAGAACTCGCTAGACAGCTCGGGTTGCGTGCTCCCATTGGCGGGATGATCACTCAAGTGTTGCCAGGTTCGCCTGCGGAAAAATCCGGTCTCCAGCCCGGCGATGTCATCGCCGGTTTGAACGGCGTGATTCTTGAAAACTCCGCAGCGCTGCCCAAAGCCCTCGCTGATGTTCAGCCCGGCACTCGAGTTAAACTAACCATTGTGCGCGATGCCCGAGAGTACACCGTAATTTGCGAGGTTGCTGAGGCGCAGTCTCGTTAAAGGGGCGACCCACATTCTCAGCAAAGAGTTTTTTAAACGATGCCTTCGGCAGAGCATCAAGAGAACTGCTTGATTTGGCCGGCCGCATTTTCAACGCGCCTTGCAGGAAGCGAAAATGCTTTCCCAGCGGTCTGCCTCAGGTCCGCGCAATCCGCAAATGAATCCGACTCAGCGTGCTTCCCGCGTCCACAGAGGCGTCTTTAAAGCGGATTCTACGGACATTGCTACTCCTCCACGCCCGTTTCCTCCTCCGGCTTATGGCCCAAGAGCATTCGCTCGTGTTCGGCCTCTTCCATGCCTTCACGCACAAGTTCCTCTACTACATTAATCTCGTCATCGGGGCGCAAAGCTCTGTGAGGTCTCCTGGACTCTGCTCCCTCCGCTTCGGTCCGTGCATTTTCACTGCCAGTGCCTTCGGGCAAACGGTGCCCGTGTAGCTCCCTGCTTGCCTCCTCCCAGTCGCTGACGTCGGGGATCGCGCGCTCCTGAATTCGTGCAATCTCAAATGCGCGTTTCCTCAGCAGATCCGGATCTGCAACACCAAGGCCCCTGGAGCCCACAAGAATTTTGCCCGATACGGGTCGGTTCATGTTCATGGGAAACTGGTACTCGGAATCACTCCGAGCGCAAGGGGGGTACGGCCGAGTCCGGCTGCGGGCGGATGCCGTCCAGAGTGCGGGGGACTGACACTATGCCGGTTATCAGTGCGAGCCCCGATGCTTGCCGCCGTGTCGGCGGGGGATCAGGAACGCGCCCGGTAGATTCAGCGTCCGATCCCGCGCGTTACATTTCTTTTGCCCACTCGGGCCGTGTCCGAAGGTGAAAGAGTTTTTCTCCAGCCTTTGCGACATGCATCACTCCCTCGTCTTCGCGGTTCACAAAGTCTTCGATTTTAATACTCCTAGGATCCCGGTACTGCAGGTTGATTGATTTGCAAACTTCCTCCGGGATGCCCGTGGCGAGCGTCACCTGAATGCGACAGCTCTCCTCACCGTTTTCGAACGTCCCAATGCCTCGCAAGTGGGCACAGTGCGCCATCACTCCCCAGGGGAAATCTTTGTAGCGGTCCCATTGTTTGAGGAAGAAGTCGCGGCAATGGTAGCCCAGTTCGCGGATGTAACGCCCGTGTGTGTGGGAAATCTCTCGAATGTGCGGAGCGTAGATAATCAGTTCGCCCCCGTCGGCCACAATGGGCTCGAGCTTGTACATACATTTTGCGCCGACCCAAATTTCATCGTACATCGGGGGCGCGCAGGAGAGCACGGTGTGGAATGGCCTTTCGCGGGTTTCAATATGAAGCCTCCTCGAAAGCTCGCTTGCCTGATCCCAAGCATTCTCGGGCGTTCCGCCGAATAGTCCCGCCAAATGCCCCTGGTGCACCACCATGGCGAGGCAGCTCTTGGGCACGTTCACGAAACCCGCAGCCCGGTCGACCACCTTGCGCACAGGCGTCCACTTATTTCCGATAATCATCGGATTAGTCACCACCGCTCCGAGCCAGTGGAAGAAGTCCAAAATTTCACGGCCGCTCACCCCGGGGAACAGATACTTGTTCCCCCCGGAGAATCCCACCACCTCGTGCGGAAATACCGGGCCGCAGATGATCAGATGGTCGTATTCGAGAACCTTCGCGTTGATGTCCACCGGTACGTCCATTCCGAACAAACCGCCGCTCAGCTCCTTGATTTCATCCCGGGAAATCACCCCGATCCGTTTCAGCGCATCAGGGTTGTCCCATTGATGGTTGTGGAATTCCACGGACGCATACCGCGTCTTGCGCTGCTCCAGGGTGATCTCAAGCCGCGTGCAGATCGCCTCCTCGCTCATCGCCTGGTGCGTTCCCAGCGCCACCATGATGTCCATGCGCTGAGCCGCCCCGCCGAGGTGGGCGTGAAGAACCTGGAAGAGTAGACCCACCGGGCAGGTGCGCGTCGAATCTGGAATGATCAACAGCAGCTTTTTCCCGCGGAATGCATCGGCGGGAAAAGCGCTGGTGATTAGATTCGCGACTTCGTCCGTGGTGAGTCCGGAAGAATCTGGGGCGGTTTGAGCAAAAGGAGTAATGGTCACCTAGGGAATCGGTCTAGGCGCGCCCGCTGCGCGTTAGTGTTTTGAAAGGTACTCTGCGACTCCCTTAAAGTCGGCCTTCATGCCGTCTTTGCCCGCGGACCAGTTTGCGGGACACACTTCGCCGTTGGTCTCAAAGAACGTCAAAGCATCCACCATCCGAAGCGCCTCATCCACGTTCCGGCCCAGCGGCAGGTCGTTCACCAGCTGGTGGCGGACCACTCCGTTTTTGTCGATCAGGAAAAGACCGCGGTACGCGATCATTTCGCTCGATGCAGACAGATTCCCGTCTTCGTCCACACCAAATTCGCCGTTGAGAACGTCGTATGCGGAGGAGATGGTTTTGTTTGAATCCGCCACCAGGGGGTATTTCACGCCCTGGATGCCACCGTGGTTCTTGGGGGTTTGCAGCCATGCCCAGTGGCATTGTTCGCTGTCGGTGGAGACGCCGATCACCGCGGTGTTACGCTTTTCGAACTCGGCGAGTTTTTCCTGAAATGCGTGCAGCTCTGTCGGGCACACAAAAGTGAAGTCCTTCGGGTAGAAGAAAAGCACCACGTTTTTCTTTCCCTTGAACTGGCTGAGGGTGAATTCGGAGACGAGTTCGCTGCCGTTGATGACGGCTGCTGCGCTGAAGTCGGGTGCTGTTTTTCCTACAAGTACGGACATAGTGTGTTGGGTTTTGGTTGTTGAGGTTTGTGAAAGAAATCCGAGTCGAATCGCACTTTGGTGTGATCCGTGCCTTCAGCGGGCAAAGCTTTGTCGATCGCCGATAGAAGTTCTCCAACGGACTCGATGGTTTCGTCGCCCATGTTGGAGAGACGGAAAGTCTTTCCCTTCAGCTTGCCGTAGCCGCCGTCGATGATGAAGCCGCTGTTGGACTTCAGGGTCGCGAGCATCGCAGCCACATCAATGTTCCGATTGTTGGCGATGCAGGTTAGTGATTTCGAACGGTAGCCTTCCGGCGCGAAGAATTCGAATCCTTTATTACGCGCCCATTGATGCACAAGAGCATTGGTTGCTGCATGGCGTGCGTGACGCGCGGCGATTCCCTCGTTGAAGATGTCCTCCAGCTTTGAAGCGAGGGCGTAGATGTGTGAGATCGACGGAGTCGAAGGGGTCATGTCTTCGGCCTGATTTTTTTGGAACTCAACGAAGTCAAAATAGTAGCCGCGGCCCGTGGTGGATGCTGCGCGGGCCATGGCCTTCTTGCTGGCCGCGAAGAGAGCGAGGCCGGGGGGCATCGCCAGCGCTTTCTGCGACCCGGTGAGGAGCGCGTCTATCCCGAGTTCATCCATTGCGATGGGCACCACCGAAAAGGAGGAGACGCTATCAACGATCAGCTGAACCTCGGGAAATTCGCGCATCACTTCGGCGATTTCCGCGATTGGCGACATGACGCCGGTTGAGGTTTCGTTGTGAATCAAGGTCACTGCGTCGAATCCGCCCTGCTTGAGGTGCTGGCGGATTTGTTCGCCACGGATGGGCTGACCCCATTCGACCTGGAGTGCGACCGCTTCTTTGCCGCAACGCTTCGATACATCGAGCCACTTGTCGGAAAACGCGCCGCACATGCAGTTGAGAACCTTACCAGTGCCCACCAGATTCCGGATAGCGCCTTCCATGACCCCCCACGCCGACGAGGTCGAGAGAAATACAGGCTGGCTCGTTTGGAAGAGCTCTTGGAGGCGCGGTTGGATGCCGCCGTATAGTTTCTTAAAATCCCCGCTCCGATGTCCCATCA
>JBILUQ010000303.1:0-4455 GCA_044370935.1 Chthoniobacteraceae bacterium
GTCAACGCTTGGGCCGGGGCCATCAATGCACAGCTGCCCCGAACCGTGCGAGTCCTCTGCACCACAAAGGCAGTGAGGGGTTTCCACGCCCGGTTCAGCTCTTCAGGAAAGCTCTACACATACCGCATCTGGAACCATCGCTTTCAAAATCCTTTAGAAAAGGGACGCGCCTGGCACGTTGCCTCGCCAATTGACCGCGCGACTCTCAAGGCACTGTGCGAAATGTTCACCGGCAAGCACGACTTTGCGGCATTCGCCGCCAACCGAGGAAAAACCGAAAAAAGCACCGTTCGCACAATGCACAAGATCCGCTTGATCACAGACGGCAATCTTCTTTCGCTCAGCTTCCAGGGGGAGGGATTTCTCTACAGAATGGTGCGCCTCATGAGCGGCTCGATGATCCGAGTGGCCCAGGGGAAACAAACCCCAGAATGGCTGCAGGGCCTGCTCGAGGCTCCGGGCGGAAGGAAAAGCTCCTTTTGCGCTCCGGCCGACGGCCTCACTCTTGTGAAGGTTTTCTACCGCAAAAGCCCAGAAAATTGCTTCTGACACAGGATCGCCCATGTTTCTTGTAAGCACTCGAAGGAGGCGGTGCGGCCGAACGCAACTGCGATTACACAAAAAAGTTATTTACCAACCCCCTCTGTCTCCTTAACTTCCCAGACCCACCAAATACTTTTATGGCAAAGACGAGCTGGATTGAGAGAGAAAAGAAAAAAGCGGCGACAGTAGCCAAATACGCAGATCTGCGTGCGAAGATGAAGAAAGAAGGCGACTACATCGGCCTTTCTTTGTTGCCTCGCAATGCCAGCCCCGTGCGGATGTCCAAGCGGTGCCTGCACAGCGGACGTAAACGGGCATTCATCGGCCGCTTCAAGCTCTCCCGTATTTCATTCCGTGAATTGGCGTCCAACGGGTTGATTCCCGGGGTCACCAAGTCCAGTTGGTAAGAACCAACTCAAACTCAACAACTTTGCTCCGAGTCGCAGGTACGCCTGCGGCTCGGTTCTTTTTTGTCACCAACCATGGATCCCGAAGCTGCATTAAATCCCAGCACCCTTCCGGTTACCATTCAACTGTTTATCGTTCTCGGGTTGGTGGTGCTTAACGGCTTTTTCGTGGCCTCGGAATTCGCGATCGTTAAGGTGCGGTCCAGCCAACTCGAAGCACTTGAAGCAACGGGTGACCGGAAAGCGCGACGGGCCATAGAGGTGACCGAAAATCTTGACGCCTACCTCTCGGCTACTCAACTCGGGATCACGCTCGCCAGTCTTGCGTTGGGCTGGGTCGGCGAACCCTTCCTCGCGGGTCTTGTGGGACCCCTGCTCGCGAAACTTTCCATCACCTCCGAGCCCCTAGCGCGGACTCTCACGGTGGGCATCGCCTTCGGCATCATTACTTTTTTGCACATTGTTCTCGGGGAGCTTGCCCCGAAGTCCATCGCGATTGCGAAACCGGTTCCGACAACCGTTTGGGTGAGCGTTCCTCTGGGCTTCTTTTATCAGCTATTTAGGCCCGCCATCTGGTTTCTGAACGGAACAGCGACATGGGTATTGAGGAAAATCCTGCGGATCCGCCCGCTATCCGAACGCGAGCTGGCTCACTCCGAAGAGGAATTGCGCGTGATTCTCACCGAAAGCGAGGACGCCAAACAGGTGACTCCGATCGGCAAGGAAATCCTCATGAACGCATTAGACCTGCGGAAGCGGGTTGTGCGCGACATTACAACTCCTCGCAAAGAAGTCGTTTTTCTCAACACCGAAGACTCCTTCGATGAGAACCTCATGCGCGCCATCCAATCCCGACACACGCGTTTTCCGCTGTGCGACGGTCACTTGGATAACGCCATCGGACTGGTGCACATCAAGGATCTGCTTTCCCAAATGCGAGCGCCCGCTCCGGATCTCACCAAGATCCGACGAGATCTTCTGCCCGTACCCGAGATGATGCCCCTTGAGCGACTGCTCACGTTTTTTCTGAGCAAACACGCCCACATCGCATTGGTGCTGGACGAGTACGGTGGCACGGTGGGAGTGGTGACGCTCGACAACGTGCTCGAAGAAATCGTGGGTGATATTCAGGATGAGTTCGATACCGAGAGCCAAGAGTTCAAACGCGTCAACGCGGACGAGTTTGTCGTCGATGGCGCACTCGCACTTTACGAACTCAAAGACCTGGCTGGTATCAATATCGAAAGCGAGGATGTGAGCACGGTGGGCGGTTACATCACTCACCTCACGGGGCACCTGCCGGCAGTTGGAGAGCAGGTTAGGATCGCCCCCTTCCAAGTCACCGTGACCAAAGCCGATGACCGCCGGGTCTTGGAAGTGCGGTTTCAGCGGGTGAGCGAAGACGAAGAAGAAAAGTAGGGCATTTCACGCTAATAAACACTGCGCGCGCCCACTTTTGGGCCGCCTGCGACTTCCCCGATCCGGCAAAACGAAAATTCGCGCACGTTGTATTTTTTTGCTGAAAGATTCCGGCCAGCAAACAATCTGTTGAAGTGCAGAAGGATTCACCCGACTCATCCGCGTCCGTTCCATCGGACGCAATAACACCCTTGAAGGCATTCTTCGGGTGGGTCCGTTCGGGCGGTTCGTTCCTGATCATAAGCCTTGCTTTCCACGCGGTACTGCTATTGGTTGCGGGCGTCTGGGTTGTGCAGAACATACAAGCCAAGCGCAAGCTCACTTTCAGCGCAGGCCCGCAACAATCCGGCGCCACCACCCGCCAGCTCGAGCACCGCGTCCAGGTCGCCAAACGCACCAGCTCCATGAGTGCACCCGCGCTCCCGAACAGGATCGTCTCGAGCGCGCCCAACGTGAAAGTGGCCCTTCCCCAAGTGCCCCTCACCCCGCTCACCTCAATCGCAATCCCCCAGCGGATAGGCGGCCTTGCATCCAGTGCCGGCGCATTCAAGTCCAACGCACTCGGCGCCAAGCTCTCGGTGTCAACCCGGTTAAGTGTTCCAAGCCCGGTGGGAACGTTCACTGGAAGCGCCGCCAACTTTGGCATGCAGCCGAGCACGGCGACCGGCCAGGGGCTTATCGGCACCATGTACTACATGCGCAAAGAAAAAGACGGAAAGCCGATCCCTCTGTACGGCGAGGACGAATATCTGGCCAGAATCGTACAACTTATTGGAAACAAGGGTATTCTAGATGAAAAAGAGGCAGGGAAATACCTTCGAGCAGGGCATCAGCTGACCTCTTTCATGATGCTGCTCCCGCCGATCAGCCAGGAAGTCGCACCGAAAGCCTTTGGAATTGAACAAGTTAACGACCACCGTCAATGCTGGCTCGCGACTTACAGGGGCAAAATTTCCGTCCAAAGCGCCAACCGTTTCCGGTTCGTTGGGGGCGGCAACGAGATTCTCATTGTGAAGATAGATGGCAATGTGATGTTGGACGGTTCCTGGTCCAGCGGCTTCGACTGGCCCGGTAAGGGACCGACCCCGACTGGGAACAGAAGTACTGAAAACTTAGGTTTCCCACTCTATGGCGACAAACGTGCGATTGGAAAGTGGTTCAAACTCGCCCCCACTGGCTCAAACATTGAAATCGTCATCGGCGCTGGATACCGCGGAGCCTTCAGCGCAGATCTTTGCGTTGAAGAAGAGGGTCAGACCTACGAGGGAAATGTACGCCCCCTGTTCAAACTCGAGGGTTACCAGAAAATGCAAAAAGAGATCGACGCCGCGTTCCAGTTACCGGAAATCCCTCCTGCAATCACCCTGAACGGCCCAACCTTCAAAGCGCGTTAAACGCACTGAAATACGCGGCTACCCCGATAGCCTAAGCTTGAATCAAGGTGATCTCGCTCACCTCCGGCACGCTGCCGATGCGTATCGGCACGCCCGTCGTACCAAGCCCTCGGCCGGTGTAAACGGCCATGTCCCCGACTTGATACCTACCGAAGGCATACTTACGCCCCCAGCGAGGCAAAGACAGCGCCTCGAATACTGGCAAACGGACCTGACCGCCGTGGCTGTGCCCGGAAATCTGGAGGTCCACCCGTCCGTGCTGGGCCACCGAATCCGCAATATCCGGCTCGTGCGCAAGCAAGACGGTGGGAACCGCATCCTTGCCGCCGCGGAGCGCCGCACCAAGATCCTGCCTCCCCTGCAGTGAATCCACTCCAGCCACCCTCAGATATGCCTGCCCCACCCCGATCTCCAGTGCGCGGTTCACCAGCACCTCCACCCCCGCGCCCTTCAAAGCCCTGGTCACCAAAGCGGGCCCCTTGCCAACATCGTGATTTCCAAGGACAGCCATGACCCCGTGCCTCGCGTTCAGACTGCAAAAAGCAGGCGCCAACTCGTGAATCGCCTCCGCGGTCGCATCCACGAAATCCCCCACTAGCACCACCAAATCAGGATTCAGCCCCCTCGCAATGCCGATCGCCCGCTGGATAAACGGCAGCTCAGTAAAGGGATACAGGTGAAAATCACTAAGC
>JBILUQ010000067.1:0-15906 GCA_044370935.1 Chthoniobacteraceae bacterium
GACCAAGGCGGGCCAGTTTGGCTCCTGCCAATTATCAAGCCAATCGCTGAGGGAAGAGTGATAATACTGGAACCGCAACCCAGCGACATCAGGCAGCAGAATGATCTTTTCATACGCGGAATCCACCTCAGTGGCGAGCCTGCGCATTATCACGAGATCCTGCTGGCGGGAAGTTTTTGTGGAGGGCAGAAGCCTGAGAGTGACGACGTAATCTGATTCGGGAGCGGCTGCAGTCAAAATGGAAAGTCCCGGGCGACCGAGCCACTGGATTTGATCGTCGGGGACAAGTCCGAAAACACGGTGATTGCCGCGCAAGCAATCGGGCTGACGCACGGGGAGTCCGGCGAGCACAGCCTGCAGGTATTTCGCCAAACCATCCATGACCGCCGCTTGGGTCTGGGCCTCCTTGGAGACCTGCAGCGCCTGGAGCTGGGCCGCAACCAACTTGTACATGGTAATTAGCACCAGTCCCACCACTCCGACGCCCACCATGATTTCCAAAATTGTGAAACCTCGTCGTCCAACCGTCCCGAGCGCGAGCGCGGATGCAACTGAGGGGCGCCGGGCTCGCTGGAGGCACAGAAACCCTGCAACCAAAGACCGGAGGCGGTTAGTATCCGCCTGGCACATAAAACTTTAGCCGCTTCGACCCTCTTCCCCCACCCGCAACCCATGTGACCTCTAGGTTCACCTCGACGATCCCCTCCACCTTCTGTTTGTTTTGATCCTCAAGCTCGAGAGCTACAACACTTTGATCCAAACGCATTCCAGCGAACTCGCCGGAGAGATTATCACTCAGCTTACTTAACGAGCGCCGGCCAACCTCAACCTCATGCATACAGTTTATGAGAGCCCTGCGCGCGCGGGAATCCTCACGCTGCACCATCCCCGCATTCAGCCCAGCCTCGACGCACCTTGCCAAGCCGATCACGGAGATCGCAAAAATTGCGGTCGCAATCATGGCTTCAAAGAGGACGAATCCCCCCCGCCCAGCGAGTCTGCGTTTTTTGGAGAAATTTTTCATTCTCAATGCACTTGAAAATAGACAGTTTCCGGATCAGGTACCAGAGCGCTGAATCGCAACGCCCATTTTCCGAGAGGCCCCTCGTAGTAAACCTCGACCGGTTCACGGATTCCAGACGGCCAAAAGCTCCACTCCGAAAGCGGTTTCTCCTCTCTTGCGGCCACGCGGACCAGCGCGAGCGACTCCCCTTTCCCCACCGCATAGAAGCCGGTTTCACCCCCTCCTGCATCCTCCTCCGCGCGCGCCACCTGCCCCGCCCCCTGGGGCAAGCCCGCGTCTTCTCCCGCCCTCGGGGCGGCCCAATCGGTGACGGCCCTGACCCCGTCCTCAAACCAAATCAAGCGCACCTCCCGCTTGGCGCTGACCGCCTGCGAGGCAGCGCGCCGAACCACGTCTTCGAAAGACGCCATTTTTTCGCGCAATCTCTGCTCCTCCAGAACCCCGCGCACACTTGGCACCGCAAGCCCGAGCATCATCAACCCGACCATCACGGCAACCATCAGCTCAATAATGGTGAAGCCACCCAGCAGACAAACCGCTGCTGAGCCCCCGCGCTCGCGGACCGCCGGTCTTGAGACGATGCCCGTGATCCTCCTCTGCCTGATCACGTGCACACCTCCGTCGATTTCGGGCTGCCGAGTGAAAGCTCCGCCTGCGCCTTAATCAGGCGCGGAACCGCTTCACAAACGCTGCGCCAGCCCGGAAAATTCCACCGATTAGGAAAGCCCCGGCACTGCATGGGCTTGGCGTCCTGCACCCTGCAATCGCCGCCATCCAGAAAAACGCACTCGCCATTTTCCTTGTCCAAAAGCGAAAGCCCATCCCGCTGTGGGCGCAATCTCGTGAAATTCTGAACAAACTCCCATTCGGACACTTCGAGAAGCCGGGCCATATCAGCAATCTCTCGCTCCCCGATAACGACTTGACCGGGCCAACGGCAGCACTCGGTGCATCGCTGGCAATCGTAGAGGACTTCAAAAGACATGGGGCTTGAATCTACCGGAAGAAGGGGTTTCTGCCAAACCAACTTAGTGAGTTTACGTTAGTTTAAATCCGCCCGCTTAGGAAGCGGCGTCCGCCGTTTTCTGGGGAGGCCGTACTATTAGCCCGTTTTTTTGCTTCATGTTCCGAAACACGCGAGACCATCACTTGACTTTACCGCTCACAACCCGCTCAGATGAGGGTCTCCTCATGAAATCACTCACCAGGCTCACTCTGCTCGGCGCGATCAGCGTTCCCAGTTATTTCACCCACTCACACGCAGCCGTCGACTTTGTCAAAGACGTGCAACCCATTTTGGAGTTGAACTGCGTAAGCTGCCATCGCGAGGGCAACGTGAAGGGGGGAGTCCAGCTCGATACAAAGGCGAAGGCACTATCGACCGGAGACAACGGTCCCGCACTCGTTCCAGGGAAGTCCGCGAAGAGTGCGATGTACACCACAATGGTCCTGCCTGAGGACGATGAACTTTTGATGCCGCCCAAGAAAAAAGGCGGGCCACTGCCAAAGGAAGTCAGCAGCCTAATTAAAGCGTGGATCGACGAAGGCGCCCCATGGCCTGACGATATCAAGCTCGTTTCAAAGAAGAAGGAGGAGGGCAAAGTGGACGAATCTGCCGTCGTCCGCGATATTCACGCCCGCATCGTTGCGACTTCTCTCGAAAAGTCCCCCAAGGACATGCAGAAATATTCGGACTCCATCCTTGGAACCGAGGTGAGCTTCGAGGTGCTCCCCATCCCCGGCGGCAAATTCAAGATCGGGAGCGCTGAATCCGAGGCAGGTCGCAAACCGGACGAGGGCCCTCAGAAAGAGATCGAGATTTCCCCGTTCTGGATGGGGAAATGCGAGGTGACTTGGAACGAATTCGAACTGTTCATGTATCCCACCGAGGAAAAGCGGATCCGCAGCATGAAACAAGTGGATGCCAAACTGAACGAAATTACGGACGCCTCGTCCCGGCCGACGCAGCCGTACGTGGAAATGAGTTTTGGGATGGGCAAGGACGGATTTCCTGCCATCTCGATGACCCAGCATTCCGCAAACAAGTACTGTGAATGGTTGAGCGCGAAAACCGGTCACTTCTACCGGCTACCCACCGAGGCTGAATGGGAATACGCCGCACGTGCTGGAACGCACACGGCATACTTCTGGGGCGACGATGCATCCAAAGTCGATGAGTACTGCTGGTGGGCCGAAAACAGCGAGGGCAAGTACCAGAAGGTTGGCAAAAAGAAACCAAACCCATGGGGGCTTCACGACATCCTGGGTAATGTGATGGAATGGACCCTCGACCAGTACGCTGCGAACGCCTACTCCTCAGCCGCACCGAAAAATCCTTGGAACAAGGCCACCAAACCCTACCCGCACGTTGCCCGAGGCGGAGCATGGGATGACGAGTCCGCAGAGAAACTCCGAGTTGCGAACCGCAGGTTTTCCGATCCGGACTGGAAAATTCAGGACCCCCAGTTTCCGAAGAGCATCTGGTACCACACCGACGCTCAGTTCCTCGGTTTTCGCGTCGTGAGGCCGCTGGAAATTCCGAGCGCCGAAGAGATGCAAAAATATTGGAACAGCGGCGTGGAAAAAGAATAGGCGACACCATTTTCCGCCCTAAAAAAGCACACGCCGCAGGTTGTGGATACCTGCGGCGTTGGCTTTATAGCGGATGACCTAATATATCCTCCAACCAGTCCGAAATGCATGTGAAGCGGGACTGTTCGTTTCACAATAGAGGCAAAAGAGCCAACCGACATCGACAACCCAAACAACCTATGCACCACTCTTGGAACAAGCCCCAGCAACACCACGGCTCGAACTTCAAGTACCGCGGAGTCCACCCCGCGACCTCTTTCAGTTCGTTGAGGTCTTTTTTTAGTGCACTTGGATTCATCGGTTCGCTGTCATTTGCATCCATTGGGATCGCTCAGGACGCACCTCTCATCACAATCACCAAGAGCGATA
This sequence comes from Chthoniobacteraceae bacterium, assembly GCA_044370935.1. Lineage (GTDB taxonomy): Bacteria > Verrucomicrobiota > Verrucomicrobiia > Chthoniobacterales > Chthoniobacteraceae > Chth-196. Next base: position 3,986 of record JBILUQ010000067.1, read on the forward strand.
AAATCGCGATTGGCCTGAACGGGATCAGCGGACCGGATGGAGCGGCCCTCCTGCAACTCGTTCAAAAAGACCTGCAACTCTCGGGGGCTTTTTCTATCGGAGCGCCGCGCACCGGCAACTTTCAAGTCGGGGGAAACGTCTCCGGTTCCAGCTTGAACGGAAGCCTCACCGACCGCTCTGGCAAGAGCGTGCTGAGCCGCTCCTACTCGGGCTCGATCCGCGCGCAGGCTCACGCTTTCGCTAACGACATTGTGGAAGCGATCACCGGCAGCAAAGGCATCGCGGGAACACGCCTTGCATTCGTTGCGAACAAATCAGGCACCAAAGAGATCTACATGGTCGATGTGGACGGCGCCAATCTCACCCAACTCACCAAGGACCGCGCAATCAGCGTATCGCCCGCCCTGTCCCCCGATGGATCAAAACTCGCCTATACCGGCTACCAGAGCGGCTACGCTGATGTTTACGAAGTGGACCTCGCATCGGGTTCGCGCCGATGCATCATGAAGTTCCCGGGAACAAACTCCGGAGCAGCCTACTCGAAATCAGGCAACCGAATCGCCGTGACGCTCAGCAAGGACGGCAATCCGGAGCTCTACGTGACAGACTCTGGCGGTGGATCCCCGCGACGGCTCACCTTCACACCCGGAGTCGAGAGCTCGCCCACCTGGTCCCCGGACGGATCGGAAATCATTTTTTCGAGCGACTCCGGAGGTAGTCCATCGTTATACCGCGTCTCGGCCTCCGGGGGATCACCCTCACTCATCCGGACCGGCCAGGGCTACAATACGGAGCCAAACTGGTCTCCCGACGGCAAAAAGGTGGCCTTCAACATACGTGCCGGCGGTGGGTTTTCGGTTGCGGTGCTAGATCTCGCCTCCGGACAAGTTCGCCAACTGGGTGAAGGGCAGGATCCCGTGTGGGGCGCCGACTCAAGGCACATTGCATGCGCGCAGGCGGGTTCGCTCGTTTTGGTGGATATTCAAACCCTGCAGCGCACGACCGTTGCATCCGGGCTGGGACGGATATCGGAGCCCACCTGGTCCCACGGCCAGCGCTAGAAGCCCCCGACTCCCCCAGCGGGCGGATAATGAACAACATGGGAAGCCGGTTCCTTTTTCTATTGCGACTGATTCTCAGTCTCACTAAGATCTCCGCATGCCCCCTGATTCGTCAGTGAATCTTTGCTCGGCCCGTTGCGGTCAACGGCTGAGAATCCTCGCGCTCCGGTCCGGAGTGGAAGATTGCAACCGGCTCCGGGAGATGGGCTTTTGCGAATCCTCAGAGATTTGCAAGGTGGTCGACGGCTCGGCGATCATCTGTTCGGTCTACGGCATGAGGCTCGCCATCGGGCGCGCACTCGGAGAGGCCGTGCTCGTGGAACCCGTCCTGGCATGACGCAGATCCCACTCAGTGAACTGAAATTAGGCGAAAAAGGGACCGTCTCCGGCTTCGATTTGGACACGGAAACGCGGCAGCGTCTGGGGGAGATGGGGCTCACGAAAGGAACGGATTGCACGCTGGTTCGCGTTGCCCCGCTTGGGGATCCCATTGAGATTATGGTGCGCGGCTACCGACTTTCTTTACGAAAAAGTGAAGCCCGCGGGGTGCTGCTGGCTTAGGGCTAGGGCTAACGCCAATCCGAGGCAATGGAAACTAAGCACTCCGACCCCACAACTGCACAAGCAAGGAGGATCGCCATCGCAGGTAATCCGAATTGCGGAAAGTCCACGATCTTCAATGCCCTGACTGGCATGCGCCAGAAGGTTGGGAATTACCCCGGCGTCACAGTAGAAAAAAAAGAGGGGTTCTGTTTTGGGACGCACGGAGAGCCTCTCGCGGTGATTGATCTACCCGGGTGCTACAGCCTTCAGGCGCGCTCCCCTGATGAGGTTGTTTCGCGCGATGTGTTGCTGGGCAGGCAATCTGACACGCCGGCGCCGGAGGTTATTGTGGTGGTCGCCGACGCGACGAATCTTGAACGTAATCTTTATCTCGCCGCGCAGATTTTGGAGCTCGGACTGCCCACCATCCTTGCGCTCAACATGGTCGACATGGCCGAGAAACAGGGCATCGGACTGGATCCCTCAGCCCTTTCCCAGAAACTTGGCATTCCCGTGATTCCAACCGTGGCTACCGCGGGAGTGGGCTTGATCGCACTCAAGCAAGCGTTATCGGGGAGGCTGCCCGCAGCGACAAACTCTCGCGCTCCTCAGCACAGTGCAGTCGAGGAAGAGGCAAAGGCGCTAGGGGCTCTCCTGAACGTGCCCGAGCGCGCAAAACGCGCGGAATCCCTGCTGCTACTCGGATCCTCGGAAAAGACAATCGCAGCCCTCACAGATTTGCCACAAAGCGCCCGCTCCCAAATCGGTCAAGCCCACACACGCCTGAGGGCTGCGGGGGTAGACGCAGTGGCGGACATTATCGATGCGCGCTATCAATGGATCGCGCAAGTCGTCGCTGCCGCCGTTCGGAAGACGACGAGCTCGGATGCCCGCGCATCGGACAAGCTCGATGCAATTCTCACCCATCGCTTTTTGGGGTGGCTTTGCTTCACAGGGGCGATGCTGGCGATGTTCTTCGCCATTTTTTATCTCGCGCAGGTTCCGATGGATTGGATTGAGTCCGCCTCAAAGCTTGCGGGTGATTTTTTACAAAAAACCATCCCCGAAGGCGACTTCCGCTCGCTGGTGGTAGACGGCATGCTCGCCGGCGTCACGGGGGTGCTTATTTTTCTTCCGCAAATCCTGGTTCTAAGCCTGTTTCTGGGGTTCTTAGAGGACAGCGGCTACATGGCGCGGGCGGCGTTCATGATGGACCGCCTGATGTCGAGCGTGGGACTACACGGCAAGTCCTTCATCCCAATGCTCAGCTCTTTTGCCTGCGCGATTCCGGGAGTGATGGCCACGCGCACTATCGAGCACCGCAAGGACCGTCTGGTTACCATTCTTGTGGCTCCGCTGATGAGTTGTTCCGCTCGCATCCCAGTTTACACGCTGATGATCGCAGTCCTGCTTCCCGATGCACCGGCTTGGAGCAAAAGCTTGATCATGCTCTCGATGTACATGCTGGGAATCGTGGCGGCATTCACGATGGCCTGGCTGTTCAAAAAGACGATTCTTCGAAGCGAAACGCCTTTTCTGCTGATGGAGATGCCACCGTACCGCATCCCTTCGGTGCGGGGCTTGCTGCTGCGGATGAGGGAGAGGGCCTCGCTGTTTCTAGCTCGGGCGGGAACCGTGATTCTTGCTCTGTCTGTGTTGCTTTGGGCACTTACCACCTACCCGAAAACCGAAAACCCTTCCGCAACAGAAAGCGAGAGAATCGCATACAGCACGGCAGGCCGACTGGGCAAAGCCATCGAGCCCTTTATTGCTCCGCTTGGATTCGACTGGAAAATCGGTATCGGGCTTATTGGCTCGCTTGCCGCGCGTGAGGTGTTCGTGTCCACGATGAGCATTGTCTACAATGTTGAGTCCTCGGATGCGCGGGACTCGGTTGAACCGCTGAAAGACACGATGCGGGCGGAAAATCGCTCGGACGGAAGCCCAGTGTACACTCCGCTTGTGTGCGTTGGTCTGATGGTTTTTTATGTGTTGGCGATGCAATGCCTGAGCACGCTGGCAGTAGTGCGACGCGAGACTAATTCCCTGTTCTGGCCGGCCTTTCAATTCGTGTACATGTCGGTTCTGGCCTGGTTTGCGGCGTTTCTCGTTTATCAGGGCGGCCACTTTGTTGGATTGCAATAATCTCGAAAACCACCCAACAGAAAGGGAGTCAAATTATGCACCCCGCCGCTGACCTAGCCTTGGTTGCCCTCGCCATTGTCGCGGCGATCCTTGTGCTTGCCGGCCGCATAATCCCAAGACTGGGATTCACAAAGATGGGTGCCCCCAACTGCTCTGGTCCTTGCGGGTGCGCGCGGCAGACTGCACCTCTATCCCGAATTTCGGCAAACAGCCAAGCTGACAGCAACTCCAAATCCTCAGAAACCAATGGGGCTGAAGCTTGAGACGATTCTGAATCCGAACCACCGCTTGTGCAGGCACTCCATTGACTGGCATGACATCTACACGATTTTTCCTGAATTGCTGCTCGCAGGGCATGAGAAGCGTTTTCTGAGGCTAATGGTGGCGCTGGTGATCCTTCAGGAGCACTCGAAAAAAGACAACAGCGCACTCATGCTGGAGTGGTGTGAGAATCCCTACTGGCAGGCCTTCTGCGGCATCACTGATTTCCAGTGGAGCGCACCGGCAACAGTCGAACAGTTTTCAAAATTCCAACGCATCGCTGGTCCGGACCGCCTGCAGATTCTCAGGTCTATGGCGGAAAACCTGGCCTCATCGGTGTCTGTTCCAAAGCAGGAAGGGGCCCAGCCCAGCGCCTACCGCGCGCACCACGGCTCCGGAGTGGAGGCCTCCGACATACGCAGATCGCTCATTTCAGCCAGCGAAAATAACGCTGATAGACTTTCAAACCTTCAGGCCGCCGAGAAAGTGATTCCCCATTTTGAGTCAACAGAGCCAGTGATGTTGAACATGCAGCCTTCCGGGGAGGGAATTCAGATCCTGGTTGAGCCCATGGGAGAAGCTCCGTTCCAATACAGGTGGGAAAAATGGGTCGAGAACGAACCCGGAATGAAGCTGCTGGAGGAATCTCAAACAGCAACCATTCATATTGAGAATCCGCCTCCTGAAAGTTTAACAGCCTTCCGCTGCTTGGTTAGCAATGCCCACGCTCCAAACGGTATTCCATCGCGGTGGCACTTCATCCGCCCGCACAGGAAAACGCCAGACGCAAACTCATCGCACTCAATCCCCGCCTAATAAGCGGGAACCAAGCAAACATCGGCTGAATCAAAATCACACGCCGAGCAACCGCAACAAAGCGTCCCTAGATTGATTCGCTTTCGCGAGCGCCTTGGAGCCAGACTGCACGAGAACACTCGCCTTCGCCAACCGCGTGCTTTCAGCCGCGATATCAGTGTCGGCGATCCTGCTATTTGCCTGCTCCAAATTGACCTTCAGACTTCTGTTTCGGTTCAGCGCCTGTTCCAACTCGCTCATACTAGCACCGGCCGCTGCACTGTAGGTGGCGAGTTGCTGCAGAGCAGCCGTGTAGGTGGAAATACTCAGTGCTTTGACATCTGCCGCTGAGGCAGGCGAGGAAACGGCAGCAAGAACGGCACTCGACACATCCATGCGCCCGATGGTCTGCGGACTACTACCGTCCTCCTGAACATGCACGTCGAACGAAGAGTTTGGATTGCTGGAAAACAATTCGATTCCGTTAAACTTGTCCGCCGCGATTTTTACCAACTCGCCCTTGAGGAGGGAGTACTCCGTGAAATAATTATCCAAGTCCGTCGCGTTTTGAGTCGCATCAGAAATCCGAACGGCGAGTTCCGACATCCTGCTTACGACGGAAGAAAAGTTTCCCAAAGCAGAAGCCTGCGTTTGAAGAAACGAAAGCGCGTTCGAGATATTTGATGAAACTGCGTCCACGCGACTCAGCGTGAGCCTCATCTTCATCGAGACCGCCAATCCGCCGGCGTCGTCGGCCGGATCTACGATCCGTGAGCCGCTTGAAAGCTTGGCGAGGCTTTTTTGCAGCGCATGATTGCTCTTTGTGAGGTTTGCAGCAGCGTAACTCGCGGCCGGATTTGTGTTTATGGAATTGGCCATCGTACGAGGGGGTGAGGTATTCTCCCTCCTCACTGTTCGGCCAACGACATATTTCCTTTAGAAATATGTCAAAAATTCATGCAAAAACTGCATGCCGCCTCAGGCGACGGACATCAAAAGGGGATGTCGTCCCCTTCCACATCCAGATCCGGATCCGCCGGACGCCTGGATTGAGGGGTAGCTGCACCGGCAGATCTCTGAGGCGGCCGCTGAGCCTGCCGAGGGCCATCCTCTCCCTCCGATGCGCCTCCCCCGCCATCACGGGATCCCAGCAATTGAAGCGCCTCGCCGACGACCCGCATCTTCGACCTCTTCTGGCCCGTCTGCTTGTCGTCCCAAGTATCTAACTTAAGGCGTCCCTCGATATACACCGGACGCCCCTTGCGGAGGTATTCCCCCGCTATTTCCGCCTGACGACCCCAGAGCTCGACGTCCACGTATGTTGTCTCCTCACGCTTCTCGCCAGCGTCCGTTGAATAAACCCGATTGATCGCCAGAGCCAGATCGGCAACCGCAGTTCCCTTCGGAGTGTATTTCACCTCGGGATCCCTCGTAAGGTTCCCCATGATCATCACTTTGTTTAAGTTCGGCATAATACTGAAACAGCTGGCGTCTTGAATTTTTCCAATCTCTAAATCCGAAAACTGAGCTTGGACCCGCGAACCAAGCAAACTTTTGAGCGACTAAAATAAACGGTCCCTAGCCGATAGCCCTGTGGCCAGAGAATGGAAATCCCACTTAGGCGGCCTTGGCACCAGCCTTCGCCATCAGGAAATACTGGCGGTAAACATCAGAATCCAACTTGAGCTTGGACTGAATTCGCGAAATTGCGGCAGGTTCAGCCTGAAACACAAAGTTCGCATAGTAACCGCTGCTCAAATCACCAGCAGCGTATGAGAAAGGACGGTTTCCCATCTTTTGAACCTGCTCAATTACAGCACCTTCCTTCTTAAAATCAGCCTCCAAGCGCTCAATTACGTCCTTGGCTCCGTCTTCGCTGCCCTTAACGTTTAAAATCAACATTCCTTCGTATCGCTTTTTCATCGGTAATAAAATTTGGTCGGTGAGATTCGCGCACCCAGTCCTAAAGGTCAATTAAAAGCGTTCATCGCCCTCATCAACCCTTCGGATTTCGCGCACAGCACGGCGTCCTGAGCCCGAGCAAGCGCTTCCCCTAAGGCCTGAGTCTCCCTTTCGCTGAAGCGCCCCAACACATGCCCCACCGCCTCCGCTCCCGCAGCCTCCCCAATACCCACCCTCAGACGCGCCACCTCGCTACTGCCGAGCGATTCAAAAATCGACTTGAGTCCGTTGTGCCCCCCAGCCGATCCACGGAGACGGATCCGAAGTTTCCCCAAAGGCAGAGCCATGTCATCGGAGACTACCAGGATGGCCTCGACTGGAATCTTAAAAAAACGGGCGATCCCCGCGACCGACCTGCCGCTGAGATTCATGTAGGTTTGGGGCTTACAAAACATCGCACCATCCCATGACGCCACAAGGGCATTCCACGCCCCCTCCCAGCGCCAGTCCGAGCGGCCACGCAGCAGACCATCAAGCACCATGAACCCGACGTTGTGACGCGTGTTCTCGTATTCTTTGCCCGGATTCCCCAGCCCGACAATTAATCTAACGCCCTCATTTGCGCTCATGCTTTTCGCCCCTAAGAAGCCGCATGTTTAGCATCTTAAACTGTTTAATGACAATTAATTTTGCTCAAAAAGCAAACACCTTCCCGGCCCTTGTTCAGGCTCGGGAAGGTGTTTGGAAATAACTTCCGAATGAATTGAGAGAGCGCTATTTCTTTTCAGCACCCTCAGCCGCCTTCTTCTCACGCAACACCTCAGGCTGGGTCGGTCCCTCACTCGAAGCTGCAACTTCTGTCACCGTCGGAGAGGTCACGCGGAGCACGGTCACATCGGCATCGCCGCGGTAAGAAACGCCGACGGGCAGGGTCAGATCGCGGAGATGAACCGCATCATTCAGATTCAGTGCACTGACGTCCACAACGATGCGCTCAGGAAGATCCTTCGGCAGACACTCAACTTCGATGCTGTGAAGCATAGTGACAAGCAAGCCACCAAAAGTCTTCACCCCAATGGATTCGCCCACTGTTTCAACCACCACATGCGCGTGCATCTTCTCATCCGCAGCCACCGCGTGGAAGTCAATGTGAAGGATATCCCCGCGCACCGGGTGGTGCTGCACGTTTTGAATGAGTGCCAGCTTCGACGAGTTGCCCGAGGCGGATGCGATTTCCAGTTCGACAAGCATCTGCTCGCTCGTTGCATGCGCCAGCACTTCGGAAATTTGGCGGCTTACCAATTGCAAATTCATGGCCGCCTGAGTGGAGCCATAAATCACCGCAGGAACCTGCCCTGCCGCACGAATTTTCTTCACCGAATTACGACCAACCCCGGAGCGCGCCTGGGCGGAGAGTTTGATTTGCTTTGCCATAGTCTTTTTACGTTACACGTTCTTTTTTTTACTGATTTCGAAAAGTGAACTAACCGACTCATCGTCATGAATCCGCTTAATACCCTCGCCGATGAGTTCTGAAACGCAGAGGGTGGAAATCTTGAATCCGGGAACGTCCCGCACTGGAACACTGTTTGTTGTGAGCAGCTCCCCAAGCTGAGATGAAGCTAACCGCTCGACGCCCAAATCCGAAATCACAGCGTGACTCACGCAGGCAATGACTTGGTTCGCGCCACGATCTTTGAGGATCTTTGCCGCGCTTACCAGCGTGCCAGCTGTTTCAGTTAAGTCATCGACCAGAATCACATCCCTGCCCTCGACCTCGCCGATCACGTTCATCGCCTCGGTCTCCGTTGCACTTTTGCGCCGCTTGGCAACGATCGCCAATCCAGCGTCCAAAGTCTGCGCGTAGGCAGAAGCCATTTTCAAGCCACCCACATCAGGAGAAACCACAACCAAATCCTTGAAACTCCTCTGGTGAAGCTCCCTGACGATCACCGGAGCCGCATAGAGGTGATCCACTGGAATATCGAAAAAGCCCGCCACCTGTTGCGCGTGCAAATCCATGGTCAGCACCCGACTCACTCCCGCGGCAGTCAAAAGATTCGCGATAAGTTTTGCAGTGATCGGCACCCGGGGCTGGTCCTTCCGATCCTGCCGCGCGTAGCCAAAAAACGGAATGACCGCGGTGATCCGAGCGGCGCTGGCACGCCGGACCGCGTCCACCATGATCAGCAACTCCATCAAATTCTGATTCGTCGGGGGACAGGTGGGTTGAACAATGAAAACATCGCGACCGCGGATATTCTCGTTGATCTTCACAAACGTCTCGCCGTCAGGGAAGGAAGTCACAGTCGCATCCCCAAGCGGCACACCGATATAGGCGCAAATTCGCTCAGCCAGAACTCGGTGAGCCGAGCCGGTGAGGATCTTCATTTCTGTGGGTGCGCGAAACATAGCCGCCCTTGGGAGGGGGCGAGGAGATTAGGAATCTGGGACCGAAAGACAAACTCAAAATCACCAATCGCCGAAGTCCATCGAAAAGTGCGGTTAAAAATACCGCGGGACACCTCAGGAAGCACGCTTTGAGCGAACCCCCTCCTCGAACTCTAAGTTGCGCAATCCCCAGACCAGAAATGCCGCCCCGATCAGCAGCAGGAACAGTGAAAGAAAAACCCCGCGCGGCATCCCGAAATTAAAATCCTCTGGCTCCCTAAACTGCTCGCCCACAATTCGAAACACGCCATAGAACACAAAAAACGCACCCGTCAGCACCCCGCGCGGCACGCTCATCCTCGTGCGCATGAACCACAAGATCGCAAACAGAAGCACTCCCTCCAAAAGACCCTCGTAAATCTGGGAAGGATGCCGGGGTGTAAGCACCTGCCTTAAAATTGGTTCATACGCCCGCCCAGACTCCAACCCTCTACGCCAAACCTCCAGAATCGGCTCCACCGGCGGGGAATCCAGAGGCGTTCCCGCCAACAAGTCGGGGCGATCCCTGAGCTCTGAGGGAAACTGCACCGCCCACGGCACCATCGAAGCCCTGCCGTAAAGCTCCCCGTTAATAAAGTTGGCCATCCGCACCAGAAACAACCCGAGCGGAGCGGACACCACAAGACTGTCCCCTATTCCCGTCCACGAAACCCCGTGCCTCCGCGAGTAATAGAGCGTGTACAGCACCAACCCCAAGATACCTCCATGACTCGCCATCCCTCCCTCCCACACCCTTAATGCCGATGCAGGATGCTCCAAAAGCCGTGAAAAATCGTAGAGGAACATGTACCCCAACCGCCCCCCAACCAGCACCCCGAACACCGCAGCCCAAGTGATGAAATCCTGAACCGCGTTTGGAGCAATCGGATTCAACCGGCGCTCAGAAAGCCACTGATAGATCCGTTGCCCGCCCAAAAATGCGAGGACGTACGACAATCCATACCAACGTACTCCGACACCCTCCGAAAATTCCCAGAGGAACGGACTCAGCTGATGAAGGTAAAAGTGGCCGCCATCCATTTTAAAAACTGGCGTTAAGAAATACCGATAAATGCCGCTACGCCCTCACCGATAGTTCAGAGAAGTCCCCAGTAACCAGCGATCAGGCAAGCCAGAGCATCACTATCTCAACTAATCCTTCAACTCCTGGCCAGACTGAGCGTCGACGATCGTGAAGCGTTCATGGTGGAAAGTGGCGTCCGACCTGAAAGTCATCCGTCCTTCGTACTTGCGTTCGATTTCAATCAGCAACTCCTCGTCCTCGCTGCGGAGGCGCTGAAGCACATGCGGGTTCACAGTGATTTTCAATTCATGGACATCCGGATGCTTCCTAAGCACCCGATGCAGGGAGCGCTGGAGCTCAACGCTCATTGTCATCGCGCTCTTCACCTTGCCCCGCCCGTTGCAGTACGGACAAGACTCATACACTGACCCCGAGATCGACTCCTGAGCCCGCTGGCGAGTCATCTCCATCAGTCCAAGCGGAGAAATCGGAAGCACGTGCGTTTTGGCCTTGTCCCTTTTCAGGCGGTCCTTCATCCGCTGGTAAACCAACTGCTGATCCTTACGGCTCTTCATGTCGATGAAATCCCCGATAATCAGCCCGCCGATGTTCCTGAGGCGCATCTGGCGCGCCATCTCATCCGCGGCCTCAATGTTGGTTTGAAGGATGGTTTTTTCGACATCCTTACCGCCCTTGTTTCTGCCGGTGTTCACGTCGATTGCGATCAGCGCCTCGGTCTCATCGATCACGATATAACCGCCGCACGGCAGCCAAACCTGCCGGTGAAAAGCATCGTCGATTTGCTTCTGCACTCCGAAATTCTCGAAAATTGGCGCCGTGCCCGAGTAGTGCTGAATCCGGCCCTTCGAGCGTTTCGAAATCTCGCCAACCAGTTCGCCCATCCGCTTCACTGCGGCCTCGTCGTCACAATGCACCTCGTCGATTTCGTCCGTCAAAAAATCACGGACTGTGCGCTCAACCAAATCAGGCTCTTCAAACGCGCAAACCGGAGCCGACCTTTTGTTCACTGTGTCCTCAATTTTGCGCCATTGTTCGAGCAACAGCCCCAAATCGCGCACGAAGTAACGGGCCCGCTGCCCCTCTCCGACGGTGCGAATGATGACACCCATTCCCTCCGGAATGTCCAACTCCCTGAGCACTTTCCTGAGCCGATCCCGCTCCTTCGGCGACTCAATCTTGCGAGAAATCCCGCACTGATCACTGTAGGGCATTAGAACCAAGTAGCGCCCAGGCAAGGACACATTGGTCGTGATCCGCGGCCCCTTGGTAGAGATTGGGCCCTTGGTGACCTGAACCAAGACCTCGCTGCCCACCGGATAAATCTGGGGGATATCCTTGGCCGTGATCCGATCTTTTTTCTTGGAGGCACCCGAGCGTTCGACTTGCTCGACTCCACTGTCCAAAGCGGCAGGAAGGGCATCCCAGAAATGGAGGAACGCGTTCTTCTCAAACCCGATATCAACGAACATCGCCTTCAGTCCGTGCTCGATGTTCTTGACGCGCCCCTTGAAAATAGACCCGACAATATTTCTATCAGTCTGACGCTCAATTGAATACTCCTCTAGAACCCCATTTTCGAGAAGGGCTACCCGGCGTTCCAACTTTTCTGAGCTAATAATAAGGGTGTTCCCGGTCCGCCGAGGGGCGAGGCCGAGAAGGCGTTTGACGCGTTCGGTCATGGAAATGATTTTTGGAAAAAGGTTAAAAAACACTGGAAATCAGCGCGGAGAAGATCCCGC
>JBILUQ010000479.1:0-15837 GCA_044370935.1 Chthoniobacteraceae bacterium
ATGCGCCAGTGAATTTGGTAAAGAATGCGGTCGTGCCCCCGAGAATGACTGCGTTGGCGAGAGTTGAAGTGATGTTGTTGTTAATTGAGAGGACCGCGTTAGCTTCAAGCGTCAGAGTTGAGCTTCCAATCGGACCGTTGATTAAAATAGACTGCCCCGACCCGACACTCACTGGAGAAGTTGGCGTGCTACTCGAATTGAGCGCAAGGGTACCATTAGCAACCCGCACACCTCCGCTGAATGTACTGGTACCACCAAGCAGAAAGGTTCCCGTACCCGCCTTGATCAGCGAACCAGCTCCGGAAAGAGTGCCCGAAAAAGTGGTTGGATTGCTAAGATTTAATTCATTGCCGACGGTAAGCATTACCGCATCTCCTGAAGTGTTGGAGAGCGAAAAACTCGCTGCCAAACCCGCTCCTTCCAACGCACCTACTGTGTAGGCACCTAAACCAGCAAATCGCAAACTCCCGCCGCTCAGGGTTACCTTGCCGGATCCAGCAGCAACCGAGTTGGCTAGGATCAAAGTTCCTCCAATCAAAGCCGTTGATCCTGTGTACGTATTGGACGCACTTAGTGTTAATGTTCCTCCTAGCAACGTAAGCGAACCGGCTCCGCTGATAAGAGGAGTGAAGTCACCACCAAAATCGTCATTCCGGCTGAAGGCCAGAACAGCTCCCGCGGATGTGCTTACCCCGCTGGCAGCTCCAATCGAACCACTGGAGGCACCAGATCCGATTTGAAGAGTTCCGCCCGAAATTAACGTGAGTCCCGTATAGCTGTTCGTTCCGGAAAGTATCAACGTGCCTCCCTGCAATCGCAACGTTCCCGCTCCACTGATCACCGGCGCAAAGCCGAATGCGTTGTTACGACTGAACGCCAACACCGCACCGCTCTCAATAATCACTCCGCTCGTCGAATCAATCGATCCAGTCGCACCTCCGGTTCCAATCCGTAGCGTACCGGCGTAGACGGTGGTCGCGCCGGTGTACGTATTGGCGCCTGATAGGGCGAGCGTTCCCGCGCCCTCCTTAGTCAGTCCAAAACCACCGGAAATAGTCCCGCCCACAGTCAAGCTGCCCGCGACAACGTTCACCGAGCGGTTGCCGCCCAGAGTCACTCCGCCGGTGCCCAAATTCAAACTGTTGGTGCCCACAAAACCAAAATCTGCATTCCAAACCTGAGGATTGTTGTTGGAAACCGTAATCGCCGAACTCGCATCCAGCGAACCTCCCGCGATGGTCAGAACACTTGCGCTGGAGCCAAGCGCCGTTGCACTTCCAATTTGAAGCGTGCCTGCATTCAACGTAATGCCTCCCGCAAACGAACCATTGGATCCGCTCAGAGTGAGCGTTCCAGAACCCACTTTCACCAAACTACCGGCACCTGCAAGGGTTCCTGCAAACGTGGTCGAATAACCGTTCACTCCGCCAACCGTCAACGCCACCCCCGCAGCAGATGCATTGCTTAAAGTCAGCGTCACTCCCGTCCCGCTCAGTCCGCCCACCGTGTAGGCCGAATAAGTCCCGAAATTCACTGACCCACCAGAAAGACTAAGGATTCCTGTGCCGAGCTCGGAGCCGTTACCGCCCAATACAAGGGTCCCTCCTGCGAGCGCCACAGAACCCGAAAACGTATTTGATCCAGACAACGTCAATGTTCCAGCCGCCAAACGCAGCCCGCCGGATCCGCTGATGACCTGCGAAAACACTCCCCAAAAGCTGTCGTTGCGGTTGAACACCAGCAGCGCCCCGGCGCCGATCGACACCGACGATGATGCGCCAATCGAACCTGTGTTCGAACCGGCACCGATCTGCAGGCTGCCTCCGCTCACTGTTGTCACTCCCGTATAGGTGTTCGAACCCGTGAGAATCAGCGTTCCGCCGCCGGCCTTGGTCAGTCCGAATCCTCCGAAAATGATTCCACCCACCGTCAGTGCGTTGGCCGCCACCGTGATCGTGGGCGTCACGCCCAAGGCGACGGGCCCCACTCCCGTGTTCAGCGGACCCGTGCCCACAAACCCGAAATCCCCAGCCCACCGCTGCGTCACGCTGCCTCCCGTAAGGCTGATGCCGGCTGCGATGGTGTCGAGCGATCCGCCGTAAATCACCAGCGTATTCTGAGAGGGCCCGAGCGCCGTGGCGTTCCCAATCATCAGCGTGCCCGCGTTCAAGTTCACACCGCCCACGAACGTATTCGCTCCAGACAAGTTCAGTGTTCCTCCACCGGTCTTTGTCAACCAGCCCTGCCCGCTCATGATGCCCGACATTGTCAGGCTACCGCCTGCAACCGTATCCACAAATCCGCCCGCGCCACCTAGGGTCCCAGTGCGCGTCGTGGCAAATGTCGCGGTGGTCGCGAGTGTGCCCCCGTTGAACACCAGCGGGCCCGCAGAACCGAGGTTGTTATCGGCCGAAATCTGCACCGCACCTGCGTTGAAGTAATTTGCGCCCGTGTAGGTGTTCACCCCAGACAAGATCAAGCGGCCGTTGCCATTCTTTGTCAGCGCCGTCGCATTAGCACCGCTATTAGCGATCACGCTGGAAACCGCGAGCGTGCCCGTGGCGTATTGGTTGAGGATCAAATCAAACGAGGTCGTGCCGCCCACCAAGGTCCCGCCGCTGATGGTGAAATCATTGGCGCCCGTCATCAACAAACCGCCGGATGCAAGCGTAAGCATGGTTCCAGACTGCGCGAGCGTTCCTGCAGCTGTGGGGGCCAGTCGCAGTGAATGGGCCGACCCACCCGTCACACTCGTGCTTCCCGCCGTAAGCTGGTAGTTGGTGGTCAACACACTCGTACCGTCCGCGGGCAATTCCCCAAGCGCGCCGAGCGCGGAAAGCGCGCTGCCCGTTCCCGTCGCCCAGTCAAAAACAGACCCGTCCGCCGTGTAAACAATCCGCCCGTTGTAGATGTTATTGAGTGTCGCCGCGGAGGAACTCGTCGTCACTGTCGATCCAGCAGGAACACGGATCAGAAGCCCGCTTCCCACAGTGGTGGAACTCGAGAAGGTGCCAATCGTAAGATTGGTGGCGGTCCCACCATTGGCGTCCACGATGATCCGAGCGTTACCCGCGTTTAACGTCACGTTTCCGAGGTTCTGTGCGGTCGTTCCCGTGGGCTTGCCCTTGAGATACAACGCCCCCCCCGCAAGCGTGAGAGTCACCCCGGTCTGCAGCGCGTTGGTGGGCGTGGGCATGTTGGCGTAATCCACCAGCACCGTCCCGCCTCCCAGACGCAACGCGCCAGTGAACGGTTGAATCACATCCGGAGCCAACGTCAGCGTGCCCGCCCCGATCTTGTTCAACCCGCTCGTGCCCAAAATACGCCCGGACAACGTTGCCCCGCCCGTTCCGACATCCACGGTGTTTGCGCCAACCAGTATCGTCCGGTTGCTCGAAAACGCTCCCGTCGCCGCGATCGCAAGCGTACCGCCTGCAAACGCCAGCATGCTGCTTCCCGCACCCAAGCTCGCGTCACTCTCCACCGCCAGAATCCCTGCACCAATCGAGAGCGGCCCCGTCAAATTGTTCACGCCAGCCAGAGTCAGCAAACCCGTGTCCACCTTCATGAGCGGACCGCTGCCACTGAGGGTGCCCGTCAGCGTCATGGTCGATCCGCTTGGCGCCGCTAGATAACCCCCGCCCGAATTCACGTTCACCGCACGGCCGCTGGTAAAAAGCGTGTTTGCTCCAAGCGACAAACTTCCCCCGTTGAGAATCACGCTGCTTGTGGTGGCACCAAGATTGTTATCAGCCGCAACCTGCACAGAACCCGCATTAATGTACGTGTTTCCCGTGTAAGTGTTCGCTGATAACAAGATCACGCGGCCAAGACCGTTTTTAGTCAAAGCCGTGGCGGAAGTGTTGTCCGCAATCACCGAAGAAATGGTCAGGGAATTCGCGCCGGTTGCAAACGTGTTGAGGATGAGTTCACCGCCGCTCGATCCTTTCAAAGTGCCCCCGGTAAGTGTGGTCGCAGCAGCGCTCGCGACCAATAGCCCGCCCGATGCCAGCGTCAGCGTGTAGCCCGTGTTAGTGAGCGTGCTGCTCACCATCTTCAGCGAGTTCACTGTCACGTCTCCGGTCTGCGTCTGGTTCGCACCGATTGTCCCGTTCAAAGTCAGGTCCGATCCCGTCGCAATCAAGGTGGTCGTTCCTCCCAACTTGCTGAGCGTGTAGGGTGCAGCTCCCGACACCGTCGCCGCCCAGTCGTAGGTTGCTCCATCAAAGAACACCACCCGCGGGCCGTAGATACTGTTTGCAAGCGCCGATCCCATGGTTGTGATCACCGCAGTACCCGTGGTCGTCTGGCTGCCCACCAGCAACCCGCCGTAGCTGCCCACACTTAACGAACCCAGCGTCAGCGTCGTCGTCAAACCCGCGACGGAGGGATTCACCAGCAACTGCCCCTGACCCCCAGTCACCGTCACGTTACCGAACGTCTGGCTCGAATTCCCAACCGCCTTGCCCTTCACCACCAGCGACCCGCCTGAAAACACCGGTGTCACCGTCGGCGCCAGCGCGTTGGTGAATCCCGAGGTCCCGGCGAAGTTCGAAAAATCCAACACCGTCGATCCCGACGCCAGCGCCAGCGTGCCCGTGAACGCCGCCTGCGTCACCGATGGCGCAAGCGTCAGGGTTCCCATCCCTTGTTTTTCAAAAATCCCCGTCCCGCTGAAATTTCCAGCCATCGTCGCAGCCACCGTGTTGAGTGTGTTGACTCCTCCCGAAGACGCCACGTTCACTCCACGCGCAACCACCGTGCCCGCGGTGGTGGAGGGACTCGCAATCAGCATCAGCGTCCCGCCGGCGAAAGTGAACACTCCGGTGGGAACCCCAAGCGCGATTTCCTGCTGGGCCACGAGCACGCCCCGATTGAAATTCATTCCTCCAGTGAAATTATTGGCTGCCGTCAATACCAGAACCCCGTTCCCGGTCTTTGTGAGCGCACCCGCGCCACTCACCACCCCTGAGAGCACAGCGCCCACAGAGTTGGACACATCCACCGTGCCGCCCACCCCGTTGAGCGCCAACGTGCGGGCCGACACGAACGGACTCGCCCCACTCAGCTCAAGCGTGCCTCCGGTGAAGTTCAGCGCCGTCGTATTACCAGCCCCAAGATTGTTATCCGCAGACACCGAAAGCACGCCCGCGTCGATGTAGTTCGCTCCTGTGTAGGTGTTGATCCCGCTCAACACCAAACGGCCGGTGCCCGCCTTCGTTAGAGTTGACGTAACCGTCCCGTTGCTGATCACCGAACTGATGGTGAGCGTTCCCGATCCGTACTGCTGCATAATCAAATCCGAGTTGGTAGCCGTTGCGCTGCGCAGCGAACCGCCGGTGATGGAGTAATCGTTCGACCCCGCAAACAAGAGCCCACCTGAAAGCAGCGCGAGAGAGCCGCCCGTGGGCAAAGTTAACGACTGCGAATTCCCGGAGGTCGCAATCCTCAATGAGTTCGCCGTCTGGGTCGTTGAAAGCGAGGAACCGCCGGTGAGCGAGTAATTGACGGTGTTTGTCAGTCCAGCATCTGAGAACGCAGTAGCCGCAGTGTAAGCAGTTGTGGCCGCCCCGGCGGCGCTATTGGTCGCAAAATTGTAATTACCCGCACCATCAGTGAACACCACCCGGCCGGATCCCAGCAAACTATTGGTGGCGGTCGCGGTAGTGCTGAAATTCAGCGTGCCGGAACTTGGCACCGACACAAGCAGGGCGCCGCCCGCTGCGGTTGCCGTCAACACCCCTAGGTTCAGCGTGGTTGAGGATCCACCGCCCAGCAGAATCTGCCCCTGTCCCGCACTGAGAGTCACCGCCCCCAGCGTCTGCTGCGATTCAGCCCCCGTCTTGCCCTCCAATTGCAACGCACCGCCCGAGAAGGTTGGCGCAACCGCGGCGTTCAAGAGTCCCATCGGTTGTGTCATATTCGCGAAATCCAACCGCACAACACCGCCCGAGAGCGTCAGCGCTCCCGTAAACTGGTTCCCAGTGGAGGGATTCAATGTCAGAGTGCCAGCACCTGTCTTAATCAATCCGCCCACACCCACCATTGAACCTGAAAAATTGCCGCCTGCGGTGTTCAACACTTCAACTGTGCTGGAGGCGCTCATATTCACCAAACGTGAACTGCTGAATGCCGTGGAGCCGGTGATTCTAAGCTGCCCACCGTTCAAATTCAGCGCCCCACCGATTCCTCCCAGCGCACCATCTGTGCCCGCCGAAACCACCCCGCCGCTAACCCAGAGACCGCCGGTAAACGTGTTAGCTGAGTTATCCAGAATGAGCAGCCCGGAACCGATTTTACGCATCGCTCCGGGCCCGCTAACAGCGCCCCCAAAAGAGGCCGGACCGGCTCCTGCGGGATAATCTAAAGTTGGCCCGGCACTCCCAAGCGTCACGGCCCTATTGGTCCATAGACCCACCCCGGAGTTAATATTCAAGAGCCCGCCCGACAAAACCAGAGGCCCTCCGCTTCCCAAGTTGTAGTCCTGAGAGACACGTAATGTGCCCGCATTTAGATAGGTGGTGCCCGAGTAGGTGTTAATCCCACTCAAGGCAATCACACCAGTCCCGCTCTTGGACAATCCTGTCGTAGAAGTATTATCCGCGATGATCGAACTAATCGTGAACGCACTTCCCATTGAACCGGCTGTGGTGATCGTGAGCTCCCCACCCACCGATCCTTGCAGAGTGCCGCCCGCAATCGTGATGTTTGTCGTACCGACCATCAACAAACCGCCCGACTGCAGGGTCAGCATGCTGCCCGTGCCAATCGTCGCCGTTAACGCGGCGGCAGAACTCGTGTTTATCTTCAGTGCCCACAGCGAGCCTGATGCCGTTGTTGTCACCGCCGCCATCAGGCTGCCCACGGAAGTCGCCACCATGCCTGACGCAGGCATGTTCACATAACTCGTCGTAGGCAGCCCGGAAAGCGTGTAAGGCGATGCGCCCGAAACGGTCGTCGCAAAATCCCAGCTCTTCCCATCGGTGTAAATGACCCGTCCGCCGTAGATCCCGTTGGCGTCCTTATTGGTGGTCGTGGTGATGGTGACCGCACCCGCACCTTGGGTTCCCACGATCAAAAGTCCGCCCGCGGCGGAGGTGGTGAGCGCACCCAATGTGAGCGTTGCCGATGTACCGGTATTCGGATTGACGATAATCTGTCCCTGACCCGCATTGACGGTTACTCCGGCCAGCGTCTGATTCGTTGTGAACGCTCCCGTCTTCGCCCTCAGCAGAAGCGAGCCACCCCCCAGCGTCAGCGCATTCGAGCTGCTAAGCAGGTCGGTGGGCGTGGCCATGTTCGCATAATCCAACTGCAGCGTCCCGGCATACACCCGCACACCGCCGGTAAAGGTGTTGGCCGTCGCAGCGCTCAAAGTCCACAAACCCGTACCCGTCTTGATGAGCGAGCCCGCCCCCGTTCCCACCACCCCCGAGAGCGTGCCGCTCGCAAGACCACCAAGCGTTAAGGCCATGCCAGAGCCAGTCACCCCGCCGCTCAAAGTCAAACTACCCGCATCAACCGCAATCGTCGTCGCCGCTGCCAAAGTGATTGCACCCCCAGAGCTGTTGTTGCCGCTAGTATTCACCAGCGCACCGCTTTCACCCGCAGCTCCTGTCCCTGACAACGTCAGCGGCTCCGCGTTAAACGCCACATTCGCGCCCGCCAAGCGGATCGTCGCACCGCTGGCCACTGTACCCCCACCTGCAGTCGTTCCGAGCGCAGCAGCGCTTGTGAGCTGCAAAATCCCAGCATTCACGTTCACCGATCCGGTGAAAGTGTTCGCTCCCGAGAGCGTCCAGGATCCGGAGCCGATCTTGGTGAGCGAAGTCAACGTGCTCGTCACGCCGGTACCGAGCAACCCGTACCCCGAACCGCCTAGCGTCAGCGGAAAGGCCCCGCTCACAGCGCCAGTCAGCGCGAGCGTTCCGCTATCCGCGTTGATCGTTCCGGCTCCGGCGAGCGTAATCGCTCCGCCAAGACTCACTCCACTCACCCCCGCCAGGGTGGCTCCAGCGTTGAGCGTGATCGGCTCCGCACCCACCGCAGCGGTTCCCGCCAAACGCAGAGTTGCACCGCCCGAAACCGAGCCACCTCCCGCAGTAGTGCCCAGCCCCAAATTGCTTTGTACCTCCAGCACGCCCGCGGTGATCATCGTCGAGCCCGTGTAAGTGTTCGCCCCCTTCAGGATGAGCATGCCAGTACCCGACTTCGTCAACACCCCGCCGCTGATGATGCCGCCCATGACCAAATTGCCGGCATTCGCTGCGATGGTCCCGGTGGTCGTGAGCGCAATGGCCATCGAGAGCACCTGCGTCGCGGAAGAGTTGTTGATGATTGAAGTACCCGCGGCAAGCGTGATCGCGTTGCCCGAAATGGAGTACGCGGAAGCGCCATTGGTAAATTCCAAACCACTAAGCGTGAGGGTTAAATCATTGTTGAGAATAGATGCATTTGTGCTGCCAAAGCTGAGCGTGTTATTGGCTACAGGCGCCCCACCAGTCCAGTTCCCCGCGACATTGAAATTCGTGCCTGTGGGGGCCGCCACCCATGTTTTTAAAGTCTGCGCATCCGCCTTTTGGGAGCTCGCGAAAAGCACCAGCGAACCGGTGATGACCACCCCGGGGCCGCCCGTGAAATTGAGACAAAAGACCAGAAAAAGCGTCACCACCTTCGTCAGCAACGGCGAGATGCGGAACACCTGCTGCGGACCGTGCTCGCGGAATGCCTCGACCCACGGTGCATTTTCAAATTCATGTGCAAGACGCGATGCCCACGAAGCCGCCAAACGACTGCGTCTCGCGCGCCCGCGTGCAGCGCGACGTCCTGATGCAGGGTTGCCTAAATTCGACGCAATATCGAAGCGCCTCCGACGGATTTGTCGGCGACGATCGGCATGACTAGGGTGGATCGATTTCGAACGTGACACGGGGTGGTGACATTCACAAATTCTCGCGCCTTAAGTGGCAAGAGAAAGATGTAAGGCGTGAGTATCAGCAAATTGCGCGATAAATGCACCCGTAAAAACCATTGAATTCACTCGCCGCATACCTGCTGGCTCCGCCGGACCCCGACTTCACATGAAAAACCTGAACTCGAGCGTAAGAAACAGCTTGAAAGGATATTGTAAAGGATTTGCAAAGACCGCCAGGCCCCCGGGATCTACCGATCGCAATTTCGAGAAATTCGTGCAATTCGAGCCGCAGGCAAGGGATGCCACGCGAGTTTTTTTGAATTAACCCAGCCGATGCGCCTCAAGACAGACGGCGCCGTGAATCAGCGCTTTTGGGGCGAAGGATGGCTGGTTCTCAAAGTCTCGGTCCTTCGAGAACCCCTGGGAGCGCGTAGCCCCAGCTGCGCCTCGATGCGGATTGCAACAAAGAGGTGGCGTATCAGCGAAGCGGCTGGGTGGAAGGCAAGCCGTTCCGTTGTGATCGTGGAAGCGCAGCTGGGGCTACGCGGTCCCAGGGGGGGATGCCGTGATTTGCGCGGGTCCGGTCGGGCGACCAGAATCGCTCCGGCTTAAAAGCGCTGGAATTTTCTGCGTCTTCACGCGCATACTTGCTGCTCTTAATCCACCCAAACATCCAGAAATCCTATGAGCCAAACCGTTTTTCATCCCTCCATCGAAGGCGCACAGCACGGGGCGAAGTCGCTGAACGATTTCCTCGCCTACGCAAAGCGTTCCGGAGCCGCCGGCGCGCAGCCCAGCAACTACATGCTCCAAGGCGGATCCGGATTTCAGAGCGCGAAGGAAATCCGCGACACTTTTGAAGAACACGGACTGCACATCGACGGAGTTTCCGGCCACTGCCCTATCTGGGTCCACACCACGGCTTGGACGGGATCGCCGAGCATTCGCCCGTTCATTCCCGAAGATGTCGCCAAAAAATCACCGGCTGAAATCGAGGCTTGGGCCGAGGACTATGTGCTCAGGCTTCTCGACCTGCTGGCGGAACTGGGGGTCAAGATTTTCCCGATGTTCTGGGGCGTCGCATTCGGATGGGAGCTGGCCTCCGGATACCCATGGGGATTCTGGGCCGGACCGGGGTATGATCTTTTGAAAGAAGGTCAGGAGCGCTTTGTGAAAAAGACCGCGAAGATCCGCGCGCACGCTCGGAAGCTCGGGATCAAGCTCTGTCATGAAATCCACCCAGGGACCGCAGCCGCGACCGCGGACGAATTTTTGATGTTAACCTCGATTTGCGACGGAGACGAGTCGTTCGGGGTCAACGCGGATCCCTCGCATTGCTGGGACGGCGAATCCTTTGAAAGCCGGTTTTTGAAAGTCGGTCCTTGGGTGTACGCGTGTCATATCAAGAACCACACGGTTCGGCCCGGGTTCCCGCTCAGGAGCATGGAGCCGCAATGGGGCAAGCGGGGAATGCAGTTTACGGATCTGGCCACCGGGGATTTGAACATGCAGCGTTACGCGGAACTGATGCTGCAAATCGGGTACCCGCAGCGGTATTGCAAATTGATGGGAAGCAAGTCCGCGCCGCTCGTGGTGGAAGCGGAGAGCGCGCACAAAGATTTGGATTACACCAGCGCGGATGGGATCGCGTATGTGCGCGACCATTTCCAGTGGCCTGCAGCAGGCGGTTCGTTCGAAGACGGAATGGGCGCGTAGCGCTTTTAGCGGGGCTCCCCCCCCTGGGAGCGCGGAGCCCCAGCTCCGCTTCGGCGTGCATGGTGATGGGGACGTCCATGCGCAGCTGGGGCTGCGCGGTCCCAGGGTTTTGCCCGACCGCGTTTCATAGCCCAGTCCGCGCTTCCCAATGCTAGAGGGGGTCGTAGCGGCCTGGGACGGGGATCGGGTAGGCGCCGTCCGCGTCAGGCAGCACCGGAGGCTCGTCTTTGAGGGATGTGATCTCCCTGCTGAAAGGCTTCTGCGAGGCGAGCGCTTCCTCAAGCTCGATGCGTTTGCCGGAGTATCCGGCCATCCGGCCCATGATCGCGGTCATGGTGCTCAAGGCGCCCCGCTCCGCTTCGTTGTAAGGCTCATCATTGATTATGGCTTTGAACAAGTCGTCGTGCTCGAGTTGGTAGGGATTCACCGTGGGCTTTTCGGGTTCGTACTTCCATGCATTCGGCCCGGTGATGGTGAAGATGTTTCGTTCGTTGATCATTTCAACCGAGCCGAGCGTGCCGTGTGCGTTTTCGGCAACGTAGTTGAAACAGCCGGCTATCTGGCGGTTTTGCGCAAACAAACGGGTGCCATCGGCATACTCGTATTCGATCGCGAAGTGGTCGTACAAACTTCCCGCATCCTTACCACGGCGCACCTCCGCACCCGCCACACCCATGGCTCTGACAGGATACATGCCCTTGATCCAGTTAATCACGTCGATGTTATGCAGGCCCATGTCCACATGGATATCGCCGCATTGCCACGCGAAATAAAACTGGTTGTGTAGCTGGTACTCGAGCTCGTTCCACTCGGGGCGCCGAGGCACCATGGCGCGGGCGGTTCCCATGTTCCAAAAAGTGCGCGCGTAAAAAATCTGTCCGATGGCCCCGTCCTGAACACGCTTGACGGCCTCACGGTACCCGAGCTTGTGGCGGCGCTGCAGGCCGACGCCGACCTTCAGGTTTTTCTTCTTCGCTTCGGCGGCTGCAGCAAGAACACGTCGGATCCCGGGGGCATCCACCGCCACCGGCTTTTCCATGAACACGTGTTTGCCCTGGCGTACCGCCTCCTCAAACATGGCAGGGCGGAACACGCAGGGAGAAGCGAGGATCACCACGTCGCAAGCCGAGATCGCCTGTTTGTAGGCCTCGAAACCGAGGAAAATGCGCTCCGGCGGCACATCGACGGCATTCGGGTGCTGCGCCTTGATGGTTGCAACGGCGCCCTCAGCTTTGTCTTGAAACAGCTCGGCGACAGCCACGAGCTGGATCGGATGCCCCGTGCTTAGCGCCTGGTTCGCAGCACCCAATCCGCGGCCGCCTCCGCCGACCAAAGCGAGCTTGAGCGGACCGCCACCGCTAGCGGCGTGGGCGTGCCTTGCAATCGGAAGCGTGGAGAGGAGGACTCCACCGGCTTGAGCGCTTTTTTGCAGGAATTCCCGCCTGTTCAGGGATGTGACGGATTGATGTGGGGTGGATGGATGCATGTGGGGGTGTAGTGGGAATGTGGGCGGATGTGCGGGCGAAACAGAGAGATAATTGAGCGCGCAAAAGCGGCGGATATCAAACTGAAAAGAGTGACATCAACGGGCGCGTGATGTTGGAGAAGGCCGCCTCTTGGGAGCGCGGGGCACCAAGTGCGGATGCACGTTCAACGCGCCGAACACGCCGATGCGCAGCTGGGGCTGCGCGCTCCAAAGGTGTGGGTGGCACATGTCAATCGGGGTGGATTGGTGTGGACTGTTCCTGGAAGGGCTAGTCCCCGATCAGCGCGCCTGACGGGCTGGAGCCCGATGTCTGGACCTCGGAGCGAATTGAAATTAGCAGATCGTTCCAGCTTGTGGTTCCAGTCATCTCGGTGAATAAGTCCTCGTCCCACGTCATTTCGATATCGAAAGATTCGTCCATCTCATAGGTTCCGAGGATGGTGTCAGGAGCACCAAACCAGCCCGCCACGCTCTTCTCATCGACCTCGCCTCCGAGCACAACGGATTGCAGCGGCGCGGATCCGCGTAGTCCGATAAGCGAGAACACCGAAGCCGCAGAAGAATCACCATCGGCCACCTGTTGTTCGCTTTCTTCCCAAACCACCGCACCATCAGCATCCGCCCAAACCCATGCGGCTCGTCCGGCGCTCACCGCAGTCAAAACTCCGGATTCCCTCACCTCCTTGCGTTCGAGAATCCAGATGCCGGAGCGCGGGGCGAAATCCGCGGCGGTGCCACGGTCGGTTGCATTGACGCGGTAAATCCACCAGCGGGACGGGCTTGCGGCGTTGAGGGTTCCCAACGCGCCTTGGTTGTTCACGGAGCCGCGGGCAGTGCCAGACACCACGGTGAGCTGCGCAGTGGCCTCTGCAAACAGGGTGCTATCGCCGCTCACGCTCACACGCACCTTGTAGCTTCCAACGTCGTCGGCAGACGCGACGGGAATCCGGAAGCGTGAGGAGGTTTCGGACAGCTCGGTCGATCCCTTGAACCACTGGTAGACAAGAGGGCTCGAGGATTTTGCGGACACGGCAAAGACCACGGGTGAACCCAACTTCACCGACTGCGAGGCAAGCGAGACAGAAAGCTCCGGAGCGCTCAATACCTTGAGGACAACAGACGCCCTCGCAGTCCGGGTAGCGTTGCCGGAGTCAATGACTTCCAAGGTATACGCGCCCGCATCGGAACTCATCACCGGATTCAGCCTTAGCTGGGAGGCGGTGGCGCCCGCTAGCTTCGAGAGGGCTGCCCCCGTTCCCCGATACCACTGGTACTTCACGCTGTCGGCGCCCTGCACGGAAGCGTTGAGGCCAAGGGCGCTGCCGACTTTAACCACGGGCGGCTCACCGATCGACACGCTCAACGCGGCCTGGACAAGCACGGACGCTGCCGCGCTCGTGAGCGCGCCGGCCTCGTTGGAAACCTCCACCTGATAATTTCCGGCATCGCTAGACCTGATGCTGCCAAAGGTAAGCACGCTGGAGGTGCCCGCGCTTGCAATGCTTGCCGAGGGGGAGCTTGTGAGGGCCACGCCGTCTTTGAGCCACCTGTACGAGAGGGATCCCCCACCCTGGGCGAGCACCGAGAGTTGGGCGCTCTGGCCCTCCGCCTTGGACAAGCCCACTGGCTGGGTGATGATCGACACCTTGGAAACGGTTGAAACCGGCGCCCAAGGCGTGCTCTGGGATCCGTTGAGTGAAGTCACGGTTACGCTGTAGGAACCCGCATCCGCAGCTTTGAAATCGGAGAACACAAGGGCCGCACTGTTTGCGCCACTAACCCCGCTGCCGTTGCTCACATTCGAAATGCCAGACGAAGTCATGCGGCGCCACTGATAGGTGAGCTCGCCCGGCGATGAAGCCTGCACCTCTAATCGAACGCCCGCGCCAAGGTTCGCAATGGATGGGATGCTGATCGCGTCGATGCGCGGAGCTACAACCAGCGTGCATGGATTGCTGTAGGCGAAGTTTGCTTCGTTATAAACGAGCACGTCGTAGACACCGCCCGAGTTGTTGTTAGCCACGGGAAGTTGGAGAGAGCTAGCCGTTGCACCGTCGATCGCGGTGCCGTCTTTGCGCCACTGGTACTTGAGCAGGCCAGAGCCGGTTGCGGTTACCGAAAGCGTCGCAGGTGTTCCGCCCGGAGCCACAATTGCGCTCGTTGACCCGGCGAACACAGGCTGCATGGTGATCTGGATGTCGTCGGATGCGGTCACCCACAGGCGCGCGGGGTTGCTCACGACCTCGCTCGAAACTCCACCCAAAGTGTTCGAAACGCGCACCCTGAAATACCCTCCGCCGAGAGCACCCGAACCGCCTTTGACAACACTCGCAAGCGAAAGCACTTCACTTGCGCTGTCGACGTTCTCCAGTGTCACCGGCTCATAAACCCCGCCCTCGGACGCGCTCCACTCCCATTGGTAGGCGAGATCCCAGCCCTTGGAATCAACCCGGAAACTCGCTCCGCTGCCATCTCCCACCACTTGATAAGCGGGGTCACCGACAATCTTAGGCTTGAGTTTTACAAACAGGCTGAGCGGCTCGCTTGCAATGGCTCCCTGGGCGTTTGTGCAAACGACATCGTACTGTCCCGCGTTTGCCTCAACGAGGTTGGGCAACTCCAGCAGGGCGGCCTCAGGGAACTGGGTGATTTCTCCGCGCTTACCGGCGATCGGCTCGCCATTTCTGCGCCACTGATAGCTCACCGGCCCGGAGTTGAGATTGGAAAGGCGCAGGGCAAGCGTCACGGTTGATCCTTCGTCAGCCATCGTTACTCCATTCAAAACGCTGACAGTGGCCCCGATCAGTGACGGCTGGAAGCTTTCCAAAACTGGAAGTCCAAGGACGACCAAACGACCAAGCGGCAACGGGTCGAAGAACAATGATCCCTTTTGTTTGACGCCAGCCGTGGATTTCTTGACCCCGGCTGCGGAAAATCCGTTGTCTAGGATGACACCGTAATACCCGGCGTTCTCTGGTTTCGCTGAGTTGATCGTCAGGCTGGCGGCGGTCGCACCCGCCACCGGAGTCCACTCTACGCCGTCCGAACTGCGGTACCACTGGAACTGCGGGGCATAACCTGCCGCCTTCACTGTGAAGACAACCGACTCACCTTCCAAGCGGGTCATCGAAGTGAGGCGCTGACCTGCCACAAAGCTCATCGGATCATTGACCGAAAGCTTCACAGGCGCGCTATTAACCACACCGTTGACCTGGGCGAAGGCGCGAAG
This sequence comes from Chthoniobacteraceae bacterium, assembly GCA_044370935.1. Taxonomy (GTDB): domain Bacteria; phylum Verrucomicrobiota; class Verrucomicrobiia; order Chthoniobacterales; family Chthoniobacteraceae; genus Chth-196. The sequence continues at coordinate 15,346 of JBILUQ010000479.1, forward strand.
CATATACAATCCTTCATCAGCCTCGGTGAGGTTGCTGAGAGTCATGGTGGAGGCATTTTGCCCATCCAGCGGGACCCAAACGCGGGTGCGCGGGTTTTGCTTCATCCACTGATAGGCTGGATCCGAAAGGTCTCCGTCGTTCATGACCGAAGAGAACGTCACCCTCGAACCAGGGTTGGCGTTCGGCACGTCGACGACCACCGACTCAATCACCACGGGGCGGCGCACCGTGAGTTTCGCGATGTCCGAGGTAATCGTTCCCGCGGGGTTCGAAACCTCCAACCGGTACTCGCCCTCGTCAGCCTGCTTGACGTTGGAGATGACACAACTGCTGCCGGTCCCGGATCCGACAGTTGCACCCGGAACAGGCACCCACGGTGCGTCAGGCAACGAACGATAGAACCATTGGAAACGCGTATCTTGAGTAACCACCATTCCGGCGCTAAACACTGCGGTCTCACCCTTGTCAGGCGAGCGGACTTGCTCTGGGAG